>JAJPJL010000094.1 GCA_021324255.1 Bacillota bacterium
ACAACGCGCGCGTGGCGAACCTCAAGTCGGGCGACGTCGACATCATCAACATCGTGCCGGCGCCGCAGGTGAAGCAGCTGGCGCAGGACTCCAGCAAACCGGGCGCGGCGTACCGCCTCAGCGAGCACGGCGCCTTTTCGTGGCAGGGCATCTGGCTCAACGTCACCAAGCCGCCGTTCGACAACAAGCCGCTGCGCCAGGCGTTCAGCGCGTCCTTGGACCGCAACGCGATCGCGAACGTGGTGCTGCAGGGCGCCGCCTTTCCCTCGTACTCGTTCTTCCCGAACGGCACGCCCGCCTACGACCCGACGTGGAAGATACCGCCCCGCAACATCGGGCAGGCCAAGGAACGCCTGCAGGCCGGCGGGCACGCCGGCGGGTTCGAGTTCACGCTCCTGACCGTCCAGGGGCAGCAGGCGCAGGCAATCGCCCAAGCGGTGCAGTCGATGGCGGCCGACGCCGGAATCCAAGCGAAGATCCAGATCATCGAGTTTGGCCAGCTCCTCGACGTGACGGACAAGCTGCAGCACCAGGCGGCCCTGCTCGGGTGGAGCGGCCGGCCGGACCCCGACTTCGACATCTACCCGTTCGTGACGCAGTCGGGGATCGGGTCGTTCAACGATGCGGGGTACACGAACCCGCAGGTGCAGACGCTGCTCGACGCCGCTCGCGTGTTGCAGTCCATGGACCAGCGCCGCCGGGCGTACAATCAGGTCACGCGCATCCTCGCCGACGACATGCCGTACGCGTGGCTGTACTTCCCGAAGGAGTACAAGCTGATGTCCACCAAGGTCCACGGCTTCGAGCACGTCCCGGACGGCATGATGCGCTTCCACGGGGTCTGGCTCTCGTAACGGCCGGGCGGCCGGACGGGGGTACCGTCCGGCCGCGTCGTTGCGCGCTCGATGATTCGATTCCTCGTCCGGCGGCTCCTCACCATGATCCCCGTGCTGTTTTTTGTCAGCCTCATCATCTTCGCGCTCATCAATCTGATCCCGGGCGACGCGGCCCGCCTGTTTCTCGGCGAGGAAGCGCCTCCCGAGGCGGTGGCCGCGCTGCGCCACGAGCTCGGGCTGGATCAACCGGTCTACGTTCAGTATCTCCGCTGGATCGGCGGGATGCTCCACGGCAACTTTGGATACTCCTTCAAGGACCACCGGCCCGTCCTCACCACCATCCTCGAAAAGGTGCCCGTCACCGGCGAACTCACGGCCGCTGCGCTCATCGTCGCGTGGGCGATCGCCATCCCGGCCGGCGCGGTGGCCGCGTGGCGGCAACGCACGGCCGCGGACTACGGCGCCTCCGCCGCGGCCTTGGTCGGCCTCAGCATCCCGAACTTTTGGCTCGGGATCATGCTGATCTACCTGTTCGCGGTCCACCTGCACTGGCTCCCCGCGTCGGGCTGGACGCCGTTGTCGCTGGATGCGGCCCGCAACCTGCGGGCGCTCATCATGCCGGCGTGCGTGCTCGGCCTGGTGCTCGCCGCGGTTGTCATGCGGCAGCTGCGGAGCAGCATGGTCGAGGTGCTCAGCGCGGACTTCGTGCGGACGGCGAAGGCTAAGGGACTCGGAGGGCGCGTCGTCGTGATCCGCCACGCGCTCAGGAACGCGGTGATTCCCGTCATCACCGTCATGGGCATCCAGATGGGCACGTTGCTGGGCGGCGCCGTGATCACGGAGACGATTTTCGCGGTTCCCGGGCTGGGGCAGCTCGCGGTCAACTCGATCTACGGCCGGGACTATCCGATGCTCGAGGGCGTGGTGTTGTTCAGCGCGCTCGCGATCCTGCTGATCAACCTCGTCGTCGACATCGTGTACTCGCTGATCGATCCCCGCATCAAGCTGGCCGGAGGACGGTCGTGAGCGTCGCCCTTCCGGGAGCGCCGCGCGCGGCGGAGCGCGCCATGCCGGCCCCGCGCGGCTTCCGCCATCTCCTCCGGCGCTTCGTGCGCAACCGCCTGGCGGCGTGCGGCCTGGCCGTGTTCGTGCTCATCGTCCTGCTGGCGGCGCTCGCCCCGTGGGTGGCGCCGTTTTCGCCGATCAAAACCGACTTCACCGCGTACCTGCAGGCGCCCAGCGCGCGCCACCTCATGGGTACCGACGAGCTCGGCCGGGACATCCTGAGCCGGCTGGTCTTTGGCGCCCGCGCGTCGCTGGAGGCCGGCGTGATCTCCGTCGGGCTGGCGATCGCCGCGGGGCTGCCCCTGGGGCTCGCGGCGGGGTATTACGGCGGGCGGCTCGGCGACGTGCTGATGCGGCTCACGGATGCGATGCTCGCGTTCCCTCCGCTCATCCTCGCGCTCGCGGTCGCCGCGGTCCTGGGCCCCGGCCTCGGCAAGGCGATGATCGCGATCGCCGTCGTCCTGGCGCCGGTCTTCATGCGCCTCACGCGCGCCGAGGTCCTGCAGCAGCGCGAGCGTGAATACGTCGAGGCGGTGCGCGCGATCGGGGCCTGGGACAGCCGCATCATCTGGCGGCACCTCTTGCCGAACAGCCTCGCCCCGATCGTCGTGCAAGGGTCGCTGAACATCGCCGGCGCCATCATCACCGAGGCCACCCTGAGCTTTCTCGGCCTCGGGACCCAGCCGCCGACGCCGTCGTGGGGCTCCATGCTCAACGCCGCGCAGCAGTACCTGAGCCAGGCGCCGTGGCTGTCGTTCTGGCCCGGGATCGCCATCGCCGTCACGGTGTTCGCGCTGAACGTGGCCGGGGACGGCCTCCGCGAGATCTGGGACCCCCGCACACGCTAATGCAAGGCCCGCATGCGCCGGACGGGCCTGCCCGAAGCGGGGCAGCCGCGATCGCGCCGCGGCACACCGGGACTTGTGAGCGCTCCCCTAGCCTCGGTATCATCAACGCGTAGCCGTGCGCGGCGCGGCCGCACCGCAGCGGCGATCCTGAGTCAACACGGAGGCAGTGCCGTGGCGGTGCAGATCAATGCGGAGCGGTTGCGTACCCGTCTCGTCGAGTTGTCGGAGGTCGGCCGCACCCCGGACGGCGGGGTCACCCGGTTTTCGTATGGGACGGAGCACGCGGGCGCCATCCGGCGCGTCTCACGCTGGATGCGCGAGGCCGGGGCCGAGCCCGCGGTGGACGCTTGGGGCAATCTGTTCGGCGTGGTGCCGGGCGAGGCCGGCACGCTGTCGCCGATCGCGGCGGGCTCGCACCTGGATACGGTGCCGAACGGCGGCGTCTTTGACGGCGCGCTCGGCGTCGTGGCGGCCGTGGAGGTGGCCGCGGCGTTTCGGGATGCCGGGGTGCGTCCACGGCATCCCCTGTTGCTCCTGGCGTTCGCTGAGGAGGAAGGGACCTCGTACGGCACGGGATGCCTCGGCTCCCTCGGGATCGCCGGCCGCGCCCCCGCGCCGGAAGCGCTGCACGACGCCGCGGGGCGATCCGCCGCGGACGCGCTCCGGGCGTTCGACACCGGCCTGCCGCGGCGCGCCGTGCCCATGCCGATGGCGGCGTACGTGGAGCTGCACGTCGAGCAGGGACCGGTTCTCGCGTCGCGCGACACGCCGCTCGGCGTCGTGGACGCGATCGTCGGCATCGCGCGCGCGGTGCTGGAGTTCGTGGGCGAGGCCAATCACGCCGGCACGACGCCCATGGACGTGCGCCACGACGCGCTGTGGGGTGCCGCGGACCTGGTCGGCGCCGTGCGCAGGCTCGCGCGCGACTCCGGGGGGCGTGCCGTGGCGACGGTGGGACGCCTGCAGGTGACGCCCGGCGCGGCGAACGTGGTGCCGGGCCGGGCCGAGGTCACGGTGGAGGTGCGCAGCCCGGACGGGGCGCTGCTCGATGCGCTCTGCGGCCACGTCGACGAGGAGGCTCGGGCATGCGCCGGCCGGTACGGTCTGAGCTTGGAAGTCGCGCGAACCTGGCGTTCCGAGGCTCCCGTCCCGCTCAACCGGAGCATCCGGGACGAGATTGCGGCCGCCGCCGGGGATCTTGGCTGGCCGATCGTGACGATGCCGAGCTGGGCGGGTCACGACGCGAAGATTTTGCAGGCGCTCGTGCCGGCGGGCATGATCTTCGTGCCGAGCGTCGGCGGGGTGAGCCATTCTCCGCGAGAGCAGACGGCGTGGGACGACGTGGGACGCGGCGCCCAGACGCTGTGCCGGACGATCGAGCGGCTGGATCGCTCCTAGCGTGCCGGGCGCGCTGCACGGTGCGCGGCGCGACGCAAGCGAGGTGAGCACGATGCGGGATGAAGAGGACCGTTCGGCGGCGCGGCCGGAGGAAGGAGCGCCGCCCGACGCATCCGCGGCGCAGGAGGCTCCCCACTCGGGCGTACCGCTCGCGGCGCTCGGAACTCGCGAGGTGCTCGTGTCCGTGCTGGGGGTGATGGCGGCGAAGGCCTGGGAAGGCATGGGGCTCGTGGCGTCCGTGACGACGGGCAAGGTGGAAAAAGACCTCGAGAGCGCGAGGCTGGCGATCGACGCGTACGCGGCCGTGCTCGAGGTGCTCCGCGGCCGGCTCGAGGATGCGCCGCGGCGGGAGATGGAGACGCTGCTCACCAATCTCCGCCTGAACTTCGTGGAGAAGAGTTCGTAGGACTTATCCACGGCTTATGCACACGTTGCTAGCCACATTGTCCAGAACTTTTGCGAACGAATTTTCCGGATTGCTCCCGTATTGCGGGCTGTGGTACAAGCGAAGGTGGAGGCGCAAGCTCTCCGGCAACGTAGCCGAGTCAAACGCTCACGCACGTGGACGCCGAAAGCTGGTCGAGTGTACTTCGGGGGTAACTCCGGAGGACGGCTGACG
>JAJPJL010000020.1 GCA_021324255.1 Bacillota bacterium
ATCTGCGGATCGAGATAGGCGTAGAGGACATCGACCACCAGGTTGGCGACGGAGTAGATGAACGCGATGACCAGCGTGACCCCCAGGACGGCGGGGATGTCGATGTTGGTGACGGAGTTGGTCGCGTACCGGCCGATCCCGGGCCACGAGAAGATCGTCTCCGTCAGCACCGCCCCCGAGAGCAGGCTGCCGTAGGTGAGCCCGATGACCGTGACGGTCGGCAGCAGCGCGTTTCGCAGCGCGTGGCGAAGGACCACGCGGCGCTCGACGACGCCCTTCGCGCGCGCGGTCCGCACGTAGTCCTGCCGCATGACCTCGAGCAGGCTGCTGCGCGTCATGCGCGTGATGATGCCGGTCGAGTAGTAGCCGAGGACGAACGCCGGCAGGACGAGGTGCCGGAGCGCGTCGCCGAGCGCGGGCCAGTCCCCCGACAGCAACGCGTCCACGGCCACCATGCCCGTGATCACGGGCGGCGGGCTCGTAAAGAGGCTGAGCTGGCCCGGGCCCGGCAGGACGCCGAGGCGCGAGTACAGCAGGCCGAGGAGCAACAGGGCGACGTAGAACACCGGGAGCGACGCCCCGCCCAGCGCGAAGACGCGCGCGAGCTGATCCGGCCAGCCGTCCTTGTGCAGCGCGGAGACGATGCCGGTCGGGATCCCGATCGCGATCGCGACGAGCATCGCGGCCGTCGACAATTCGACCGTGGCCGGCAGATACTGGGCCAGGTCCTGCGTCACCGGCCGGCTGTCCATGACGGAGATGCCGAGGTTGCCGTGCAGCAGCCCGTCGAGGTAGATCACGAACTGCACGGGCAGCGGCCGGTCGAGGCCGAGCTCGTGGCGGACTTTCTCAACGAGATCCGGCGGCGCGTGGTCGCCGAGATACGCGACGACGGGGTCGGCCGGCACGACGTGGGACAGCGCGAACGTGATGACCGTCACGCCGAACAAGACGAAGATCGCGAGGCCGGTCCGGCGAGCCAGGAATCGGAACAGGCTCATGGGAGGCGCGGCGGCGGCCGGATCTCCGGCCGCCGCCCGCGGAACTTACTGCTTGGTCATCCTCTCGAAGTCGGGGCCGTTCACCGCGTCGAAGACCATGTTGTGGATGTGCGCGGACACGCCGTACGAGATCATCGGCTGGTACAGGATCGCGAACGGGCCGTCCTGACCCATCATGTCGTTGAGGCGCTTGTAGAGCGCGGCGCGCTGCGGCGTGTTCTCCATGCTGCCGGCATCGTCCGCGAGCTTCGCCGCGGGATCGCTGTAGTACTGGAGGCGCCAGGCGAGCGACTTCTGCGTGTAATCCGCGAACGGCTTGGCGAAGTCGTCCGGATCCGGATAATCGACGAACCAGTTGGCGAGCACCATCTGCGATTGCTGCCCTCGGTAGGTCTTGTAGAGCTCATCCGCGGCCACCTGACGGATGTTGACCGTGATCCCCGCCGCGCCCAAGTCGTTCTTGATCTTTGCCGCGAGATCCGCGGCGCTGACCCCGCCGGCCGCCGAGCCCGTCGAGACGAGTAGGTCCGCGGTGAACCCGCTGCCGAACCCGGCCTCCTGGAGGAGCGCCTTGGCCTTGGCGACGTCCCGGTGGAACGGCAGGTCGGATATGTACCCGAACAGCCCCTTGGGAATGACGCCCTGCAGCGGCAGCGCGTTGCCCGCGAGCAGGCTCTTGACGATCCCGTCGTAGTCGATGGCCCATCGAACGGCCTGGCGCGCCTGCGGCTTGGCAAACGCCGGGACGTTCTTCACGTCCATGCCGAGGTATTCCATCCCGAGGTCCGGAATCTGCGCCACGTAGTACTTCGATTCTTTGCGCAGGGCGGCGATCTGGGCGGCCGACAGGTTGACCGCGATGTCCACGTCGCCGCGGCCGAGCGCGTCCCGCTGCACCGTGTTCTCCATGATGTTCGGCCACACGATGCGCTTGATCCCCGGCGCGGGGCCGAGATTGTAGTTGGGGTTGGGCGTGAGCTCGATCGCGACCTGGCGCTCCCAGCGCGCGAGCTGATACGGGCCGCTCCCCGCGGAATGATCCGCGAGCCACCCGGACCCCCAGTCGTTGTTCTGCACGTGCGACTTGACCGTCTTGCTGTCCACGATGCCGCCGACCGCGTTGGCCATGATCGAGAGGAACGCGCCGGGGCTGAACGGCTTCGGCAGGGCGATCACCACGGTGTAGGGGTCGGTGGCCTTGACGACCTGATCGACGTTCTTCGCGTCGATGCCCATCTGCGTGATGAGCCACGATGCCGGGTCCTTTGGAATGTTCACGACGCGCTCGAAGGTGTAGACGACATCGTCGGCGCTCAGCGTGTTGCCGCTCGCGAATTAGACGCCGTGCCGCAGGTGGAACGTGTAGGTCCGGGCGTCCTTACTGACCTCGTACGATTGCGCCAGCTGCGGGCGAACCTGGGTCAGGTTCCCGGTCGGGAACTGCACGAGGTTCGAGTAGACGTTGTGAACGGGAATGAGGAACTCGTAGCCCACTTGCGGGTCGAGCGACACGACGCTCGAGATGTCCTCGGCAATGACCACGGTTTGCTGCGGGCCGTACGCCGGCGCCGACCGGCCGGGGACTGCGGCCCACACGCCGATGAGAAAGAGCGCCAACCCGATCGCGACACCACGCCGCACGACTGATCCCTCCTTGGCTCTGTTCACAGAATCGTCGCGGGACACGCGGTTGCCCCGCCCAAATTGGTCTGTGGTGTTCGGCAAAAGACAGGGGGGCCCTGCCGCCGGTCCCGGGAGGGCCGTCACCCGAGGAGCGGATGAGGACGCCGCCTCCGCCGGGGGCCGGTGCCGGTCCTCCAGACGCCGGACTAAGGGCGGCGGTGCGCGCCGGCGCGGGGGTCTATCCAGAGAAACCATGCTCCCCATCCCAGGAGGACGAGCGCCGCCATCTGGCCGAGCGTCAACGACACCGCGGTCCGGTCTTGGCTCCGGAGCAGGTCCAGGGCAAATCGCAGGACGGACGACATCATCATGGCGGACCAAAACAGGGCGCCGTCCCGCGGCCGGTGCCGTGCGCGCCCGAGCGTCCACGCCAGGATGATCGCCGTGCCCGCCATCTCGTAGAGGGGGAGCGGATGGCGCGGCCCGCCGGGGAGTCCAGGAACCGCGATGCCCCATGGGAGCGCGGTGGGGTCACCGAATAGTTCCCCGTTCATGAAGTTGCCCCATCGCACGAGAATGATCGCCAGGAGCAGCGCCGGCGTCATCGCGTCCGCGAGCCGCCAGAGCGACACGGCGTGGCGCCGGCACCACCACCAGAGAAAGAGCAGGCCCGCCGCGATCGAGCCGTGAGACGCTAGGCCGGCGTACGGCGGCCGCACCGCTGCGAGGGGATCGCCCGCAAACTCGGCCGGGTGCGAGACCACGTAGCCGATCCGGGCCCCGACGAGGAGCGAGGCGAGGAACGGCACCGCCAACCGGTCGATGATGAGCGTACGCGGGATGCCGAAACGCTCGCCGAAGTGCGCGGTGATCGGCACGGACAGAAACAGGGCGAGGCCCATCATGACCCCGTACCATCGAAGCGCGAGCGGCCCGAGCTGAAAGAGAACGGGATGCATGAGATGGAGACCTTCTGTGCGCGCGTTTTTTCCCTCCTTTTCTTGACATGGGGGGAAGCGCATGCTACCGTAGGTTCAAACTTCATAGCAACCCTTATCCAGAGCGGTCGAGGGACGGGCCCGATGACACCCGGCAGCCTACCAAGGTCCCCCTTGGTGTGGTGCTAATTCCCGCGGAAGAACCAATTCCGGGAGATAAGAGGGATTGATCCCCCTCGGAGCCGGAGGGGGATTTTTGTTACACGGCACCACCGCATGCTGAACCTCAGGCCAAGCGCCTGGTCCCGTCGACGGACCAGCCATCCCGCGCTTGGTGCGAGTGAAAGGGGAGGGGAGAGATGGGAGTGGTCGGGCTCGCGTGCCGGGAGTGCGGACGGCGCTATCCGGTTGAGCCGATTTTCGTCTGTGAGCAGTGCTTCGGCC
>JAJPJL010000032.1 GCA_021324255.1 Bacillota bacterium
AGGGTGTCGCGCTCGCGGTTCGTGGAGAAGTAGAGGATCGCGCCGAAGAGCATCGCGACGAGCCGGCAGTAGCTGACGAACGCCCACCACATCGGCTGGAAATAGAACGTGAGCCCCGCGAGCCGGAACGCCGCGAGGTGCGCTCGATCGCCGGGCGCCAGGAAGGCCACCCCGAACATGAACAGCGCCACGGTGGCGAGAAGCGGCAGGTAGCGCCGGATCTGCTGCATCCGGACCCGGCCCCACCGCAGGAGGACGAGCGCCGCGAGGATCAGGCCGAGGTTGATTTCGGGCATGTCGACGAACAGCGGCGTCACCGAGAGAAAGACGAGCAGCACGAGGCGGGTCACGGGATGGTACCGGTAGAACGGCGAATCCACCGGCACCATCCCCAGCAGGGTCTTCTTCGCGATCTGGGCCTCGGTCAGATCATCCCACCCCCGTCCAAGGCGCGGGCCGGCGCGCCGGTCACGGTTGGGTCAGGCCCACCACCCCTTGGTGAAGGCCTTGCTGCGCAGCACCATCGGAGAGACGTACTTCAACAGGATGGATCCGAAGATCAGCGACGGGATCGAGTTGCCGAAAAACCAGCCCAGCAGCGCGGTGACCCGCGCCGACTGCGTGATCATCCCGAACCACGCGAGCACGTACGTGCCCCAAAACGCGCCGAGGAAGTTCGCCAGCAGGACGCCGACGACGATCCAGATCACCCAGTCGCGCGTGCTCTGCAGCCGGGGGTCGGCCTTGAGCCAGCGAAACGCGGCGCCCGCCAGAAACGCCTGCAGGAAGTTGGCCGGGAGGTACGCCGCCGACACCGGGATCGGGGCCGATCCGCTCAGCGCGTTGGAGATGAACGGAAAGAACATGCCGGCGAGCACGCCCCACCACCCAAACCACACGCCGCCGACGGCCTGCACCGCCTGACCGGGCCAGAAGGCGGACACGAAACCGATCGGGATCGCAAGGCTGCCGAGCGTGCCGACCACGATCCCGATGCCGATGAACAACGCCAGCATCACCACGTGCACGATCCCGGGTTGCCTGTGCTCCCCGGATTCCACGGTCCAGACGGCCGCGGCAGAACTGCTGACAGGCACGGTTCTCGATGCGGACATCGGCGCTCCCTCCCTGGCGGCGGCTCGGCGGCCGGCCCGCGGTCCCGGTGGCCGCGGCCGCTCCCGGCGCCTTGCTGGCCCCCCGCCGGATTTGTAGTATGTAGTATATCACATCTTGAGGACCATTCGATGCCGCTGCCGGCGCAGGTCGCCCGGATCGAACGACGGCTCGTCCGCGAACGCGTCTACGTGACCGTACGCGAGTGGATCGTCAGCGGCACGCTGCGCCCCAACGAGAAGATGCGGGACGTCGAGCTGGCGGCGCGGCTCGGCGTCAGCCGCACCCCCGTCCGCGAGGCGCTGCAGCGGCTCGAGGACGAGGGGTTCGTGCAGACCGCGCCGAACCGCTGGACGCGCGTGTCGCCGCTCGACATCGGCGAAGCCTGGCGGCTCTATCCGATCATCTGGTCGCTTGAGGCCCTGGCCGTCCGCTCTGGCGGACACCGGCTGACGGCGGCGGACCTGCGGGAAATGACCCGGACGAACGAACGGCTGGCGCGTGCGCTGCGCCAGCGGTCGGCCGCGGAGGCCTCGGCGGCCGACCGCGACTTCCATGCCGTCGTGCTGAGGCGCTCCGACAACCCCGAGCTCATCAGGATCGTGCGCGATCTCAAAGTCAAGCTGCAGCGCCTCGAGAGCGGCTACTTCGGCGGGAGCGTGGTGGCGGAGCGCTCGGTGGCCGAGCACCGGCGCATTCTCGCCGCGCTCGAGATGCGGCGTTTCGAGGGCGCCGCCAAGGCGCTCGAGGCGAACTGGCGCAACAGCCTCGACCGCCTGTCGCAGTATCTCGACGGCAGGCGCGGCGCGGGGCGCTAAGCGGGGATCAGGAGGAGCTTGCCGGTCGTGGCGCGGCTCGCGAGCGCGCGATGCGCCTCCGCCGCCTCCGCCAGCGGGAACGTGCGGTCGATGCGTACCTTGAGGCGGCCGGAGGCCGCCCACCCGAGCACCGCGCCGGCCCGCTCCAGCAACGCCTCGCGCGTCGCCACGTACGACCCCATCGTGGGCCGCGTGACGAAGAGCGACCCCTTTTGGGCCAGGATCTGCAGGTCCAACGGCGGCACCGGTCCGCTGGCCTGCCCGTACAGCACGAGATACCCCCGCGGCGCGAGGCAGTCGAGGCTGCGGTCGAACGTGGCGCGGCCGACCGAATCGTACACCACCTGCACCCCCCGGCCTCCGGTCAGCCGTTTCGCTTCGGCCTCGAAATCCTCGGTTTCGTACAGCACCACCTCGTCGGCCCCCGCCTCGCGCGCGAGCGTCGCCTTGGCCGCCGTGGAGACGGTGCCGATCACGCGCGCGCCCCGCATCTTCGCCATCTGCACGAGGAGGAGTCCGACGCCGCCCGCCGCCGCGTGGACCAACGCCGTATCGTCCGCCCGGAGCGGGTACGTGGCGTGCGAAAGGTAGTGCGCGGTCATCCCCTGGAGCATGACGGCCGCACCCTGCCGGGCGTCCACGCCGGCCGGCAGGGGCACGAGCCGCTGGGCCGGGACGACCGCGTGCGTGGCGTATGCGCCGGGCACGCCGGCGTATGCCACGCGATCCCCCTGCCGCACGCCGCCCGCCCCGGCGCCGACCGCCTCCACCACACCCGCGCCCTCGGACCCCGGCACAAACGGCAGCGGCACCTTGTAGTGGCCGAGCCGCTGGTAGATGTCGACAAAGTTGACGCCGATCGCCTCCAGGCGCACGAGCGCTTCGCCCGGCCCCGGGGCCGGCGTCGGCACCTCCTCGTAGCGCAGCACCTCGGGCCCGCCGTACGCGGGCACACGGACCGCCTTCACGGCCGCTACGAGAGATGCAGCACGATCATCTTGAGCTCGGACATCTCCTGGACGGCGTACTTGGGGCCTTCTTTCCCGAACCCGCTCTCCTTGAGGCCGCCGTACGGCATCAGGTCCGCACGCCACTGCGGGCCCCAGTTGATGTGGATGTTACCGGCCTCGACCTCCCGGGCGAACCGCATCGCCGTGTTGATGTTCTCGGTGAATACCCCCGCGGACAACCCGTAGTTCGTGTCGTTCGCCATCGCGATCGCCTCGTCGACCGTCGGCGCCGGCGTGACCGCCACCGCCGGGCCGAACAACTCGCTCTGCGCCACCCGCATCTGCGGCGTCACGTCGGCCAGGACCGTCGGGCTGTGGATGGCGCCCCGCCGGTCGCCGCCCACCACGAGCCTCGCGCCTGCGCTCACGGCCTCCTTGATCCAGGCTTCCACGCGCTTCGCGTCGGCCTCGCGGACCATCGGCCCCACCTTGGTGCGCTCGTCGAGCGGGTCGCCGGTCGTGAGCGCGGCGACCTTCGGCCGGAGCGCCGCGAGGAAGTCCTGGTAGATCGGCGCGAGCGGAATGACGCGCTGGGCGCTGATGCACACCTGGCCCGCGTTGCTGTAGCCGGTCGCCGCGACCGCCGTGGCGACCTTCTCCAGGTCGGCGTCCGGCATGATGATGAGCGGCGAATTGCTGCCGAGCTCCATCGTGACCTTCTTGAGCCCCGCGACCCGGCAGATCTGCTCGCCCACGTCCCGGCTGCCGGTGAACGTGATCTTGCGCACGCGGGCGTCTCTGCACAGCGCCTCCCCCACCTCCTTGCCGCTGCCGGTGATGCACTGGATGCCGTCCGCGGGCACGCCGCACTCGAGCAAGAGCGCGGTCAGCTTCAGCGCGCTGAGCGGCGTGTCGGTCGCGGGCTTGAGGACGACGCTGTTGCCGGCCGCGAGCGCGGGCCCGACCTTGTGCGCGACCAGGTGCAGGGGAAAGTTGAACGGGCTGATGCCGACGACGACGCCGCACGGCACGCGCAACGTAAACCCCATCTGCGTCTTCACGCCGGGGGCGCCGTCGAGCGGGATCACCTCGCCGTACAGACGCTTGGCCTCCTCCGCCGAAAGGGCCAGGATCTCCGCCGCGCGCGTGACCTCGAACCGGGCCTCGCCGATGATCTTGCCTTCCTCGAGCGTGATCGTGCGCGCGAAGTCGTCGGCGCGGGCCAGGAGCAGGTCCGAGGCCTTACGCAGGATTTGGAACCGCTCGTATCCGGTCAGGCGGCGCATCGCGGCGGCGCCGCGCGTGGCCGTCGCGAGCGCCCGCTCCACGTCGTCGGCGTCGGCCTTGGGGATCGTGTCGATCTCGGAGCCGTCGTACGGGTTCAGCACCGGGATCGTCTGCCGCTTGTCCACCCACTCGTTTCCCACGTACATCTTCATGATCCCTCTCCCTCCTCGCGGGCCGGCGGCCTCGGCGCGCGCCGCCCGGGCCCCTCACGGAAGATCTTCCCGACCCTGATCCACGTGCGCCCGGTAGAACTCCAGCACCTTGGCCCGGTCCAGTTCGTCGAGCCACAGCCGCCACTGCCAGGAGAGCACGGCGTACCGGTGCGGCATGTCCTCGTACGGCGCGGCCACGAACTTGACGTTGCCGAACTTGCTCGGCGGGAAGTCGCGCAGCATCTCCCGCAGCTGCAGCTCGAGCCCCGGCGCCGCCGGCGGCTTGAAGAGCACGACGACGTAGCCATGCTCGAGGTTGTGCACCCAAAACCCCGGGGCGAGCCCCTGCATGTACACGCCCGCCGGCGCGGGCATCGGATAGTGGGGACCGGAGGCCGGCGGATGCGCGTGGTACGGGATCGCGCTGCCGACCGGCACGTGCTCGTATCCCTCGTCGGGCACGCGCTCGCCGATCTTCGGGGCCGCGGGGAGCGCGTGCGGCCTGAGCAGCCACCACCCGCCGCCGCCGGCCACGACCAGCACCACGAGCCCCGCGATCCACGCCCACGAGCGTCCGCCGCGCAGGCGCGGCGCCGGCGCGGTACCGCGCCGCCTCGCGTGCCGTGCGCGGCTTCGTTCCTGCGACATGCTCTCTCCCACCCCACTTGACGACGCGCCGATCGAGCCGCCGATAGTCGGTTCCCGGTCCCCTCCGTGGCCCCCTGCAACGAAAGATCGGCACGGGTTCGCGTCGAACCACGCGCCATGAAGATCCTCGCCTGCGCAGACCTCCACGGCCGCCCGGAACGCATCGCGCGCGTGCGCGCCCTCGTCGCGGAGCACGCGCCGGCCGTGGTCCTGCTCCCCGGCGACCTGACCCACGCGGGCTACGGAGAGGAAGCGCTCGATCTCCTCGGCGCCCTGCCGGTGCCGGTCTTTGCGGTCGCCGGCAACATGGACGGCCCGCGGGCGCTCGCGGAGATCGCAGGCCGCGGCTCGCTGGCGGGAACGACGCCGGTGGAGATCGGCGGCGTGTTGTTCGGCGGTCCGCACGTGGCGTCGCCGTGCGACGTGCTGGTCACCCATGAGCCGCCGGCGGGCACCCTCGATGTCGCACGCTCCGGCCGCCACATCGGCACGCGCGCCGTGCTGGACCTGGTCCGGCAGGTCCGCCCGCGGGTGCTCGCGTGCGGCCACGTCCACGAGGCCGGCGGTGTGGCTCGCCTCGATGACACGCTCGTCGTGAACTGCACCATGGGCGACGGGACGACGGGCGGCGCCCTGATCGAGCTCACCGCCGACGGCGCCACGGCGCAGCTCCTCTGACGGCCGCGGCGATCGCACGATGACCGCGATCCCGGCGGAAGCCGCGGCGGGCCGGTTGATGCGCCGCGAGATCGAGGAGCAGCCCGAGGTCGTCGCGCGGCTCTGCGACCGCGAGGGCCCGGCCATCGCCGCCCTGGGGCGGCGGCTCCGGCGCCGGGCGCCCGAGACGATCGTCCTGGCGGCGCGCGGCACGTCCGACAACGCCGCGCTCTACGGCCGGTACCTCATCGAGACGTTGCTCGGGATCCCCGTCTCCCTCGCGGCCCCGTCGGTGCTCACCGTCTACCGGGCCCGGCTTCGCCTCCGCCGGTCGCTGGTCATCGGGCTGTCGCAGTCCGGCGCGTCACCCGACATCGTCGAGTTCGTCGAGACCGCCAGGCGGTACGGCGCCCGGACCATCGCCGTGACCAACGACGCGGGCTCGGCGCTCTCGCGCGCGGCGCACGACACGGCGCTGCTGCTCACGGGGCGCGAGCGGAGCGTCGCGGCGACGAAGACCTACACGGCGCAGCTGACGGTGCTGAGCCTGTTCGTCGCGGCGGCGTCCGGCCGCCGCCGGCTCACGGACGCGCACGCCGACCTGCCGGGCTGCATGGCGCGCACGTTCGAGGCGGACGGCCGCATCCGCGACATCGCGCACCACTGGCGGCGAATCGACGAGTGCCTCGTGACGTCGCGGGGCTACGACTACGCCACCGCGCGCGAAGCCGCGCTCAAGCTCAAGGAAACGTGTTACCTCGTGGCGGAGCCGGTCTCCGCGGCCGACCTGCTGCACGGGCCGATCGCGGTGGTGGACGAGGGCTTTCCGGTGCTACTCATCGCGCCGCCGGGGGCCGTGCTGCCGCACCTCGCGGCGCTCGCGTCGCGGCTGCGCCGCCGGCGTGCGGGCACGCTGATCGTGTCCTCCGACGCGGCCATCCTCCGGCAGGCGGACATCCCGCTTGCGATGCCGGCCGTCCCGGACGAGCGCCTCAGCCCGCATGTCTACGTGCTGCCGCTGCAGCTCCTGGCGTACCATTTGTCGCGGATCCGGGGACACGACCCCGACCACCCGCGCGGGCTGCACAAGATCACGCGGGCGCGTTAGCCGCCGCGCGCCGCGGATTCCTCGGCCGCGGCATCCATGCGCACGAACACCGCGCGCTCCGCCGCAAGCGCATCGATCAGCCGCTGCAGGACGAGCATGCGGTGTCCGCGGCCCATCACCTGAGGATGGAAGGTGTACGTCAGCACCCCCCAGTCCACCGTCGCGGCCATGTAGCGAAAGTCGTCCACCCAGTTGTCGAGCACGTCCCCGCCGCGGCGAAGCCCGGGCAGAATCCCGGCGGGGGACCGTGCGTACTCGAAGTGCGGGTAGTCGTCGAGGGACCAGCTCACCGGCATTTCGATGAGGCGGGTCGCCGCGCCCCAGCGCACGGGCCGGTCCGGCGCCAGGTCGTCGCCCTGCCGCGCCCGGTACGGCAAGCAGTCGTGCGCCATCATGCTGCTGTCGTAGAGAAACCCGTGCTCGAGCAAGAGGGACACCGTGTGGGGGCTGAGGTCCCACGCCGGCGACCGGTAGCCCCGCGGGGCGCTGCCGCAGATCCGATGAATCGCCTCGCTGCCCCGGCGGAGTACCGCCGCCTCGTCCTCGGCGGAGAGCGTCGCCGGGGGTTCGTGCAGGTACCCGTGATTCCCGATTTCGTGCCCCTCCGCATGCACGCGGCGGCACATCTCGGGATACGTGTCGATGGTGTGGCCGGGGATGAACCATGTGGAGGCGATACCGCGCCGGGCGAGCAGATCGAGAATGCGTCCCGCGCCGACCACGCCGAATTCGCCGCGGGAAATCGCGGTGGGTGTCACGGCGCCGCGCGCGATCCAATTGGAGATCGCGTCGAAGTCGAACGTCAAGCACACCAGATGCCTCGCCATACCCTGTCCTCCCACCCTGGCATTCACGCCCGAAGCCACTTATGCGCGGGCCGCGCGCGGCCCTGTCCCCCGGGCGGGCAGGATTCCCGCGCCGCCTCCAATATGACGTTCATGAAGCCCCGGCTCCAAGACCGGCGGGCTTCAAGGAGGGGAGATCGGTGGCCGATACCATCCGGATCGTGGACTACTATTACATCGAGGCCCCGAACAAGCCGGGGGAGGGCGCGCGGATGCTGCGCCACCTTGGCGATGCCGGCGTGAATCTGGCGCTGCTGCACGCGTTCCCGAGCGGCCGGCGCACCCAGGTGGACTTCGTGTCGACGGACGCCGCGGCGCTCAAGCGCGCCGCGAGGCCGGCGAAGTGGAAGCTCGTCGGGCCCAAAAAGGCGATCCTCGTCAACGGCGACGATCGGGTCGGCGCGTTGACCGGCTACTTCGAGACGCTCGGCGAGGCGGGCGTGAACGTGACCGCGGTGAGCGCCATCGCGGCCGGCGCCGGCCGGTTCGGGGCGGTCATCTGGGTCGACCCGCGCAACGTCCGGCGCGCGGCGCAACTGCTCGGCGCTTCGTCGTAGCGCCGGCACGCAGGGCCGGCCCGGCCATCGCGTGCGCGTCGCGCGCCGCCGCGGCAGGGCAGCGCTGCGGCCGCCTGCCGGTGCTTGACGCGACGAGGGTCGCTGGGCCGGCCGGCCCAGCGACCCTCGTCAAACATCAACGACGCCGCGCTAATCGTAGTATGCTGGCGCCTTGCGCAGCGTCGCCCACTGTGCCGGATCGTGCCCGTACACGAGCATCGCGCGCTCCGCGCGGGCCAGCTCGACGAGGCGCCGGGCACTCGCGCGGGCGCGGTCCTGATCCATGTACACACCCCAGTTGTCGGTCTCGACGTTCTCCGCCGTGTAGATGGCGTCGATGGCCAGGATGACCGGGCCTGTGCGCGGCAGGCGCACCTGGACCGACTGGTGGCCGGGCACGTGCCCTGAGGTTTCGAGGAGCCGCACGCCGGGAGCGATCTCCGTATCGCCCTCGACCATCTCGTAGCGGAGGTGCGGCAGGTCGAACAGATCCCGCGGAAATCGGTCGGACCCGCGCGCGGCCTCGTAGCACTCGCGCTGGACGAGAATCCGGGCGCGGCCGAAGTCGGCGTGATTCCCGCAGTGGTCGAAGTGAAAGTGCGTGCTCACCAGCACGTCGATGTCCTCGGCGCGGAGGCCGATCTCGCCGAGCCGGCGCTCGATGTCGTCTTCCGGCCGCATCTTGACGGTGAGCAGCTTCGCGAACGGCTTGCCGCGGTGGGTCGCGAGCGGGTCCGCGATGTGCTTGCGGTGGATGCCGGTGTCCACGAGCAGGTTGCGGCCGTCGTCCGTCTGGATCAGGTACCCGACGATCGGAATGTCGATCCGCGTGCCGTCGCCGGACCCGGGCGTCAGCACGGCGCCTTTGTCCACGTCGCACCGTCCCAGGTCGAGGATATACAATCGCACGATCGGCCTCCTTCGCGTCGCGGTCAGGCGTCGGCGGGGTGGGGACCGGACGCTCGCGTCCCCTCGCCATGCATCGGCGCCGCGCTAGCGCGTCATTGACGAACGCCGGAACGCGTTCGAGCCGGCCGGACCGTCACACATCAAAGACGCTCCACTACGGCCGGCGCAGCGCGGGGTCCAGCGCTTCGGTCACGCCGTCCCCCACGAAGTTGATGGCGAGGATGACGAGCACGATGGCGGTGCCCGGCGCCGTGCTCATCCACCACGCGGCGTTCAGGTACTCCCGGCCGGTGTTGAGATCCGCGCCCCACTCCGGGGTGGGCGGATGGACGCCGAAGCCGAGAAAGTTCAGCGTCGAGCCCGCGATGATCGCCCAGCCCAGGGCGGTGGTGGACAGGACCGCGACCTGGGCCCAGACGTTCGGCAGGATGTGCCGGCCGAGGATCCGCACGGAGCCGCAGCCGATCGCCCGGGCCGACACGACGAACTCGCGCTGCCGGAGCGACAGCATGGCGCCGCGCACGAGCCGCGTAAACGCGGGGATCAGCGACACGCCGACGGCGATCATCACGTTGAGGAGGCCGGTGCCCAGGATCGTCACGACGACGAGCGCGAGCAGGATGCCCGGAAACGCCAGCATGATGTCCATGGCGCGCATCACCGCGCCGTCCACCGCGCCGCCCGCGTACCCCGCCGCGGCACCGAGTACCACCCCCGCTCCCGCGGCGATGCCGATGGCCATCACCGCCGCGAGGCACGTCGGCCGGGCGCCGGCGACGACGCGGCTGAGCACGTCGCGGCCGAATTGGTCGGTCCCGAGCCAGTGCGCCGCGCCGGGCGGGCGCAGCCGATCGACGATGTCGACCCGCTCCGGATTGTACGGCGCCACCACGGGCCCCGCCGCCGCGAGCGCAAACACCACGAGCAACAGCGCGGCGCCGGCGGCAGCGAAGCGGTGGCGGGCGAACCGCCGCCACACCCAGGACGGCCGCCCCGTGGCCGGCCTGGCCGGCGCGGGCGGCGCCGCGGAGGAGGCCTGAACGTCCACTCAGCCGTACCGCACGCGCGGGTCCAGCGCCGCGTACGCGACGTCCACGGCGAGGTTGACGAGCAGGTACACGAGCGCGACGACGAGCACGACCCCCTGGATCGTGGGGAAGTCCTTGGCCTGGATCGCCCGCACCGCGAGCGATCCGAGGCCCTGGCGCCCGAAGATGGTCTCCACGACCACGGCCCCGCTCAACAGATTCCCCACCTGGAGCCCGAGCAGCGTGACAACGGGGATCAAGGCGTTTTTGAGCGCGTGCCGCACCACCACGGCGCCGGCCCGCAGGCCCTTCGCGTACGCCGTCGAGACGTACGGCTGCGCCAGCGCCTCCAGCAGGTTGGCGCGGCACAGCCGCGTGATGATCGCGGAAAAGCCCCAGCCGAGGCTCACCGACGGCAGGATGAGCCCGCGGACGCCGCCCTCGCTGAGGGCGGGAAGCCACCCCAGGCGCACCGCGAACACGAGGATGAGCAGCACCGAGAGCCAGAAGTTGGGCACGGCGACGCCCAGCACCGAGAAGCCGGTCCCGGCGACGTCCATCCAGCTCCCGCGGTACATCGCGCCGATGACGCCCGCGCCGAGCCCCACGGTGGCGGCGACGACCATCGTGGCCAGCGCCAGGGTGGCCGTGGCGGGAAAGACCAGCCCGATCTCCTCCGCCACCCGCCGTTGCGAGATGAACGAGACGCCCAGATCGCCGTGCACGAGCCGCCACACAAAGTCGCCGTATTGCACGGCCAGCGGCCGATCGAGCCCGAGGGACCGCCGCAGGCCGGCGATCTGATCCGGGGTGGCGTTGGTGCCGAACAACATGATCTGCGCCGGATCGCCCGGAATGAGGTGCAGGATCAGGAACACGAGCGCCGTGACGCCAAACACGATCGGCAGGCTCGCGAGGAGCCGCCGCCCGATGAATGCGCCCACCGCTCCGCCTCCGCGCGAGCCCCCGCCCGCCTACGCGCGCAGCGTGGCGTCGTAGTAGATGGGGAAGCCGTTGACGGTGAAGCGGAGCGCCTGCACGCGGTCGCTGGCGTCGAACACCGCCCGCTGCTGATAGATCGGAATGACGACCGCCGCCTCCATGACGCGCCGGGCGGCCTCGCGGAACGGCGCGATCCGCTTTGACGGATCGGCCGTGGCGTTGCCCTTGGCGACCAGGGCGTCCACCTGCGGGTCGCAGTAGTGCATCCAATTGAAGCCATGTGTGATCTGATCGCAGGCGTAGAGCGCCCGCATCAGGAACGGGTCGACGGAATAATAGAAGAAGTCGGCCAGGTTATGATCGCCGCGGTTGTACGTTTCGGCCACGGTCGGAAAGGACTGGGCAGAGATGTCCGTCTGGATCCCCACGTCCTGCCACTGCGCCTGGAGCAACTGCGAGATCTGGTCGAAGCCGAAGTTGGCGATGTTGATGAACACCAAGCGGAGCGGCTGGCCGTCCTTCTGACGGACGCCGCCGGCCCCCGCCTTCCATCCGGCTTCTTCCAGGAGGCTCTTGGCCCGGCCGGCATCATACCGGTACATCTTGTCGAGGGTGGGGTCGTAGGACAGCGTCCCGGGGAGGAAGATGTTGTGCGCCGGCTCGTAGATGCCCTTGTACAGGGCTTCGATGATCGCCTCCTGGTTCGTGGCGAACTGCAGCGCCTGCCGGACCCGCACGTCGTCGGACGGCGGGCGCTTGGCGTTCACCATGATGGAGTACGGCATGCCGGTCACGGGCGCGGCGAACACGGTGTAGCCTTTGGCGCGCTGCAGCCCCTGGACGTCGGTCGGCGCCAGGTTTTCCGCGATCAGCACCTCGCCCGTGCGGAGCGCGTTGAACCGCGTCGACGCGTCCGGGATGATGCGGAATGTGATCTCGGCGAGATGGGGCGGCCCCTGGTGATGGGCCACCGGCGGCGCCCAGTTGTAGTCGGGGTTGGCCACGATCGTCACGTGGTTGCCGAGGACCCACTCCTGGAACTTGAACGGACCCGTGCCGACGGGATGCTGGCTCACCCCTTGGTGGCCGTATCGCCTGAGCGCCGCGGGCGAGATCGGCGAAAGGCCCGACGTCGCGACGTTGTTGAGAAACGCGCCGTTCGGTTCCTTGAAGACGATCGTCACGACGTCGTCGCCGGTCACCTCCGTGTGGGAGTACGGTCCGAGCGCCGTGATCGCGGAGCGCGACTTGGTCTCGGGATTCACGATGTGCTCCAGCGTGGCCTTGACGGCCTCGGCGGTGAACGGCGTGCCGTCGTGGAACTTGACGTCGCGCCGTAGATGGAACGTAAAGCGCCTCGCGTCGCCCGACACCTCCCACCGCAGCGCGAGCCCGGGGAAGTACTCCTGTCCCCGGCGCATCCCCGGGAGGTGCCAGATCAGCGGGTCGAAGACGTTGATGCTGATGTACCCGCTGGAGATGAGCCCCGACGTCCCGGGATCGAGCGACTCCGGGCTCTGCCACATCCCGAACACGAGCCGGCCCTGCGGCGCCGGCGCCGAGGCGGCGGCGCGGGGCCGCGCCGCGCCGAGGAGCGCCGCGCTCCCCGTGCCGAGCGCCCCGGCGAGCAGAGTCCGGCGCGTCACTGGGGCTCCGGCCGCACTCGGTGCCGGGCGCGGCCTGCGTTGCGTCGTCACGGCTCATCCCTCCCCCATGTCCCTCAGGTTCCACGCCCCGCTCGCCAACTCCCCTGAGGCGCCCCCGGGTGCGGGCGCGCGGGAGGAAGCGGCGGGATGCGGGTCTAATGAGGCGGGCGATCCCGACGCAGCCCACCACCAAGGAGACGCAGCGGACCGTGCCACCCTCCGGCAGGCGCGGCCTTATCCTTCGTCAGGGCGTCACGGTCGCGCTCGTGGCGGCTGCGTACGTCGTCACCGCCAAGCTCGGGCTGGAGCTGGCATCCGTGCACCCGAGCGCGACGCCGGTCTGGGCGCCGACGGGCATCGCGCTGGCGTCGGTGCTCCTCCTCGGGTACCGCGCATGGCCCATCACGTTCGCCGCCGCCTTTTACGTCAATATCACCACGGCCGGCAACCTCTGGACCGCGCTCGGGATCGCCGCGGGGAACACGGGCGAGGCGCTCATCGGCGCGTACCTGATCAACCGCTACGCGCACGGACGCGACGCGTTCTACAGCTCCCGCACCACCCTTACCTTCATGCTCCTGGGCGCCGGGGTGGCGCCGATGGTGAGCGCGACCGCCGGCGTGACCAGCCTCGCGCTCGGCGGGTACGCGTCCTGGCACGCCTATCCGGCGATCTGGATGACGTGGTGGCTCGGGGACATGGCCGGGGCAGTGATCGTCGCTCCGCTGTTGATCCTGTGGAGCCGGCCGGCGCGCTGGGAGTTGAGCGGCCGCGAGATCGGCGAGCGCGGGCTGTTCCTCGCGATCCTCGCGGCGGACGTCTGGGTCGTGTTCGGCGGCGTCTTCCCGTTCGTCTACCTCACGGTGCCGCTCACCATGTGGGCCGCCTTCCGCCTCAGCCTCCGCGAAACTTCCACCGTCATCGTGCTGCTCGCCGGCATTGCGGCGGTGGCCACGATTCGCGGGACGGGCCCGTTCCACATCGTCGGCCCCAACGCGTCGCTCCTCTACCTCGTCGCCTTTATGGGCATCCTGTCGCTCGCGGGGCTTCCGGTTGCGAGCGTCGTAGCGGAGCGCGCGGGAGTCTCACGGGTGCTCGCCGACCGCATGCGGACGGAGCAGGCGGCGCACGCGGCGGCGGAACGAACCGCGCACCGGCTGGCGCAGCTGTACGCGGTGAGCGAGGCGCTGTCGCCGATGATGACGTCCGGGGAGGTGGCGGACGTCATCATCGGCGAGGGCAGCCGGATCCTCGGCGCATCGGCGGCGGCGGTGTACCGCCTCTCCGAGGACGGCGCCGCCCTGGAGCTGCTGCGAACCCGCGGATACCCGGACGACATGGTCGAACGCTGGCGGCACCTCCCGACGTCAAGGGGGTCGCTCGTCGTAGAAGCGGCGAGGACCGGACAGCCGCACTATGTGCCGTCGCGAGACGCGATGCTCTCGCAGTACCCCGGGGCCGACGGGACGGCTCTGCCCCACGCCGGCGCCCGGGCCGTCGCACCGCTGCTCGTGGGGCCCCGGACCACGGGCGCCCTGGTCTTTGTATTCGACGGTCCGAAGGAGTTCAACGAGGAGGAGCGCGGCCTCATCGCCGCGCTCGCGCATCAGTGCGCGCAAGCGCTGGAACGCTCCCGGCTCTACGAGCGGGAACGCAAGGTCGCCGAGATGCTGCAGGGCGCGTTCCTCCCGGCCGGGCTTCCCCAGGTGCCCGGCATCCGCGTGCGCGCCGCGTACGTCCCCGCGACCGCGACGCCGTCGGTCGGCGGCGACTGGTACGACGTGTTCCGCCTGCCCGATGGGCGGATCGCGCTGTCCGTCGGGGACGTCGTGGGACACGGCGTCCAGGCCGCCGCGGTGATGGGGCAGGTGCGACAGTCGATTCGCGCCGCGGCGCTGGACGATGCGGAGCCCGCGCGCGTGCTCGCGCGCGCGGACCGCGTGCTCACCCTCACCTACGAATTCGAGGCGATGGCAACGGCGATCTTCGCGCGGTTCGATCCCATCGCGCTGACGTTGGAATACGCCACGGCGGGCCATCCGTCGCCCGTCGTCGCCCACGCGGACGGATCGGTGCGCATCCTGCCGGGCGGCGGGCTCCCGCTCGGCTACGCGGGCGACCGCGTCTTTCCCTCGCGGACCGTACAGCTCGCCCCGAGCAGCCTGCTGGTGATGTATACGGACGGGGTCACCGAGCTGACGCGCAATCCCGCGGCCGGCCGCGAGCGGCTGCTCGCCGCCGTCGCGCACGCGCACGAGACCGGGGCCGAGGATCCCGCCCGCAGCATTCTGGAGCAAATCCTCGGCGGCGCTTCCGCGCCGGATGACATGGCCATTGTCTCGGTGGCCGTCGACGCAGCCGCAGTGGCCGAGCTCGACCTCACCCTGCCCGCGCAACCGTCCAGCGTGCGGCTGGTGCGGCAGGCCGTCCGAAAGCTGGCAACCGGACTCGCCCTCGACGAGGACCGGTCCTTCACGCTGAGCGTCGCTGTGGGCGAGGCTGTCAACAATGTCATCGAGCACGCGTACGGCGTCGCGCCCGGCAAGGTCTACGTGCGGGCGCGCCGTGACGGCGCGTCGCTCCGGGTCGAGGTGGAAGACCGGGGGCAGTGGCGGCCGGCGGGCCCGCGGGGAACGGGCGGGCGCGGGCTCGCGCTGATCGGCGGGCTCACGGAGCACCTGGAATTGATCGCGAGACCCACGGGCACGATCATCCGGTTTACCGTTCCACTCGAGCGGCCGCTCGAACACCCGCAGGCCGATGGCCCCGGCACCCCGCGGCCGGCAGTGTCACGCTCACCGCAGCCGCGCGCGGAGGCCGCCACCGCACCGCCGGCGCGCCCACCCGACGCGGCGCGCGACGGGCGGTTCGAGGTCCGGCCTCGCGACGGCGTCGCCGTGGTCGACGCGGCCGGCGACATCGACCTGGACAACCTCGGGCGGTTTATGGCCGCGCTGGACCGGGCCGCCGCCCAGGGAGAGCGTGCCGTCATCCTCAACCTCGAGGCCGCCACGTACATCGACAGCCGGGGCGTGCACGCCTTGTTTCAAGCCGGGCAGCGGTTCAAGACGCGCCGGCGGGACCTCCTCCTGGTGATCCCCGAAGCGTCCCCCCTGCGTACGATCCTCGCCGTGACCAAGCTGGGCTCGATGCTCGAGGTGTTTCACACGCTCGACGAGGCCCTCGCGAGCCCGTTCGGCGGGAACCCCGCAGGATGACGGCGCCCGGCTACTGATCGAACAGGTTGTTGAGCGATTCGGCCAGGGTGGGATGGGCAAAGGTGGCGTCGCGCAGCGCCGCGTACGGCAGGCGCCCCATCATGGCCAGTTGCACCATCGACATCAGCTCGCCCCCGGCCACGCCGAGGATGGCGCACCCGAGAATCTCTCCGGAGGCCTCGTTCGTCACGACCTTCATCAGCCCGCGCGGCTCGTCCATCTCCCGCGCGCGGGCCACGGAGCTCATCGGCATCGTGAACGCCCGGACGGCCAGCCCTCGCGCGCGCGCCTCGGTCTCGCTCAACCCGACGCGTCCCAGCTCCGGGTCGATGAAGACGGTGTACGGCACCGCGCGGTGATGCGTCGTCGCGTTGCCGCCCTGCAGCAGGTTCGTGCGCAGAATACGAAAGTCGTCGTAGGAAATGTGGGTAAAGGCCGGGCCGCCTTTGACATCGCCCAACGCGTAGATGCCGGGCGCGGACGTCTCCAAGCGCTCGTTCACCCGGACGAACCCGCGCTCGTCGGTCTCGACCCCGGCCTCCCGCAGATTGAGGCTCGCGGTGTTGGGCGCGCGCCCCGTCGCCACGAGCAGGTGAGACCCCTGAAGCGTGCGGGCGGTCCGGCTGCCGGCGCGCCGCACCGTGAGGCGCACGCCGCCCGCCGGTCCCGCGCTGGCGCGGACCGTCTCCGTGCCGAGGAGCACGGTGATGCCGTCCTCCCGCAGGATCTTCTCCACCTCACCCGCGACGTCCGGATCCTCGCGGTCGAGCAGGTGCTCGTGCCGCTGCACGATCGTCACGGCGCTGCCGAACCGCCGGAACATCTGACCGAACTCCAGCCCGACGTAGCCGCCGCCGACCACCAGCAGATGGCGGGGCAGCGTGGCCAACTCCATGATCGACGTGGAGTCGAGCGCGGAGACGCCGTCGAGCCCCGGAATGGGCGGCCGCACCGGGCGCGCGCCCGTATTGATGAAGATCTGATCGGCAACCAGCGTGCGGGCTCGGCCGCGCGCCGGCGTTACGGCGACGGCGTGCGGTCCCGCGAAATGCGCCTCGCCGCGCACCAGGTCCAGTCCGGCGGCGCGCCGGAGCCCCCGCTCGCTGCCCGTGCGCCAGGCCTCCACCATGCGCTGCTTACGCTGCCGGACGCGCGCCATGTCGACCGTGACGCGCCCGGCACGCACACCGTACGCGCTCGCGCGCCGCGCGAG
This sequence comes from Bacillota bacterium, assembly GCA_021324255.1. Lineage (GTDB taxonomy): Bacteria > Sysuimicrobiota > Sysuimicrobiia > Sysuimicrobiales > Segetimicrobiaceae > JAJPIA01. Next base: position 17,092 of record JAJPJL010000032.1, read on the forward strand.
GTACGCCACCCTCGCGCTCGCCACCATCGTCTTCGTGGGCGTGCACCCGACGTTGACGCAGGTGCCACCGACCTGCCCGCTCTCGATGATCGCGGTCGTCCGACCGGCGGCGGCGAGCGCCCTCGCAAGCGGCGCCCCGCCCTGCCCGGTCCCGATCACGATCGCGTCGTACCGCTCCGCCCCCGCCGCCATACGCCACCTCCGCGCGCGCCGCCACACAGCGCTTGCCCGAGCGGAAGCGGGAATCCTCTTCCGATGTGCCCGATGTGCCCGCGCGCGCTTGTGTGGCGGGGCGACCGGGGCTACACTCGCAGGGGGGCGGGATATCCACTGACGGCGTCCATCCCGTCGACTCGAACGTCCGCCCGGCCGGGGTTCCACGCGTGGGAGGGACACGATGAACAAGGATGATCTGTGCTGGGCGTCCGCGCAGGACCTCGCGCGGATGATTCGGACCAAAGCCGTGTCGCCGGTCGAGGTGGTCGACGCGGTGCTGGAACGGATCGACCGGGTCAATCCGACCGTCAACGCCTACGTCACCATCACCGCGGATCAGGCGCGCGCGGCCGCCGCGGCGGCCGAGGCCGCGGTCACCCGTGGCGATGCGCTCGGCCCGCTTCACGGCGTGCCGTACTCGCTCAAGGATCTCACCGCGACCCGCGGCATCCGCACGACGATGGGCTCCAAGATCTTCGAGCACAATGTGCCGGACGAGGACGCGCTTCTCGTGCAGCGCCTGCGCGCCGCGGGCGCGATCCTCGTCGGCAAGACCAACACGCCCGAATTCGGGTGCAAGCCGTTTACGGACAACCGCGTATTCGGCGCCACGCGGAACCCGTGGGCCCTGGATCGGTCGGCCGGAGGATCCAGCGGAGGCGCCGCGGCCGCGGTGGCATGCGGCCTGGCCCCGCTCGCCGAGGGCAGCGACCTCGCAGGATCGATTCGCCATCCGGCGGCGTGGTGTGGCGTCGTGGGCTTCAAGCCGGCGCAGGGCCGGATTGCGCGATACCCCAACGTGGCCGGGTGGAACGCGATGTCGTCGAACGGCCCGATCACGCGCACGGTCGGGGACGCGGCGCTCATGTTTTCGGTCATGGCCGGTCCGGACGATCGCGACCCGCTGAGCTTGCCGCACACGGGCGAGCGCTGGGCCACCCTCGCCGACGCGCCGAGCGTTCGCGGTTGGCGCGTCGCGTGGACGGCGGATCTCGGCGGCGCGGCGGCGGTCGACGGTGAGATCGCATCCGTGTGCGCGGCCGCGGCCCGTACCTTTGCCGAGCTCGGCTGCACGGTCGAAGCGGCCGCACCCGACGTGGGGGACATCATGGAGCCGTTCCTGGCGCTCAACGTAGCCGTGCGCGTGGCCACGGTCGGCCGGCACCTCGCGCAGTGGCGCGAGCAGATGGATCCGATCCTCGTTGAGCGCCTCGACCTCAGCCGCGATCTTACGCCGGAGCAGATCGGTCAGGCCGAGGTCGCACGCACGGCGTACCACCACCGCCTGCTGCGCTTCTTCGAGCAGTACGATCTCCTGCTGCTCCCGGCGACGGCGACGGCGGCCACGCCGCTCCGCGCGCCGATCCCGGCGGAGATCGCCGGCCGGCCGATCCGGCAGCACCTCGACATGCTGATCCCGACGTTTGCCTTCAACCTGAGCGCGTTTCCGGCGATCTCGGTCCCGTGCGGCTGGACGACCACCGGCCTGCCGGTGGGGTTGCAGATCGTCGCGGGGTGGCGGCAGGACGCACGGGCGCTTGTGGCGGCGGCCTGTCTCGAGGCCCGGCACCCCTGGTCCAACCGGCGACCCCCGCTCCAGTAGCGGGGCGTATCGGGGAAATACGTCGCGGTTGGCGTCCCCGATCCCGGCGGGGTGTTGACGCGCGGCCGTTGCCGGCGCCGCCGCCGGCTTCTACGCGGAACCCGGCGGGCCAAGCGGTTACGGTGACAGCGCGGGCCGGCGCGTCAGCGGCGCCCGGCGAGCGCCGTCACGGGGAAGATGTCCCGATACGTTCCTCGGGCAAAGACAAACACCGTCGATACGCGGTCGCCCTTGCCCGCCGCGTGATCGATCAAGAATGCAACGCCTGCGCGGTCATAGACGAGCATGATGGCACCGTCCCCGTAATCGACGGTTTCCGCGCGGCCGTACGCCGAGCGGATCGCGTTCGGGCTGCTGCCGACGCCGAGCCCGCCCGCCGTACGGTATCCGGCGTCATCGGAGCCGGAGAGCGCCACGATCTTCCGGGTGACGACATCAACCAGGGCGCCCAAGTGGCGGAGGGGCCAGTGATAGCTCAGCACCGCTTGCGGCAGCAGCGCAGGGGGGAGCGGCGGGCCGAGCATCTCCGACACGATCTCCACCGAATCCCCCAGGTGAAAGAGACCGATGGATCGGCCGGGCACGACGGGATTGCTTTGAGCGTGAGCCGGCAGCGCCGCGAGCACCAGCCCCGCGGAGATGATGAGCGCCACGGTCCGCGCCCGCGGGACACGCAACCTCCGAACCGGCACGGTCAAGGCACCTGCCTATCGCCCGGCGTTCACCGCGACCTCGCCATTCGCCGCGCCCGGCACCCGCGCGAGCCCCGGCACGCGCGTCCCCGACGCCAGCGCTTCCATCCATAATATCATCATCACCAATATCATCATCACCGCCGGGCCATGCCGCCGTGCCGCGACGCGCTGCCCGTCCCGTCGCGGGGGCGCGGTGCAGCCCACGCGGGCGGCTCCGAGGCGGCCGGCGGCTTACAATGGGAAGGAAGCGGGCCGTACGCCGGTCGGGCGGCGAATGTCCGAACCTCGCGGAGATTTGGGCATTCGAAGTCGTGCGCGGGCCCGCGCAGTGGAGGCGCTGCCTATGTCCCAGAATCTCTTCAGGCAGACGATCGTCGCCGTCATCTGGGATTTCGACAAGACGTTGATCCCGGGATACATGCAGGCGCCGCTGTTCCGCCACTACGGCGTCAACGAGGAGAAATTCTGGAGGGAGGTTGGAGGGCTGCCGGAGTTTTACAAGAAGCGCGGCCTGGAGCTGGTCTCCCGCGATACGCTCTACCTGACCCACATCCTCACCTATGTGCGAAGCGGCCGCTTCAAGGGGCTCAGCAACAAGCTGCTCCGGGACCTCGGCGCAGCGCTCGAGTTCTACCCCGGACTGCCCGAGTTCTTCGCCGCCGTCAAAGAGCATGTCACCCGGCAGCCGGAGTACCGTCAAGCCGAGATCCGCGTGGAGCACTATATCGTCAGCATCGGGCTCCGGCAGATGATCCTCGGGAGCAAGATCGCGCCGTACGTCGACGGCGTGTGGGGCTGCGAGTTCGTGGAGACGGTGGCCCCTCCGGACTACCTCGACGCCGGGCGCCAACAGCTTCTGCTGCACACCGACCCCAGCGCGTCGGAGATCGTCGAGCTGGGGTACGTGATCGACAACATAACGAAGACCCGGGCGATCTTTGAAATCAACAAGGGCACGAACAAAGAGCCGACGATCGACGTGAACGCCAAGATCGAGCCCGCAGACCGCCGGGTGCCCATCGAGAGCATGATTTACGTGGCCGACGGACCGAGCGACATCCCGGTCTTCTCCATCATCAAGCAGTACGGAGGGCAGGCATACGCGGTCTACGGCCAGGGTGCGGACAAAGAGTTCGAGCAGGTTCGCACCCTGCAGGCCCAGCAGCGCATCGATGCCTTCGGCCCGGCGGACTACCGGGAGGGGTCACACACCGCGCTGCTCATTCTCGACGCCGTGGATCGCGCCGCGCGCCGCATCGTGGAAACCCGCCGCCGCATGGTCGGGGATCGCGTGGGCGCGCCGCCCCGGCACATCGCGAGCGACGCCGACGGGGCCCCGTCCGTGCGGGCGCCCCGCCAGCTCGAGCTCGGCAGAGGGTAGGGGCGCGGCTCGCCGCGCATCGCCGCCGGGCCGCGCACCGCGTCACGGCGTCGGCAGGCCCGGGACCTCCAGGATCGGCCGGATCTCAACGGTGCCCAACCGCGCCCCTGGAAGCCGGCCCGCGATCTCGATCGCTTCGTCGAGGTCTCGGACATCGACCAGGAAGTAGCCGCCGAGCTGCTCGCGCGTCTCCGCGAACGGACCGTCGGTGACGAGACGCGCGCCCTGGCGCACCCGCACGCTCGTCGCCGTCGACACGGGCTGCAGCGGAGAGGCGGCAACATACTGCCCGGCCGCCTTGATCTGGTGCGCGATCTGCGCGGATTCCCGGTAGCATTGCTCCTTTTCGGCTTCGTCCGAGGCACCCTCGGCGCCGTACACGAGCAGCATGTATTTCATCGCCCGCCCTCCTTCCCGCGCGTCGCGGGCGGCCGCTGCACGTCCGGCAGCGTTGCCGCCGCTCGCTGAACCTCAGGCGGGAAGTCCGACAACTCCTGCACCTGGCGCAGCTCGATCACGTACTCGTCCTGTTCCGACGCCGGGCACCTGAGCGCCCAGTCGATCGCCTCCTGCTTCGACCCCACCCGGATCATCCAGTAACCGCCGAGCGTCTCCTTGGTCTCCACAAACGGCCCGTCCGTCACGGTACGTGCGCCCTTCGAGACGGAGACGCGCGCGCCCATCGACGGCGGGGGAAGGCCGTCCAGGGCGAGCAGGACGCCCGCCTGCTGGAGAGCCTTATTGTACTCCATCATCGCCTCGACGGCCGTGGCGTCGGGCATGGCGTCCGCGGCCGCCTTTTCATACCCCTTCGGGATCATCAGCATCATGAACCGCATCGTCTCCCTCCGTGTCGGCGTAGCCATCCTGGTCTGCATCTACCCCCGGCGGACGTGCGCGGCGGCGCCATCACTGCGCGACGTAGACCATCCACGCTACGCCAAACCGATCGGCGACCATGCCGAAGCGCGATGAAAAGAACGTCTTGGTCAACGGCATTCGCACCTGACCGCCGTCGGCGAGGGCGCCAAACAGCCGCTCCGCATCGTCGTCGTTCGCGACCGCGAGCGACAGGGCGAACCCCTGGAAGTTCGGGTGTCCCAGGCACCGTCCGTCCGACGCCAGCACCGTGGTGTTGCCGATCCGCAGGCTCGCGTGCATGACCTTGTCCTGGGACCCCGGTGGGATCTGACTCTGATCCGGGCTCTCCTTGAAACGCATGAGCATCGCCACTTCCGCGCCGAGGCTCTTGCGGTAGAATGCGATCGCTTCGTCACACCGGCCATCGAAGAACAGGTACGCGTTCACGTCCATCGTTGCACCTCCGGTGCGCGGTGCAGGACCGGTCTGGCCCGCCCACGCTCGGTTTGCGTTTCGCATCATAGTCGAACGGGTCGATTCGCAATCGACATCGCCCGCTGGCGGCCGGCGCCTCCCGTTCGATATGCTGTGAACCGGCCGGCAGAGAAGACTCGCGACCCAGGTACGCCGGGAGCCTGCGAATGAGCCAGGATGCAACCCAGGTAGCGCAAGCGGTCGACGCGATCTACCGGTCGGAGTCGCGCCGGGTCCTGGCCACCTTGATCCGCGTCCTCGGAGACTTCGACCTCGCCGAGGAAGCCCTCCACGATGCCTTTGCGGCGGCCGTGACACAGTGGCCGAGGGACGGGGTGCCCGCCAACCCGCGGGCGTGGCTGGTCTCCACCGGCCGCTTCAAGGCCATCGACGCCATGCGGCGCCGCGCGCGGTTCGACGCGTCGCTGGCCGAGCTTGCGAGGGAGCTGGACAGCGGCACGACCGCGTGGCGGGACGAGGAGCTCGAGGACGACCGGCTCCGGCTCATCTTCACCTGCTGCCACCCGGCCCTGCCGCGGGATGCTCAGGTGGCGCTGACGTTGCGGGAGGTGTGCGGCCTCACCACGGAGCAGATCGCGCACGCTTTCCTCACGGCCGCGCCCACACTCGCGCAGCGCATCGTGCGTGCCAAGCGAAAGATCCGCGACGCCCGCATTCCATATCGCGTACCGTCTCGGGCGGACCTTCCCGATCGGCTGGACGCCGTGCTCCGCGTCGTCTACCTCGTGTTCAACGAGGGCTACTCGGCGTCCTCCGGCGCCGCGCTCACGAGGCCTGACCTCTCCGCGGAGGCCATCCGGCTCGGCCGGCTCCTCCTCGATTTGCTCCCGGAGCCGGAGGTCGCGGGATTGCTCGCGTTGATGCTGCTGCACGAGTCGCGCCGCGCGGCGAGGACGTCGGCCGAGGGGGAGTTGATCCTGCTCGACGAGCAAGATCGATCGCGGTGGAATCGGGAGCAGATCCGGGAGGGGCTGGACCTTGTGACGCGGGCGGTCGCATCACCGGGCGCCGGCCCCTACACGATCCAGGCGGCGATTGCGGCCGTCCACGCCACCGCGCCCACGCCCGGCGCCACGGACTGGAACCGCATCGTCGCGCTGTACGACACTTTGCTGCGCGCGGATCCGTCGCCCGTCGTCGAGTTGAACCGCGCGGTGGCGGTCGCGATGCGGGACGGACCGGGCGCCGGCCTCGCTCTCATCGACGCCCTCCTCGAGCGCGGAGATCTCGCCGAATACCACCTGGCGCACGCCGCCCGGGCCGACCTGCACCGCCGGTTGGGGCAGGTCGAGGCCGCCCGCGCTTCCTATGAACGCGCCCTCGCCCTGGCGGAGCAGGAGCCGGAACGGCGGTTTCTCGAGCGGCGCCTGCGAGAGCTCCGGGGCTGAGGGGGGCATCACTGCCGTTCTCGCACAAGCACCCCAGCGAGCCGGCGCCGCCTGTCGCCGGCCCGGTCCAGACCGCCCGTCCGCGGCGGGGTGGAGGTCTCCGGTCACCCATGACGCTCGCCTCGCTCGGTGCAAGCGCGGTCGACACATCGTGCCGGTCAGCACGTCGCGGACACGGTGCGACGGTGACCCTGAGGAGTCCGGACGCGATACGCTGAAGATCCCTGCGTGACCGGTTCGCGTGAGCGCCCGCGCGGCGCGTGCGCGACGAACCGCGATCGGGAAAGGAGACCCGCGGTGCGACGGATTGCGTTTGCGGCGGTGGGCATGGTCGTCGCGGCCTGCATCGGCCTCGGCCTCGGAGGAGAGCGCGTGGCCGGACCGGACGGCCCCAATGGCGTGACGGCGAACAACTGGACGCTGACGCCGGCCGGCGTGCAGGTCGCCGTCGGAGACCGGCCGTTCGGCGCGGCGTTGAGCCCCGACGGACGCTATCTTGCGGTGAGCGACGACGGGGACGGCGTGCAGTCGCTCGCGCTCCTGGACACGTCGGCGAGGCTCGTCGTCCAGTCGATCCCCTATCACAAGCCGGAAGCGCTGTACGTCGGCGTGGCGTGGGCGCCGGACGGGCGCCGCTTGTATGCCTCGGCCGGCGGCGACAATCTGGTGCGCACGTACGACTTCGAGGACGGGCGCCTGCGGGAAGGATCGCCGATTCCCCTGGGAGAGCGCGCGGCGCAGATCTACCCGGCCGGCCTAGCGGTATCCGCCGACGGCCAGCGCCTCTACGTCGCGGAAAATCTGGCCAACCGGGTCGTCGCCGTCGACGCGGCGACGGGGAAACCCGTCGCCGTCGCCGGCACCGGACCCCTACCGTACGCCGTGGCCGTTGCCGCGCGCCGCGGCAAGATCTACGTCAGTGACTGGGGCGCCAATACCGTGACGGTCCTGCGGGCGGATGGACTCGCGCCGCTCGGCACCGTAACCGTCGGGCTTCATCCCGCCGCGCTGGCGCTGGACCCATCGGGTGGGCGCCTCTACGTGGCCAACACCGACGGCGACAGCGTGTCGGTGGTGGACACGGGGACGGATCGCGTGGTGGCGACGGTGTCGCTCGCGCCGTATCCGGGCGCGCCGGAGGGCAGCATCCCGGACGGCCTCGCCGTGAGCGGCGACGGGCGGACGCTGTACGTCGCGAACGCCGGCAACAACGATGTGGCGGTGGTGGACCTCTCCGGCGCCTCGCCGGCGGTCGCGGGGTTGATCCCGACCGCCTGGTACCCGACGACCGTGACCATGTCGCACGACGGACGCGTGCTGTTCATCACGAACGCCAAGGGGCTCGGGGCCGGGCCCAACCCCCACGGCCCCAACCCCACCCAGGCCGACACGGGCAACGAGCAATATATCGGCAGCATGATCGTGGGCACCGTCTCGATCGTAGATGTCCCGGATGCCCGGGAGCTCGCGGCGATGTCGGCGCGCGTCGTCCAGAACAACGGCTTCGATGAGGGCGCCGGGAGGCTGATACGCTCCGCCGCCGCGGTACCGGCCCGGGTCGTGCCCCGGCGGGTCGGCGACCCATCGCTGATCAAGCACGTCGTCTACATCGTCAAGGAGAACCGAACCTACGACCAGGTACTGGGCGACCTGCGGGAAGGGAACGGCGACCCGTCGCTCGTCTTGTTCGGGCGGGCCGTCACGCCCAATCATCACACGCTGGCACAGCAGTTCGTCCTGCTCGACAACTTCTACGCGAACGCGGAGGTCAGCGCCGACGGCCACAACTGGTCGATGGCGGCGATGGCCAACGACTACGTGCAGAAGAATTGGCCGGCCAACTACTCCGGCCGGGGCCGCGCCTACGACTTCGAGGGCGGACAGCCGGCCGCGTACCCGCGCAGCGGGTTCCTCTGGGACGCGGCGGCGCGGGCCAAGGTGTCGTACCGGATCTACGGCGAGTTCACCGAGTTCGGCGTGACTCCCTCGCGGGGCACGATGGCCTCGATGGAGCAGCACGTCGACCCCGCCTATCACGGCTGGGACCTCAAGGTGACGGACCAGACCCGGGTCGACGAGTGGCTGCGCGAGTTCAGGACGTTTGAGCAGTCCGGGGAGATGCCGCAGCTCATGATCCTCCGGCTGCCCCAGGACCACACCGCCGGCACTCGACCCGGCTATCCCACGCCGCTCGCGATGATGGCGGACAACGATCTCGCGCTCGGCCGTCTCGTCGACGCCGTGAGTCACTCCCGTTTCTGGAAGGACACGCTGATCGTCGCGCTGGAAGACGACGCGCAGGACGGCCCGGACCATGTGGACGCGCACCGCACCGTCGCCCTCCTCGCCGGCGCCTACGTCCGGCGCGGGGCCGTAGACCACACGTTCTACAGCACCGTCTCCGCCTTGCGGACGATCGAGCTCATCCTCGGCATTCCGCCGCTTACGCAGTACGACGCCGCCGCGCAGCCGCTCCTGAACGCCTTCACGAGCGACGCGCGATTGGACCCGTACACGGCGATCGTGCCGCGCCAGTCCCTGACCGCCCTGAACACGCGGACATCGCCGGGCGCGGCGGAGTCGGCGCGCCTCGATTTCGGCGAGGCGGACGAGGTGGGCCCCGGGGTGCTGAGCCGGATCCTCTGGCGGACCGTCAAAGGAAACACTCCGCTCCCGACGAGCCCGAGGGAAATCCGCTAGGACCGCAGGCGCCGTGGCGGCCGGGGCGCGCCACGTTCCGCAAGGCGGGCCCGGCGAGCCGCGACGCGATCAACGCGGCCGGCACGCCGATCGCGACGGTTGCCGCCGCGGCCAGGCCCACGATCGCGAGCACGGCCTTTGCCACCGCAACCGCCACGAGCGCGATGAGCTGCACAAATCCCGTGATCATCATGGCGTCACCGCCTATCCCCCGGCGAAGCATGTTTCCCCGGGGCGGGGGAAGCCTAACGTGCCCTTCTACCTTCCCGGCGCATACGCGTCAGTGCGTCATTAGCCGAACTCCGGCAAGGAGTCGAGCCGGCGCGATCCGCACCTCGGCGACGGGCACCCCGAAAGAGGACTTGCCGAGCGGAGTTGCCTAATCCTTAGCGCCGGGCGTCCCTACATGTGACAACTGATGCGCTTCGCTCGGCTCTCGGGGGGCGTTGGCACGGGGTGAATGTGACACGCCTCGGCCGGATTGCGAAAGCCGCTGTCCCGCCTGCCATGCGCCCCGCGATTCGGCTGGGACTGCAGATCGGCAAGGCGCTGCCCCGAGGGGCGCGTAGGGTGGTGCTCCGGCGCGAACTCCGGTTTCAGAACCGGGAGCGCATCAGCAACTTCGACTTCACGCTGAGCGATCGCCACAGACCCCCAGGCGTCAGCGCCATGGTACGGGTGAAGAACGAAGAAGCAAAGTTATCGTATGTACTCGGCTCGATCGTCGACGTCTTCGATGAGATCCTGGTGGTCGACAATGCGAGCGTGGACCGAACGCTGGAGGTCGCGCTCGCGATCAAATCGCAGAGGGATCGGCGAGACAAGATCCGGTTGTACAGTTATCCGTTCCGGGTCGCCCGTGTCGGTCAGGAGCATCTTGCAACGCCGGAAGATTCAGTGCACAGCCTTACGTACTACTATAATTGGTGCTTGTCGCTGTGCTCGTATCGCTACGTGTGCAAATGGGACGGCGACATGGTGCTGCGGCGGGGAGCGAAACCAGCGGTCGCGCGCCTGTTTCGCATGGTGCAATGGGATGAAGTGTTGTGGGTCCTCCCCGGCCAGCAGGTCTATCGAGACCCGGCTCACCGATACTACCTGGCCAAGGGCGAGATCTTCCAGGAACCCGTGCTCTTCCCGAACGGAATCAATCCGCGATTCTACAAAGCCGATCAATTCGAGGATCTCGTGGCCCGGCCACCGCTGCCCGTGAAGACGTTCGTTGGGCCGGCCTTTTACGAATTGCAGTTCACCGACCAGGACGAATTCGCGCACTGGACCACCCCGGTATTTCCGCCGGGGAGTAAGAAGCAACGGCAGTGGGATAGTTTTCACATGATCAAGCAAGGAAAGACTGATGAGGGCAGATTCGACCTCCTTCCCGCCGATTTTCTCGACGCGGAGGTCGACAGCGCGCCGGCAGGACCCGGCATGCGGCAGCCTTAGGGTGAAGGACCTCGCCCTCGAGCGCCGCGGGTCGCTCGATCGTGCCAGGAACCTCCTTTCGCCACGCAAACTCGTCCGGGGTCGTCACGACGATGTCCTTGGAGTAACAAGTGCTCCATCCTTCCCGCGATCCGTTGCCAACGCGGGACAACTAGCTCCCGCGCTGTTCGACTGGGGATCGCCGAGCTGGAACCGTTATGGCAGCATTGCTTGATGAACAACGTATCTCAATCTGTTGCCGACGTGACGTAAGTCAATCTAACCGCGGAAGCGACTCTCATTGTGCCATGCTAGGAAGTCACGATTTGGTAGGTATTCGCTTCTTTCCGGCAGACGAATGGCGCGGCCATGCCACTCTAAGTAGTCCTGGCCGTTATCGAAATCCGCCCGAAGGCGCCGACTGACCAAAAGATTGTATTCCAGCGTAACCGTAATATAGCCACGGTCAAATAGAGCATGAAAGTCGCTCCTGAGTAACAGACCGTTGTCCACCCTATGTTCTCCTCCGTCCGCAAATGGGCGGATGTGTGCAGCCGTGAGCACCGGAAGAACTCTTTCACTCGTCACCGCACACCGGCGACCGTACGCATCGGTCACGATGACTCGGAACGTTCCCTGGCCTAATCGAGGACGGACAACAAGTGGATCACCGTAGCGCTGGGGAGCCTCCGCAACATGGTCTCCCACCTTCTCATGATCAGCGCCTCTCACCTTCAAACGATCTTCGATGTCTCGCCACAGAGTCCGCCCTGGCTCGGTTGTGAGGTCGTATCCTCGACCACGGACGATATTGGAGTGCCAGCCGGGTACGCGTAACCAATCGCGACGCCGAAGGAAGAAAGGAGCCGCGAGCAAGATACAGCCGATTTCGTAGTCCTCAAGCGGATTCGACCTGGTCCGTCGATAACGCTCGATGCGTTCGCGCATCTCGACGAGGCTGGACGCCCCATTCTTATTCCCGAATGTATCCCACGCGAGGCCGACCGGAAGTCTTGTCCAGTACGAGAAAAACCCTCCGCCCACTATGTAATCATCCGGGCTGTGGAGCTTAAAGAGGAAGGGTTCCCCGACCGCGAGGGCGCGAAAGCCACCGCCCGCACTCGGCTGCCAGAAATTCACCTCGTCGAGAGACCCGAGGCGTCTGAGCGAGTCGAACCAGTCGGTGTCGGTAACAGCGACGAATGCGTTCACGTCATGATCACGTCGGACTCCCGAGTCTATGACCGGACGAGGCGACCTCCCAGCCGCCTGACACTGAGCCCCTGTTCTCCTTACCTGCCCTCACCCGTTATCCTTCAGCCCCTTAGTTGCCCTCTTTCGTACCCATCTGGCCAAGACAGCCTTGCGTGCGGCCTCTGGACGCTCCTCGGGCGTCCGCTTCGATGCTGTGGCCTCACCCTACGCACATCTGATCGAGCGGAGAAGGAGGCTCGACAGGACGAGACGCTGCACCAGCTTTGTTAGCCGCGAAGGCCGAGCGTGTCACCTCCGGCTGTGGACTCTCGCCCACTCTACACCAGAGGTGCTGAAACTTAGTGTAAGGTACAGTTTTGGACCGTTGACAACAGACGCAGCGTCTGGACCGCCAATGGGCTGCCGTCGCGTTCACGCGCACCCGGCACGACCTGCTCGTCGTGCTCAGCGCAGAGGGGGCGGTGCAGGCAGACCAAGCGCGCCCACGTGGGAACGTGCGCACTGGCCTGCCGAGCCGCCGCACCAGGGCCAACAGCAACTCCCGCTGCTCGATCGCGACGCCGCGGCTGCGGTGTTGACGCAGACCGAGCGGCTTCTTGCGCGAGATCGTCCCGGTTCGACAACGTTGGGCTACTCCTCCGAAGAAACGCGCGCCGAGGACGCGTACCGGCGGCGCGGCCTCGAACACGGTGATCCGGGCGGCTACGCCAATGCGCGCTCCTATCAAACATTCCCAGTGAACTACGGCATCAGCGAGCAAAGAGAGGAGCGGTGGGTAGCGATGCAAAGTCGAAATGCTTCAAGTGAAACATTTTCTGCTTCACGAGTGGTGAAAATGCTTCCGGATACGATTGGAGCATTTCTGTGCGCTTCATTTCCGGTCGCGCTTCTCGCCCGCCCCCCGGCGGGCAGGTACGATATGAGCCCCTCGGCCCTTCCCCGCGATTTGAACATCGCCCGCGGCTTCGAGCTGTTTTATGAGCCGGTAGACTTGGATGCGGCTGAATCCCGAGATCCGCCGAATGTCAGCGTTCGAGAGCCTGCCGCGCTCCCTAAGAAGGGCCAAGATCCGAAGCCGGACATGCTCCTGTGGTCCGAGGGGCGCGCCAATTCACGCCAGCAACTTCTATCGACGGGATCACTTGCCAAGACTCGCGCGGCTCGGTTTGCCACATTTTCGCATTCACGATTTCCGGCACTTCCACGCGACCTACCTGACGGCTGCGGGCGTGGACCCCAGGACCGCGGCCGATCGTCTCGGGCACACAGATCCCGGACTTTTCACCCGCACCTGTTCCCATGCCGTGGCGACGGCCCAAGAACGGGCCGCAGCGATTGCCAATGAATTGCCGACGAAAACCGGGCATTCTGGATGGCGAGTAGTAGTTGTTCAGAAAAATTGATAAATATGGAGCCGGCGAGCGGATTTGAACCGCTGACCTGCGCATTACGAGTGCGCTGCTCTGCCGCTGAGCTACGCCGGCCCGCCTCGCATCGCAAGTATACACAAGGCCAATAGCGGCGACAACCGAGCCGCACGAACCGTGAAAGCATCGAAGGGTTAACCGCGGCGCGCCGTCAGGGGCGGCCCCCGCCCACCGCTGAACGGACGCTGCCGGCGGTCGCGATCTTCGCCGCGAAGCGGCGTCCCGGCGGACTGTTGCGTCGCTACCGGCGCCAGGTCTGCACGATGAGCAGCACCCCGGCGACCAGCGCCAACAGCGGCGCCAACTGGGCGAGCCCGAAGAAGTATCCGAACCGGTCGAGACCGACGATGACCAGGTAGATCCCGAGCACGAAGAGTCCCCAATCGGTCACGCGCATCGCGGCGTCCCCCCCAGTCCGTCCGGGCGTCTACCAGCCCATCGCGTACCCGTTCCGGCGTGGATCGGCGCCGCCACGCAACCAGCCGTCCTCGCCGACGACGATGCCCTGGGCGCCGCCGACGCGGACCGACCAGTCCTCGAGCACCTCGAGCTGGTAGCCGCGCGACGCGAGCGCGCGGCGCACGTCCGCCGCGAACCGTCCCTCCAGCAGCAGCGTCTCCGGCGGCAGTGGATCGCCGACATCGTCCTTCCACCGGAAGCGCGGCGCGGCGATCGCGTCCTGGATGTTGCGCCCGTAGTCGACGAGCCCCACGATCACCTGCGCGGTCGTCTGGGGGATGCTGTAGGATCCCGGCGTCCCGATCAAAAACGCGATGCGGCCGCCTCGCGCGGCGTGGGCCGGCCCCAGCGGATCGATCCCGAAGGAGTGTGTGGGCGCCACCGGCACGCCGTGCAAGGAGAAACCGTGGACGGGCGACGACGGCGATTCGCGGCGCTTGTCGGGCGCGATGACCTTGGCGTCGCCCGGAACGAGCGTACACCAGTGGTGGCCGTTGTTCATCGTGATCCCGGTATCGCCGATGACGACCCCGGACCCGTAGCCGCTGCCGATCGTCTGGGTGATGTTGACGGCAAGGCCGCTCGCGTCGGCCGCGGCGAGGTGCGTCGTGGAACGCTCCGGGGCCTTCCGGGCGCGCCGCGCCGGCGCCCGCCGCCGCGAGGCGCGGCCGCGCGCCGCGTCGAGCCGCCGGTGCACCTCGGCGCGCAACTCGTCGATCCGCTCGTCCGACAGCATCCACGAGATCGGCACGTCGACGAACGCGGGGTCCGCGACGTGGGCGGCCGCGTCCATCCGTGCCAGCCGGATGGCCTCGGCCGTCGCCGCCAGGTTGTCGGCCCCGAGTGGATCCCCGTCGCCGAGCGCGAACGCCTCGAGAATGCGCAGCGTCTGCAGCACCTGCACGGCGCTGCTCGGCGGCGGGGTGGTGCGAATCTGATAGCCGCGGTACGATGCGACGATCGGATCCTCCCAGCGGATGCTATCGGGGTAGGACCGCAAATCCTCGGCCGTGATGAGTCCGCCGTGCTCGCGGAAGTACGCGGCGATCGTCTCCCCGACGCGGCCGTGGTAGAAGCTCATCCAGCCCTCGGACGCGAGGGTGCGCAGGGTCGCGGCCAGCCCGGGCTGCCGGAGTATCTCACCCGGCTCATAGGGCCGCCCGTCCTTGAGAAAGGTGCGCGCCGCGTCCGGGCGCGGGGTGAGCCGGGCCACGGTTTGCGCCGTGCGCACGTGGTCGAAGTAGGTGACGGGCGAGCCCTGCTCGGCGAGCTCGATCGCCGGCTCGAGCACCTCGGCCAGCGGGAGGTGTCCATATTCGCCGTGGAGGCGCGCCCAGCCGGCGACGTTCCCGGGCACCATCGGCGCGAGGATCCCGAGGTCTTGCGTCCGCTCGTCGAACAAATCGGGGCGGGCGGTGCGCGGGCTCCGCCCCATGAAATTGAGCGTGCGCGTCTCCCCGCCCGGGAGCGACAACACCGCGATGCCGATCCCGCCCGCGGAGGAGAAATACGGCTCGACGACCGTGACCGCCACGGCGGTCGCGATCGCCGCATCCACTGCGTTGCCGCCCGCGGCGAACATCCGGAGGCCGGCCTGCGTGGCCAGGGGATTGGCCGATGCCACCATGCCCCGGCGCCCCATCGCGACAGGTCGAGGCCCGAACTCAGATGCGCCGCCGGCGTGTGCCACGCTGCACCTCCATGAAGTTCTGCGCCGAGCGCCGCGAGAGCTGCGCCCGGCCCCGTGCGAGGTTCTACGCTGCGCGGAGGTTTCCCTCGGCGCCGCGCGGGGGGAGTTGCGCGCTGCCGTGCGGAAGATACGTCGACGAACAGTCGGTGACCGTTTGACACCCTGTGGCATTCCGGAGATAATGGAGCGGTTACGCACACCCATTCCCGACGCAACCGCACATCGGATCCCATGAAGGAGTGATGGGATGCCGGCGACTTTGATCGTCGCGAACCTCCGGTCCGGCGGCGGACGCGCGAGGGACGCGCTCCCGCTTGTCACGAGCGCGCTCCGGCGCGCCGGCCGCGTCTATGATCTCGTGGTGGCCCCCACCGCGGAGGCGACGGCGCAACTCCTGTCCGCCTCGCTGCGGCGGGACGGGACAAGATTCGACCGGGTCGTCGTGCTCGGCGGCGACGGCACGATCAACGGTGCGGTCAACGGCATCTTGAACAGCGGTTCGACCCTACCGCTTGGCATCGTCCCCTGCGGCACCGGCAACGAGGTGGTCCGCTCGCTCGGCATTCCCAAAGATCCGGACAAGGCCGTGCGAATCCTGTCGCAGGGCCGCGAATGCGCGATCGACGTCGGCGTGGTGAACGGCCGTCACTTTCTCCACATCTTCGGGCTTGGCGCCGACGTACAGGTCGTCAAGATGGTAAACACCCTCCGCGCCCGGTACCGGCTGGCCCGGAATCGCTCGGTGTACTATGTGGCGGCGCTGCTCCTGCTCTCCTCGGGCTTCGACCCCTTCGCCGCGGAGATCGAAGTCGGCGACGAGGTCTTCCGCGGCAAGACGCTCATGATCGCCGCGGCCAACGGGCGGATGTACGGCGAGCGGCTGCAGGCGCTGCCCGCGCCGAGCCTCTCCGACGGGTTGCTGGACCTCTACCTGCTGCAAGATCTCGGCGGGCGGCGGCTGCGCAAGACCGCGCGGCTGCTGCGCCGTCTGCCCGTCCCCGAGCTCAGCGTGCAGCGCTGTCCCGAGGTGACGATTCGCCTGGATCAACGGCGCGAGGCGCAGGTCGACGGGAGCCTGCTCGGCCCCACCTACACGTTTCACCTGTCGCTCCTGCCGCGCCGCATCCGGGTCATCCACCCCGCGCCCCCGGCGCTGGCGGGCACGGCGCGCCACCGGGGGGAACCCGTCCGAGCCGGAGAGAGCAGCCCGCGCTGGTGACCCGGATGCGTCTCTCGATCCTGTCCTGCAACTACGGCGGCGGGCACAAGCGCGTCGGCGAGGCGATCGCCGCGGAATGGGAGGCCCATACCGGCGGCCGGGCGGAGATCGTGGATTACTTCGCGCGCTTCGTCCACCCGGTGTTCGACGCCGTGACGAAGTTCTCGTACATTCAGAGCGTGCGCCGGGCGCCGATGATGTACGGCATGTTCTACAAGGTGACCGGCGACATTCGCCCCGACTCCCTGGTGCAGCGCGCCATCAACCGCATGGGGATGGAACGCCTGGACCGATACCTCGGGGACGAGCGCCCCGACGTCGTCTGCTGCGTGCACTGCACGCCCGCGGGGACGATGTCGGATCTCAAAATCGCGGGCCGCACGGCGGTTCCCTGTCTCACGGTGATCACAGACTACGTCACCCACAGCCAGTGGATCCACCCGCGCGTCGAGCGCTACTGCGTACCCAACGCGCTCGTGCGGGACGGATTGATCGAGCGCGGCATCGCGCCGGAATCGATCGCCGTCACGGGATTGCCGATCGAGCGCAAGTTTACGCGGCCGCTGGACCGCCGGGCGCTCATGGCGAAGTTCGGGCTCGTCCCGGACGTGCCCGTGATGCTCGTCATGGCCGGCGCCTACGCCATGCTCGGCGGGGTCGGCGACGTGGTCCGGGTCCTGGCGCGCTTCCCGCGGCCGCTGCAAGGGCTCGTGGTGTGCGGGTACGATCGCCGCCTCGAGGAGCAGGTGCGGGCGCGAACGGCCCGATCGCCCCACCCGTTTCAGGTCTTCGGCTACGTGGACAACGTGGAAGAGCTGATGACGGTCAGCGACCTGCTCATCACGAAGGCCGGCGGCGTCACGGTCAGCGAGGCGCTCGAGAAGCGGCTGCCGATGCTGATCTACCGGCCCATCCCCGGCCAGGAGGAAGGCAACACCCGCTTCTTGCTCGACCGCGGGGCCGCGCTCGCGGCGAAGGGGCCGGCCGACCTCCATGCCGCCCTGGAGGGCCTCCTGCGCCTGCCGGAGCGCCTCGCCGCGATGAAGCGCGCCGCGGCGCACCTCGCCCGCCCGGACGCCGCGTCCGCGGTCGTACGGCACCTCGTCGCGCTCACCGGCCGCCGGGCGGAGGCGATCGGCGAACCCGTCCCCGTGGTCCCGTCCATCACGCCCTGATGCTGCGCAGCGAGACCGGGCTCCTGGCGGTCTCCATCGCGCTCGTGGAATTCGTTCACGGGGCGTTGCTGTTCGTGCTTCTTCCCACGATCCTGACGCAGCGGTTCGGCTGGGCCATGGGCACCACGGGAGCCGCCGTGTCCACGTACTTCTTTGCCGAAGTGGCGTTGAAGCTCGTCGCCGGGTGGATGGTCGACCGCATGGGGACACGGAAGATGCTGCTCTACGGGTTTTGGCTGTACTTCGCGTCGTTCGTGGCGCTCCTCACGTCCCGCAGCACGTGGCAGGTGTTCATTGCGCTGGCCGTGATGGGGGCCGCGGCCTCGCCGTTGTGGCCGGCGGCCCTGACGCGGGTGACCAAGGGCGCCGGTTCCGCGATGGGCGGGGTCCTCGGCCGGGTCTTCTCCGTGTGGTTTCTGGGCGGCGGGGCCGGGATCGGCCTGGCCACGCTCATCAGCCGCGCGGCGCACCCGATCTCCCTCGGCGTGTTCGTGGTCCCACTGCTCGCCGCCGCGCTGCTCGGCCTCCGCCTGCCGAGGGTGGAAACCGAGACGCCGCTGGCCCGGGTGTCGCCGGGCCAACTCGTTCCCTCGGTCGTGCGGGCGCTCGCCGCGCTCGCCACCAGCCTCGTACCGCAGATCATCGCCGCCGGCGTGCTCATCCCCATCATCGTTCCCTACCTCGAGTTCGTGCGCGGGCTCGACGAACGGGAGCTGTTTTTGCTACTGATTCTCGGCCCCGGCAGCGCGCTCGTGCTGATGGAGCGGGCCGGTCACATCGGGGACCGCTTCGGCCGGCAGCGGACGTACAGCCTCGGCCTCGGGAGTGTCGCGTTGTTGCTGTTGCTGCTGCCGTTCTGCCGCGAGCTGTGGCAGTTGGTCCTGGACTTCATCGGCATCGGCGTCGCCTACGCGTTCGTCCTCCCGGCCTGGAACAGCATCATGCTCCGCCTGCTGCCGGACGAGGTCCGCGGCGCCGGGCTCGGCGTGGCGATGACGATCGAGGGGATGGGCGGGGTGATCGGGCCGCTCGTCGGCGGCGCCCTGTGGCAATGGGCGAACCCCTCCTCGCCGTTCTACGTGAGCGGCGGGCTTCTGCTCATCGCCGCCGGCACGTCCGCGCGGTGGCGCTCCGATCTGGTCGAGGGCTGATCACGGCGCCCCCCCGCGGACGCACAGGAGGATCTTCTACATGATCAACGCAGCCGCCTTCGCCCGCGGCCGGGTCCACTACGGCTGGATCGTGGTGGCCGTCACGTTTCTCGTGCTGCTCGTGGCCGCGGGGATCCGATCCACGCCGGGCGTCCTCATTGTTCCGCTGGAGCGCGAGTTCGGGTGGAGCCGCGCGGCGATCTCCCTGGCCGTCTCGATCAACCTGCTGCTCTACGGGCTGCTGGGACCCTTTGCCGCGGCGCTCATGGACCGGTTCGGGGCCCGCCGCATCACCCTCGCCGCGCTCAGCGTGCTCGCGGTCGGCGTGGGCCTGACGACGTTCATGCGCACGCCGTGGCAGCTCGATCTGCTGTGGGGCCTCGTCGTCGGCGTGGGCTCGGGGTCGACGGCCACGGTGCTGGGCGCGTGGATCAGCAATCGCTGGTTCGACCGGCAGCGCGGCCTGGTCATGGGGGTGCTGACGGCGAGCACGGCGACCGGTCAGCTCGTGTTTCTCCCCATCCTGGCGCGCATCGTGGTCACGTCCGGGTGGAGAGCCGCGGCGCTCGTGATCGCTGCCGCGGCGGTGTGCGCCGTGCCGCTCGTGGCCGTCTTCATGCGGAACGATCCACGCGAGGTGGCCCTCCGGCCGTTCGGCGCGCCGAGCGGCGGGCCGGAGCCGCCGCGGCCGCCGGCCCGCGCCGCGGGCGCCGCGATTCAGGGACTGGCGGCCGGCTTACGGTCCCGGGATTTCTGGCTGCTCGCCGGCACCTTTTACATCTGCGGGGCCAGCACCAACGGGTTGATCGGCACGCATTTCATCCCGGCGTGCACGGAGTTCGGAATTCCCGAGGTCACGGCGGCCGGCTTGCTGGCGTCCATGGGCGTCTTCGACCTCCTGGGGACGACGGTCTCCGGCTGGCTCTCGGACCGGTGGAACAACCGCTATCTCTTGTGCTGGTACTACGGCCTTCGCGGCCTGTCGCTGATCTTCTTGCCGGTCGCGTTCGGTGCGCAACTCCTCTTCCTGCCCGCCGCCGCGCCGTCCTTCGGGCCGAGGTTCGCCGGGCTGGTGGTGTTTGCGGTATTCTACGGTCTCGACTGGGTTGCCACGGTACCGCCGACCGTGCGACTCACCGCTGATCTGTTCGGCAAGGAAAACGCGGCCCTGATGTTCGGATGGATCTTCGCGGCCCACCAGCTGGGGGCGGCGACCGCCGCGTTCGGTGCGGGCCTGGTGCATATGTGGCTGGGCAGTTACCCGGTAGCCTTCGTCACATCGGGCGCGCTGTGCTTGTGCGCGGCCGGGCTCGTGCTCCGCATCGGCTATCCGGGCGCCCGACCGGCCGCGCCGCTCCGGCCGGTCCAGGCCGGCGCCACTGCGTGAAGCCAACGCCAACGGGCCGCACCCCGTGGGACCGCCGCAGGCTGCACGCCGGGGGAGGCCCGCGGCCGTCCCCGGCGTCCGAGCAGCGGTAGCGATGCCGCGGTCGCTCGCCGCGCGTCAGCTCCCGGGCCGCCGCACGAAGATCGTCGCGACGATCGGCCCGGCCACGGAGAGTACGGCGATGCTGCGGCGGATGATCGCCGCCGGGATGGATGTCGCCCGGATCAACTTCTCGCACGGCACCCGCGCCGGGCACCGCGGCGTCATCGAGCGGCTGCGGCGCCTGGCGCGCGAGGCCGGCGCGCCGCTGGCGATCCTCCAGGACCTCCAGGGCCCAAAGATCCGCGTCGGGCGGCTCCCGCATCCCGTGCACCTGGCGCAGGGTGCGGAGGTGACGCTGACCCCGACCGCGACCGCCGGCGACGCGCGGCGCATCCCGGTGGCGCTGCCGGGCCTTGCCCGCATCGCACGGCGGGGCCAGCGGATCCTGCTGCGCGACGGGACGATCGAGCTCGTGGTGGTGCGCCGCCGTGGGAACGACGTACACTGCCGCGTCGTGCGCGGCGGCACGCTCGGCGAGCACCAGGGCGTGAACCTCCCGGGAGTGCGCCTGCGCGGAGCCGCGCTGACGTCGAAAGACATCGCCGACCTGCGAGCCGGACTGCGCTACGGGGTGGATTATGTGGCGCTCAGCTTCGTGCGCGGCCCCGCGGACCTCCGGCACGCGCGGCGCCTCCTGCGCCGGTGGGGCCGGTCTGTGCCGATCGTCGCCAAGTTGGAGCGTCCCGAAGCGATCGAGCACCTCGAGGAGATCGTGGCGGCGTCGGACGCCGTGATGGTGGCGCGCGGCGATCTCGGCGTGGAACTGCCGCCCGAGGAAGTCCCGCTGCTCCAGAAGCGCATTATCCGCGTCGCGAATGCGCACGGCGTGCCGGTCATCACCGCGACCCAGATGCTCGAATCCATGGTCCACCAACAACGGCCGACGCGCGCCGAGACCTCCGACGTGGCGAACGCGATCTTGGACGGCACCGACGCGGTCATGCTCTCGGCGGAGACGGCGGTGGGGCGCTTTCCGATCGAAGCCGTGCAGGTGATGGATCGGATCGCGCGCGCGACGGAGGCGGCGGGGCGTGCCGGCCGGGACGGCGCGCCCCCTCGCACCGTCCTGCAGGCGATCGGCAGCGCGACCCAGGGCCTGGCGGACCAACTCGGCGTCCGCCTGATCGTCGCGGTGACGTCCAGCGGACGCACGGCATGCGCCCTCGCCCAGCTGCGTCCCGCGGCGCCGGTGCTGGCCTGCACCGAGGACGAGCGCGTGGCGACGCGGCTCACGCTGTACCGGGGCGTCTGGCCGATCGTGCTCCCATTTGAGCGAACGGCCGACGCGATGGTCCGCGCGCTGGACCGCGAGCTGGTGCGCCGGCACCTGGCCCGTCCCGCCGATCCGGTGGTGCTCGTCGGCTCCGTGCCCCTCGTCGCACGGGGACGGACGAACTTCGTGCAATACCACCGGGTCCTGGGTCCCCGCGGCGGCGGCATGGAGTAATCTGCCCGCGGCGGCTCCGCCCCGTGGCACCGGCGCTCCCCCGGACCGGCGAGGCGGCCGTCACCGGGACGCCGGGAAGAAGGGGAACGGCTCCGGCGTTGCAAAGGACGGCGGATCCTGTGCGCGCCGGGAGGTAACGGCATGGCCGAAACACGCAAGGTCATCATCCTAGGATCGGGGTCGGCGGGCCTCACCGCCGCCATCTACGCGGCCCGGGCGCAGCTCCGTCCGCTGGTCGTGGCCGGGAGCCAGCGCGGCGGCCAGCTCACGCTGACCACGGATGTGGAGAACTTCCCCGGGTTCCCCAACGGCGTCCAGGGACCGGAGCTCATGGATCTGCTCCGGCAGCAGGCGGAGCGGTTCGAGGTCGAGTTCGTGGACGACGACGCGACCGCGGTCGACTTCGCCAGGCGGCCGTTTCGGGTGACGGTCCCGGGCCGCACGCTCGACGCGGAGGCCGTGATCATCGCGACGGGCGCCGGGACGAACTGGCTGAACCTTCCGAACGAGCAGCGGTTGATCGGCCACGGCGTGTCGTCGTGCGCGCCGTGCGACGCGTTCTTCTTCCGGGGCAAGGAGGTCGCCGTCGTCGGCGGGGGCGACTCCGCGATGGAGGAGGCCCTGGTGCTCACCAAGTTTGCCACGCGCGTGACGATCATTCACCGCCGCGACAAGTTCCGGGCGAGCAAGATCATGGCCGACCGCGCCCTTCATCACGACAAGGTGGGGGTGCGATGGAACACCGTGGTGGAGGACGTGCTCGGGGACGAGACGGTGACCGGGTTGCGCCTCTACGACCGCGAGCGCCGCGCCCGCGAAGAGTTTCGCGTCGATGGCCTGTTCGTGGCCATCGGCCATCATCCGAACACCGAGCTGTTCCGCGGGCAGGTCGACCTCGACGAGCAGGGATACGTGCGGTTGCACCGGCACACCATGACCAGCGTCGCGGGCGTGTTTGCTGCGGGCGACGTGCACGATCACCGTTACCGCCAGGCCGTGACCGCCGCCGGATGGGGCTGCATGGCGGCCATGGACGTGGAGCGCTACCTCGAGGGCCATTAGCGAGGGGCGTGGAGCAGCGCGGCAGGCGGCGCCCCGCGTGACGGAGGATGCGGCCGAACCCGTAGCGCGCCTGGACCTGGCGCCTCCTCTGCTCGGCTTTCTCGATGCCCTGCTTCGCCGCGAGTGGCTGGTCACGAACGGCCGGGGCGGGTACGCGTCGGGTACGGTGGCCGGAGCGAACACGCGCCGCTACCACGGGCTGCTGGTCGCGGCGCTCCAGCCGCCGGTCCGTCGTACGGTCCTCCTGGCGAAGATCGACGAGACCGTGGAGCTCGGCGGGCGCGCGTTCGAGCTCGGGACGAACGAATACCATGACGGCACGATCGCCCCGGAGGGGTACCGGCACCTTGCCGGCTTCCGGTTGGAGGGCACGCTCCCGGTCTGGACGTACGCGCTTCACGGCGCGCAGGTAGAGAAACAGGTGTGGATGCCGCGGGGGTGCGACGCGGTCTGTGTCCGGTATCGCATCCTCGGCGCCGCCGGCCCGCTGCGGCTCCGGCTTCGCCCGTTTGTGACGGAGCGCGACTACCACGCGCACACCCGCGGCGATCCCGGCTGGCGCTTTGGCGTGGAGGAGATCCCGGGAGGCGTGCGCGTCGTCCCGTGGCAGGGCGCCACGCCCTACACGCTCACCGTCAAGGGTGCGGCGTTTGCCCCGGCGCCGGACTGGTACTGGCGGTTCCTTCACCGTGTCGAGCGTGCGCGCGGGCTCGACGACGTGGAAGACCTGTACGTGCCGGGCACCTTCGAGGCCATGCTCGATGCGGGGCAGGCGCTCACGTTCGTCGCGGCGGCCGGCGACGGCCCGCCGCCGGCCGGGTGCGGGTCCCTCGCGGCCGAAGCGCGGCGGCAGCGGCGGCTGCTGGAGGTCGGCGACCGGCTGGCCCGCGACAGCGTCCCGCTTCCCGGACCCGGCGGGCTCCCGCCGCGGCTCCTGCTCGCGGCGGACCAGTTTCTCGTCCGCGGCGCGGCGCGGCGGTCGGTCATCGCGGGCTACCACTGGTTTACCGACTGGGGCCGGGACACGATGATCGCGCTGCCGGGGTTGACGCTCGCCACGGGCCGGCTCGAGGAGGCACGCGACATTCTCCTTTCGTACGCGGACCACGTGAGCGAGGGTATGCTGCCGAACCGCTTCCCCGACGACGGCGGCGCGCCCGAGTACACAAGCGCGGACGCCGCGCTGTGGTACGTGCACGCGGTGGGACGGTACCTGTCGCGCGCGGGAGACGGGGATCTGCTCGCACGCGTGTTCCCGGCGATTCGCGAGATCGTGGACCGGTACCGGGCCGGCACGCGGCACGGCATTCGCGTCGACCCCGCGGACGGTCTGCTGGAGACGGGCGCCCCGGAGCTCGCGCTCACGTGGATGGACGCCCGTCGCGAGGGACGCCCGGTCACGCCCCGCACGGGTAAGCCCGTGGACCTCAACGCCCTGTGGCATGAGGCCCTCTGGCTTGCGGCCGCGTGGGCGAATGCGCTGGGGCAGGATGGATCCACGGACGCCGCCGCCGCCGCCGCCCTGCGCCGGTCCTTCACGCCGCGCTTCTTCGACGACACGGGCGGATACTTGTACGATGTGATCCGTCCGGACGGGACTCCGGACACGTCGCTGAGACCCAACCAGCTGCTTGCGCTGTCCCTGCCGCACCCGCTCGTCGAGGGCCCCACGGCCCGCACCGTGTTCGACACCGTGACGGCCCGCCTGCTCACCCCATTCGGCCTGCGCACGCTTGCGTCCGACGCGCCCGACTACCGCGGGCGGTACGAGGGGGATGTCCCGGCCCGCGACGGCGCGTACCATCAAGGCACGGTCTGGACGTGGTGGCTCGCGCCCTACGCCGCGGCGCTCGTGCGCCTGACGGGCGACCGCCGGGCGGCGCGCCGGCTGCTCGAGCCGTTCCGGGCGCACCTGCTCGAGGCCGGGCTGGGGACCGTCTCCGAGCTCTTCGACGGCGACTCGCCCCACGACGCCCGCGGGTGCATCGCCCAAGCATGGAGCGTCGCCGCCCTCCTGGACGTGTGGCACCTGGCCGGGGAGGCACCGTGAGCGCACGCCTGCGGGACCTGTACGAAACCGTGTGCCAGGACGAGGGGCGCCCCCTCGGCGAGTTCATCGACCGCCTCCTCGGCGGCGAGTGGGGCGGGTTTCCCAAGGACGACGTCCTCGAGCTCCTCCGCGAGCTCGAGGCCCGAGTCCTCTCGAACATTCAGATCAAGGCAACCGAGGGGCCCTGGTACGCGCAGGCGGCCGACGCCGTCGCGGAACGCACGCAGGAGGAGTTTGCGGAGCTGGCGGCGCGCGTCGAACGCGCGTCCGGCGGCGGATGATCCGGGCGGCGGCCTCGTCCCGCGGCGCGGCCGCGCCTAGGTCAGGAAGCGACCGCCTCGATAGACGACCTCGCCGTCGGCGTAGACTTCCGCGCCGCTGTCGCGCAGATCCAGGATCATGTCCCAGTGGAGCCCCGAGGTGTTTTTGCCTCCGGTCTCGGGGTACGCGGCGCCAAATGCCATGTGCAATGTACCCCCGATCTTTTCGTCGAAGAGGATGTTGCGGGTGAACTGCTGGATGTTGTAGTTCAGGCCGAACGCGAACTCGCCGAGGACCCGCGCCCCCGCGTCGACGTCGAGCATCGCCCGGAGAAACTCCTCCCCCTTGGCGGCCGCCGCCGAGACGACTCGCCCGCCCTCGAACGAGACATGGACGTCGCTCACCTCACGGCCGCCGTAGATCGCCGGGAACGTGAACCGCACCGTGCCCTGGGTCGCATCCTCGACCGGACCGGTAAAGACTTCGCCGTCGGGGAAGTTGTGGGTACCCGCGGCGCTGATCCAGCGCCGGCCTTCCACCGATACCGTGAGATCCGTATCGGGCGCCACGATGCGGAGCGTCCGCACCCGCCCAAGCCGGTCGCAGATCCCGTCTTGCTCGCGCGCGACCCGCTGCCAGGCCGAGACGGGATCGTCCTCGTCGAGGCGCCCGGCGCGGTAGACGAAATCCTCGTACTCGCCGAGCGACATCTCGGCTTCCTGAGCGTCTGCCTGCGTCGGCGCCTGCGTCAGGCACCACCGAAGGGCGCCGCTGGCCGCGCGCTCCATGAATCGCCGACTCAGATCGCTCGTGGCCTCCCGCCGGAGGCGCATTCGCCGCGGGTCCACACGGGTAAGCGCCCGCGTGTTGTAGGCGCCGAGGAGCGACACCTCCGCGTCGACCGTCTCCATCTCGTGCCGGTCCAAGGGGGAAACGTAGCGGAGCTGATCGTCGCTCGCGATCCGGTAATACAGCTCCTCGATGCCGTCGATGCCGGCGCGAACGACGGGGTGGGCGCCGGCCTCCAGCGCCGTCCGGTAGAGCGCGAGGATCTGCGGCGCCGCCAGCGCCGATCCCCTGATGCGCACCAGCTGGCCACGCTGCAGCTCGAGGGAGTAGTGCACCAAAACGCTGGCGAGCTTCTCGACACGGGGGTCCGTCATGCCAACCGGTTCGCCCGGAGACGCCAGCTTCCCTCGCCGCGCCGCGCAGACACGCCGGGTCCCGGCACGCGTGTACGACGGCCGATCCCTGTGTACGACGGCCGATCCCTTTCGAAGACGAAGGGCGCCGCTCTCTGAGCAGCGCCCCTACACGAGCAACAGGCAGAAACGCGAGTTAGCGCTTCTTGCCCTTCTTGGCTGCCTTCTTCTTGGTCGCCATGGACTGGGCCCTCCTTTCGATTTGTGGTGTCCAGGGGGGACCTGTTCTTGCCCCTCAATAAC
>JAJPJL010000123.1 GCA_021324255.1 Bacillota bacterium
ACGGGAATCCCCGCGGCGTGGAGCACGATCGGCCAGATGACCGCGTGGAACCGCACGATCTCCTTGCCGACCAGGTGCACGTCGGCCGGCCAGTAGCGCCGGAACTTGTCCGGATCGTCGAGAAAACCCGCGGCGGTGATGTAGTTCGTCAGGGCGTCGATCCAGACGTACACCACGTGCTTCGGATCGGACCGCACCGGGACGCCCCACGTGAACGTGGCGCGGCTCACCGCGATGTCCTTCAACCCCGATCGCAACAGCGAGAGCACCTCGCTGCGCGGCCCGTCGGGCGCCACGGCGGTGGGATGGGTCTCGATATGGCGCAGCAGCCAGTCCCGATACCCGGAGAGCCGGAAGAGGTACGCGTCCTCGGCGGTCCATTCCAGCGTGCGGCCGGTGTGGATGGGACAGGTGTGGCCGGGTCCCAGTTCGTTCTCCGGATAGTAGCTCTCGCACGACGGGCAGTACCAGCCTTCGTAGGTGCCCCGGTAGATGTCGCCCTGGGCCAGCAGGCGTTCGAAGATGTGCTGGACGACCCTGCGGTGCCGCGGCTCGGTGGTTCTGATGAAGTCGTCGTTCGAGATGTTGAGCACCCGCCACAGCCGGCGGAACTCCCCGGCGATGCGGTCGGCCCACGCCTGCGGCGACACGCCGTGGCGCTCGGCGACCCGGGCGATGTTGATGCCGTGTTCGTCGGTGCCGGTCAGGAACAGCACGTCGTGGCCGCTCAGGCGCTTGACACGGGCCGCGACGTCGGCCGCGATCGTGGTGTACGCGTGGCCGATGTGCGGCTCGCCGTTCACGTAGTAGATCGGTGTGGTGATGTAGTACGTGCCCATGGTCAGCTCACGCCCCTCGAGAGAGTCAAAGCCTCCCGAAAACATCGATGCCTCTCGTCCCGGGACGAGAGGCATTCGCGCCTCCGTGGTACCACCCACGTTCACCCGGCACGTGCCGGGCCTCTCCGCCGTATCACGCCGGCCAGCGGTGCCGCCTACTACGCCGCCGCGCACACGGCGGCGATTCGACGCACAGCTCCGGAGCCATGTTCGACCCGCCGCCTCCGCCGGCTCGCACCTGCCCCGGCTCTCTCGCACCGCGATCGCGGTGTTGGGACCGCGGCGGGCCTACTCCCGCTCCGTCATCGCTTTGGCGTCATGCTACCGGCGGCGGCTACCGTTGTCAAGGACGCGGGGCGGTGGTCCAGCCGGCTTAGAACGCATCCCAAACCCCCGGTAAGGTACTATTCAGTCTCATGTGCCATTCCCCGCCTGCCAGCGGGTCAACGGGCTCTCCCAGACCCGAAATAGGAGCTCTTTGAGCTGGGCGAAACGCTCGGTCCCCCAGAGCGCTACTCGTGCTGCAGCTCGAACTCGGCGTGTAACGCTTGGACCGCGCGCTCCACCTCGCTCGCCCGGATCACGCACGACACCTTGATCTCGGACGTGGCGATCAGCTCGATGTTGATGCCCGCGGCGGCCAGGGCGCCAAACATCCGCGCCGCGACGCCCGGGTTGCTGATCATGCCGGCGCCGACCGCGCTGACCATCGCCACGCCGTCGTCGGCCAGCACCTCCTCCGCGCCCACCTCGGCGGCGACGGCGCGCACCGCGTCCACGGCCGCGCGCATGTCCGACGCGGCGACGGTGAAGGAGATGTCCGCCCGCTCGTGCCGGGGCACGCTCTGGATGATCATGTTCACGTTCACGTGGCGCGCCGCGACGGCGCGAAAGATCGTGTGCGCCGCGCCGGGCCGATCGGCGACCCCGGTGGCCGTGATTTTGGCGACGTTGCGATCGTGCGTGACGCCGGTGACCACGCGCCGGCGTTCGATCGAGCGGTCCGTGACCATGGTGCCCTCCCGATCCACGAAGCTGCTCCGCACCTCGAGCGGCACCCGATACTGCTTCGCGAGCTCCGCCGCGCGGGTCTGCAGCACGAGCGCGCCCGAGCTGGCCATCTCCAGCATCTCGTCGTACGAAATCTCGCGGAGCTTGCGGGCCGCCGGCACGAGGCGCGGGTCGGCCGTAAACACCCCTTCCACGTCCGTGTAGATCTGGCATACATCCGCGCCGAGCGCCGACGCCAGCGCGACCGCGGTGGTGTCGGAGCCGCCGCGCCCGAGCGTCGTGATCTCCTCCTCGTCCGTGATGCCCTGGAACCCGGCGACGATCACGATTCGCCCGGAGGCGAGCTCCCGGTCGATGCGCCTGCGGTCGACGTCGACGATCCTGGCGCGCGTGTGGACGCGCTCGGTCCGGATGCGCGCCTGCCCGCCCGTCAGCGAGATGACCTCGTGCCCGCCGGCGTGGATGGCCATGGCGAGCAGCGCGATCGACACCTGTTCCCCGGTCGCGAGCAGCATGTCCATCTCGCGCGCCGGCGGCTGCTCGGAGATCTGCCGCGCCATGCGGATCAGGTCGTCGGTCATGTCGCCGGGCGCGGATACGACAACCACGACGCGGTGCCCGGCGCGCCGCGTGGCGACGACCCGCGCGGCGACGTTCTTCACGCGGTCCGCGCCCGCGACCGAACTGCCGCCGAACTTCTGCACGATCAAGCCCACCGCATGCCCTCCGGGTCCCCTGCGTACGCGGCCGCGCCTACGCGGCCGTCTCCACGACGGCCCCGTCGTTGTCGACCTGAATCGCGACCGTCCTGCACCGGACGCCGGCGCGCCAGAACGCTTCGACCATCGCGGGGGCAATCCCCGGCGCGCTGCCGAACGCGAGGACCGTGGGGCCGGAACCGCTCAGGACCACGCCGTCCGCGCCCGCGTTGCGCGCGGCTGCAAAGACGTCTGCCAGCCCCGGGACGAGCGCCGCGCGGTAGGGCTGGTGGAGCCGATCCTCCGTCGCGGCACCGAGCAGATCGGAGCGGCCCTCGCGGAGCGCGGCCACGAGCAGGGCGGCGCGGCCGACGTTGAACGCCGCGTCGGCAAAGGGCACGCTCCGCGGTAGCAGGCGGCGCGCCTCCGCGGTGGACACGCGGAAATCCGGGATCGCCGCCACGAGCGGCATCGGCGGCGGCGCGACGCGCAGCGCGCGCACACCGCCCGGCGTGCCCGCGCACACCACGAGGCCGCCGAGCAGGGCGGGCGCGACGTTGTCGGGGTGTCCCTCCAGCTCCGCCGCGAGATCGAGGAGGGCCTGCTGATCGAGCGGGCCGCCGAGCAGCTCGTTGGCCGCCACAGCGCCGCCCACGATGGCGGCGGCGCTGCTTCCGAGACCGCGGGCCAGGGGGATCTGATTGCGCTGCCGGATCCCGAACGCGGCCGGCTGCCGCCGTCCCAGGCCGCGGCCCGCGCGTTCGACGACGGCCGCCGCGGCGCGGTAGGCGAGGTGCGAGGGGTCCCGCGGGAGCGTGTCGTCGCCTTCCCCCGCGACGTCGACTGCGGGCTCCGGGGCATCCCAGAGTTCCAGCGTGTTGTGGAGCCGGAGCGCGAGGCCCACGGCGTCGAATCCGGGCCCGAGGTTCGCGGCCGTCGCCGGCACGCGGACCCTGATCATCCCGCGACGAGCGCGGCGTCGACCAGGCGCTCGAGCGCCTGCATCGTGGCCGGGACCGGTTCGGGCTGGCGCTCGGTGCGGAGGACCGCGTCGGGATCCTTGAGGCCCTGACCGGTGAGCACGCAGACGACGAGGCCGGGAGCGAGGCGTCCCTCGCGGGCCCGCTTCAGCAGCCCGGCGACCGGGGCCGCGGACGACGGCTCGACGAACACCCCCTCCTCGCGGGCGAGCAGCGCCTGCGCCGCGAGGAGTTCGGCATCGCTCACCGCCTCGATGGCGCCGCCGGACTCGCGGACCGCCGTCTCGGCTCCGTCCCACGACGCCGGCCGGCCGATGCGAATCGCCGACGCGACGGTGTCGGGATGCTCGACCGGATGGCCGAGCACGAGGGGCGCCGCGCCGGCGGCCTGGAATCCCCACATGCGCGGCCTCCCGCCGATCACGCCCGCGCGATGGTACTCCGTGAATCCCCGCCAGTACGCCGTGATATTGCCCGCGTTGCCCACCGGAATGGCGAGCGCATCCGGCGCCCGGCCGAGCGCGTCGCAGATCTCGAACGCCCCGGTCTTTTGCCCTTCGAGCCGGTGCGGGTTGACGGAGTTGACGAGCGTCAGCGCGAGCCGCGGCCCGCCCTCGCGCACGAGCCGGAGCGCATCGTCGAAGGAGCCCCGCACCGGCACGACCCGCGCGCCGTGCGCCAGGGCCTGCACCATCTTGCCGAGGGCGACGCCGCCGGCCGGAACGACCACGAAGCACGGCAGCCCGGCCCGCGCCGCGTAGGCCGCCGCGGATGCCGCGGTGTTGCCGGTGCTCGCGCACACGACCGCACGGCTGGCATCCTCGAGCGCCTTGGAGATGGCCACGGTCATGCCGCGATCCTTGAAGGAGCCGGTCGGGTTGACGCCTTCGTACTTCAGCCACAGCGCGACGTCCGGGAAATGCCGCGCTAGCCGATCGGCGCGCACCAGCGGCGTGCCGCCCTCCAGCAGGGTCACGACCGGGGTGCGCGCGGTCACGGGCAGGCGCGCGCGGTATTCCTCGATCACGCCGCGCCACACGCGGGCCGGCCCGGGCGGGCCCGCCGCGCCGCCCACGGTCACACGTCCCCCACGACGCGGATCGTGCTGCGGATGCTGTGGAGCACGTCGAGCTGTTCCAGCCGCGCGAGCACGCGGCGCATCTGCGTCTCGACCGTCGTGTGGGTCACCATGATGATGTCGGCGGCGTGCCCTCGGGTCTTCTGGACGATCGACGCGATGCTCACCCCTTCCTCGCCGAAGATCGACGCGATCCGCGCAAACACGCCGGGGCGGTCCGTCACGCGCATGAGCAGGTAGAACGGCGACGCCGTCTCCTCGATCGGGCGAACCGGCCGGGGCGCGAGCTCGCCCCACCCGACGCGGCCGTGCACGCCCGCCGCACGGTTGCGCGCGATGTCGATCAGGTCCGCCACGACGGCGCTCGCCGTCGGCTCGCCGCCGGCGCCGCGCCCGACCGTCATCACCTCGCCGGCAAAGTCGCCGCGGACGAACAGCGCGTTGAGCTCGTCGCGAATCGCGGCGAGCGGATGGCCGACCGGCAGAAACGCCGGGTGCACGCGCGCCTCCACGCGGCCGTCGCGGTCGCGCGCAATCGCGAGGAGCTTGACCGCAAATCCGAGCTCACGCCCGAACGCGATGTCCTGGGGCGTGATGCGGCGGATGCCTTCGCGGTACACGTCGTCCGCGCGCACCGGCGCGTGGAACGCGATCGTGGCGAGAATCGCCAGCTTCGCCGCCGCGTCGTGGCCGTCGACGTCCTCCGTGGGATCGGCCTCGGCGAAGCCCCGCCGCTGCGCGTCCTCGAGCGCGCGCTCGAACCCCCAGCCCTCGCCCGCCATCTTGGTGAGGATGTAGTTGGTTGTGCCGTTGAGGATGCCCCACAGTTCGCTGACGCGGTTCGCGGCGAGCGACTCCTTGAGCGGCTGGATGACCGGGAGCCCGCCGCCGACGCTGGCCTCCAGGCGCAGGTCGACGCCGGCGCGCGCGGCCGCGGCGAACACCTCGGGGCCGTGGCGGGCGATGAGCTGCTTGTTCGCGGTCACGACGCTCTTGCCGCGCTCGATCGCGTCGAGGAGGAGGGTCCGCGCCGGCTCCACGCCGCCCATCACCTCGGCGACGCAGTCCACGCGCGGATCGGCGACGACGTCCGCGGCCTGGCCCGTGAGCACGCCGGGCTCGAAGACGATGCCGCGGCTCTTGTCCGGCTGGGCAACGGCGACGCGCACGATACGGAGGACCCGGCCCGTCCGCCGCGTGATCTCCTCGCCGTTCGTGCGGAGCAGGCGGACGACCGCGGCGCCCACGGTCCCGCAGCCGAGCAGCCCGACCCGAAGCTCGCCGGGCGCCGCGCGGCCGGGCGTCATCCCACGACCCCCATCTCCATGAGCCCCCGCCGCAGGCGCCGCCGCTCGTCCTCGGAGAGCGGCACCGCCGGGGCGCGCGTGGCCGCGTGGGGGATGAGGCCCGCCATGACCATGGCTTCCTTGACGATCACAAACGCGGGCGCATCCATCCCGTAGATCCCGGGAATCGGCGCGAGCGCGCGGGCGTCCTCCACGGCCGCGGCGACGTTGCCGGCCGCCGCCGATCGCCAGATGCGCACGAACGGGTCCGGGGCGAAGTTGGCGGACCCCGGGACGCAGCCGTCCCCGCCGATCAGGACCGTGTTGAGGAGATGGTAATCCATGCCGCACAGCACCGTGAAGTCGGGCCGCACGGCGCGGGCCAGCGCGAGCGTCTCCAGCAGGTGGCCGATGCTGTCCACGCTGTCCTTTATGCCCACGATGTTGGGCCGGTCGGCGGCGAGGCGTGCCACGAGCCGGGGCGGTATGCTGCGCCCGGTGAGCGCGGGGAAGTTGTAGATGAACACCGGGAGCGCCGTGCCTACCGACAGCAGCCGGTAATGCTCGTAGATCGACCGATCCGGCGGGACCCAATAGTAGGGCAGCACGGCGACGACCCCGCTCGCACCGATCGACTCTGCGTGCTCGGCATAGGCGAGCGCTTCGTCGGTCCCGGGGCTGCTGATGCCCACCAGCACCGGGACGCGGCCGCGCGCGGTGCGCACCGTGAGCTCGGCCATCATCCGCCGCTCCTCGCGCGACAGCGACGAGAACTCCCCCGTGGTGCCGAGCGTAAACAGGCCGTGCACGCCGCGGCCGATCAGCCACTCCAGATGCCGGACGTTCGCGGCCTCGTCGATCGCGCCGCGCTCGTCGAACAGGGTGGCGGTCGGGACGACGACCCCGGCGATCCGCTCCTGCGGCGCCGGCCGGGACGCCCGCGACGAGGCCAGGTACTCCGCAAGCAGTGTGCGCGCCTCCGCCTCGCGCTCGTCGGGTACCAGCAGATCACCCCACACGCCGGTTGCCCGCTCCACCACCTCGGCGTAGCCGGGGATCTGACGGGACCGCAGCATGACCGGGATGCCGACCTGCTGGAGCAGACTCTGCAGCATCAGCGCCTCGGCTTCGTCTCCCGCCGTGTGCACCGTCTTCATCGGGACGCCTCCTGCTTGAGCGCGAGCCACAGCCGGTAGACCTCATTGCGCCGGAGCCCGCTCGCCCGCGCGGCGCGGCGCACGGCGTCAAACGGCGCCTGGCCTTCGTCGAGCGCCGCCCGCAGCGCCGCCCGTGCGGCCTGCTCCGCGCCGGCATCGGGCGGCCCGGCCGGCGCGTCCCGCGCGGCGGCCTCCTGCGCGGCGCCTTCCACGACCAGCGTGAACTCGCCCCGCGGCGGGTGCGCGTGAAAGTACGCCGCCGCCTCGCGCACGCGGCCGCGCCAGATCTCTTCGTGCATCTTGGTCAGCTCGCGGGCCACGGCGATGCGGCGGTCGCCCCAGGCGTCGGCGAGCGCGTCGAGGGTTCGGAGCAGCCGGTGGGGCGCTTCGAACACCACGAGCGTGTGCGGGTGGGTGCGCGCCGCCTCCAGCGTGCGCCGGCGCTCGGAGGGCGCCGCGGGGAGG
>JAJPJL010000008.1 GCA_021324255.1 Bacillota bacterium
GCGAGCGCCATGTCGGCGAGCAATCCGACCAGCCGCTCCTCGAATCCGAAGCCCTGCCGTTTCGCCTCCGACAGCACGGTCGTGAACCCGAAGGCACGCGAGATTGCAACGCTTTCACGTGCGGCTCCCGACTCGTTCCAGCGAACGAAGTTGAAGAGGATCGAGTCGCGAGCGTTGCAATGCAGATCGAGAACGTAGTCGGAGTTCTCGACCGCGTACCGTGATATCGCCGCAACGAGCCGGTTGGTCAACGTCTCGGTCGGATCGCCCGGGAAGATCCTGTTGCCGTTCAGCCCATCCTCGATGCTGTGGTACGTACTCGTGCGGAAGGCTAAGGGATTCTGGATCGGGATGGCGATGAGCCGTCCGGCAAGGGCCGACGCGTCCACTCGCTCGCGCATGATCTGGCGGATGACCTCCGCGCCGGATGGCTCGCCGCCGTGAATGAGCGCCCCCATGTAGACGGTCGGACCTTGACGCGCACCGTTCATGACGAGCACCGGCAACGCGAGTTCCGTCCCATCCTGCTGGTACCCAACTACGATTCGACCCCGGGCCGATTGGCCGGGCGGACAAGAAATATGGGCGACGCGAAGGTCGTCGGTCATTTCACACGACCCCATTGGAAATGGGCACAGCGGTGCTCGCCGCCTGCGACGGCGCAGGAGGGTTCACGCGGGCGCCCTTGTGGAGCACGGGCGCGACTCGATCGATGGCCATCCGGTTCTCCAGTGGGAAGAGGTCAACGCAGTTGGATCGGTTCGGGCATCGTGTTTGCACGCTCAATATACATGGGGATTTCCTTTGTGACGCCTGTACTCCTCTCATCAAAGATGCCCACCCGGCTTCTCCCATCCGGGGTGCTTTCGCCGGCCGCCGAGAGCCTGTCTGTCCCTCCTGGGACCTTCAAGAAAGAAACCGCCTCGATCTCCCTCCGCTTCGCCTGGATGGCGTCGGCCGGCACGATTGTGAAAGCCTGCGCCGCGCACGCGAGCGGCAAGATTCATTCACCGCCGGATGCATGACTAGCCCAACAACCGTTCATCATATGCCGCGCTCGTGAGCAGTCGGGATCCCGTGTCGGTGATAAGCAAAGAATCTTCGATTTCGACGCCTCCGACCGATAAGTCATCGAAGGTATAAAGCGATGGTTCGAGATTGATGACCATCCCGGGCCGAAGAGGAAGATCCACGCCGGCGGCGATGAGCGGTTCGCCGTGCAGGCCGAATCCGAGCTGATGTCCCGTGGCCCACCCCTGACCGTACTTCGCGAAACCGGCCTCCTCGATCGCCCGCCGTATGGCGGCATCGACCGCCGAGCACGGCACGCCCGGTTTGGCGGCTTCGATCCCCGCTCGAAGGCTTTGATAGGCTGTGCGGTAGAGGCGCCGCTGCGCGGGCGTGGGATCGCCAACGATAACCGTCCGTGCGAAGTCACCCGTGTATCCGCGATATACGCACCCGAAATCAAGAATCACCATCTCGCCCGATTCGATCCGTCGGGTGGTCGCCACGCGCTCCCACACCGCCGCGTTGGGCCCGGACGCGACGACCGGAATGAACGGGTTCATCTCGGAGCCCAAACAGCGCATGCAATACTCGGCGGCGGCCGATACTTCAATTTCGCTCTTGCCCGGCACCGCCGCTTCAACCGCCGCGGTGACACCGCGCTGGGCGATCGCCAGGGCCTCCTCGATGAGAGCGACTTCGAGCGGGTGTTTCACCGCGGTCAAATCGACCCAGACGTCGTTCGCATCAACCAGTTCCAGGCGCGGCAATCGGTCGCGGAGGCCCTGGTACAGGGAGTAGGGCATCAGGTCGTATCCGATCCGGCCGGAGCTCAACCCATAGTCGGCGATAATCTCCGCCAACGCCTTGGGCCAATCGCGGAATCCGGGGAGGCGCCGTGCGTCTTGCACGCGACTTCGAATCGCGACGCGGCGGTCCTCGCCGGAGAGCGTGAAGCCAAGCACGGGATTCTTCCCGGCGGGGACGATCGCCGCGTAATCTATGTCGAGAAACGGGCGGTAGCCTTTGGCGTAGAACTCGGTAACGTAGCGGACCGCATCATGTTTGATCAGGAGCAGCGCATCCAAACGGCGCTGGTCAAGTGCCCGCTGTATCTTGTCCATCTTCGCAGCGTGGACATCGTCACCGCAGAAGAACAACGGCTGCGTCTCGAGCGCCGTCAACGCCGTGCCTCCACCGCCGCGTTCAGCGGAGCGTCCCGGCCGACCTCGCCCACCATCAGAACCATGGAGTACTTCCACGCCCCGGCACGGGCCGCCGGAATCGTGCGGTAGCTGAGGACCAAGCCGTCGGCCGGCGAAGTTACCCAGTCCATCGACCTGTTGGTTTCGCCCGATGATGTAGCGTAGTCGTTCACTCAAGCAGCAGGCGTCGCGCGCGCTCCAAGCGGAGCACGTCTTCCGCTCCTTCCACTGCGTTGTCCTCGACCGCCCCGGCCGCACGGAACTCCTCGAACTGGTCATCCGTCATGACGTGGCCGAGCGGTCCGATTCGACGTACGTTCTGGAAGTAGTGCCGGATCTCTTCCGGGGTAAAGAGCTGCTTGATCTCGGCGACAAACCTGGGAACCTGCGCACGCCATTCCGGTCTTGTCTGGGCCTCCCGCAGATACTCTACGAACTTCTCTCCGATAAGGTACCCAAGGGCCTTGTGGGGGCCCCACCGCGTCCGGATTTCTTGGGCTGCCTCACACTGCTTCATCCATACCAGGTGGAATTTGGTAGTCACGGTTACGCCTTCCATCTCGGTACCTTTTTGGAGCAATTCTTCGAGGAGATGGCGACACCTCGCATCGTCAGCCAGCGTGCCATGAGCCGGAAGCGGATCGGGGACATCCGCATCGAGGGGTGGATCTTGGCGGCTATGCCTGGATGGCGTGTGTCTGGAGGCTGCAAGTTTTGGAGTGCGATCTTCACTTTTCGGGAACACCCGCTAAGTGTATGGGTGTCGATCAACGCGTTGAATTCGTCGGCGATTTGGTTGCATGAAGAGCGCGCTCGAGTCGGCTGCGACCGGGTGTGATACACTAGGCTGGGTGATAGCTGTGGACGGAGCCAGACGCTACAAGGTCGTCCATGAGCGCAACGAACGCGGCGGCTTTACGGTCACCGTGCCGGCCCTCCCGGCCATCGTGACGGAGGGCGACACCCGGGATGATGCCTTGGCCAACGCGACCGACGCCATCAAACTCTACCTGGAGTCGCTGCGCGCTCGAAGGCTGCCCGTCCCGGATGATGCGGAGGTGAGAATCGAGGAGGTTCACGTGCCGGCGTGACGGGCAGGCTTCCAAGAGACCTGGACGGCCCTACACTCGTCCGGGCTCTTCAGCGACGGGCTACGTCGTTGATCGTTAATCGGGCAGTCATTGCGTACTGGTCTTGCCGAGTGATCCAAAGCGAGATGTAGTGGTGCCGATTCATCCCGGGCGACCGCTTGCGGCGGGACACTTGCGAAGATCCTTCGCCGCGCGGACATAACGCCAGAGCAACTCGCCAACCTTCTTCGAGGGCGTCGCGCAGGGATAACCTCACAGGCTTCGGACGTCTGAGCATAATCGTCCCAGTTCATTATCGCGGCCGCCTCGTCAGCCATTGCGTTGAGGTCGCCGTGCAACTCCCTGCCCGAAACCAACAGGTCCCCGGTGCACTCGGGGACCTGTTGGCGGTCCTGTAAAATCCAATTTTCTGGTAGCGGGGGGAGGATTTGAACCTCCGACCTTCGGGTTATGAGCCCGACGAGCTACCGGACTGCTCCACCCCGCGTCGCCATCGTACGCGATCGTTAGCGTGCAACCCCAATTATACCAGCCGAACGAGTCGTGTCAAAGATTTTGCTCACCGCGCGGCCGCTACGCTTCCATGAGCACGCCCCAGAGCAGGTCGGCCTCGCTGACGATGATTGCCCGGCCGCCAAGACCCTCGAGCACAGTCTCCAGCACGAGCGCGCCCGCGATGATCACATCGGCGCGCTCGGGTTGAAGGCCTGGAAGCGTCCGGCGGGCTCCGAGCGGATGACTTCGCAGTACCTGGAGCGTCGACGCGACCTGCGGGAGCGTTAGGCGATACCCATGCACCCGATCAGGATCGTAGGGCGTGAGTCCCTGCGCCAGCGCCGCCATCGTCGTGATCGTCCCACCCACCCCGATGACGGCGTCCACCGCGCCGCGCGCCGGATCCAAGAGCGGCCCGAGCGTCCGCGCAGCGAGCCCGCGGAGCGCGGCCACCTCGTGGTCATCGGGCGGATCGTGTGCCAGAAACCGCTGGGTCAAGACGACGCACCCCAACGGCACGCTGTGGCTCGCCTGAATGCCGCCCGGTCCACCCCGCGTGACCTCGACGCTGCCGCCACCGATGTCGACGACGAGCACTTCGGCGTCGCGGACAGGATCGGGCAAGCCGGCGACCGCGCCGCGGAACCCGAGGCGCGCCTCTTCGGCGCCGCTCAGAAGGCGCACGGGGCGCCCCACCCGCTCAATAAACGTCCCGGGGTTGCGCGCGACGCGCAAGGCGTGCGTGGCCACAACCATGGGGGGGCGAGCGCCCGCATCCTCCGCCGCCAGCACAAACTCCCGCACGGCGGCCGCGGTCCGCTCGGCAGCGGTCTCGCGTATCAACCGGTCGCGGTTCATACCTTCGCCGAGGCGGGTGATCGCAAGGCGCCGCAATACCGGGCGGAGCGGCACGGCGCCTGGATCCCGGCGTGCGGGCGCAGCGGACGCGATAGGGTCGGGGCGGTCGGCAACGAGCAGGCGCACCGAGTTCGTGCCGACGTCGATCGCTGCGAGCCGGCGCGCGAAACTCAGAACATTCTCAGGAGTCGATGGAGGCGATCGCGCAGCGCCGCCGGCGCCTGCTCGCACCCGCACGACCGGCGCAGCAGCGCGCGGAGGCGCTGCTCAAATTCGGCCCGGGAGAAGCACTCGCGGCACTCCTGCAGGTGCCGTTCGACCTCCACGACGGCCTCGCCGTCGAGCTCCCGATCGAGGTACTGCCACAGCTTCTCCACGGCTTCGTTGCAGTTCATGCCTGTGCTCCCGCACCGAAGGGCCGGATCACCACGCGCCCTCGGACCGACGCCGGCCTGGCGCGCATCCGATTGTCAAGAACGCCGATCGCGGCGGCCAAATTCCGGCGCAGGACCCCCAACGCCTCTACGAACCGGCCGGCGGCCCGTAGCCTCCAGCGCCCGGACCGGTGCGCCCGGTCATGCCTGGACAGCGGGCACGAGAGCGGGACGGACAATGTCGGCGAGCGTCGTGCGGTTGAGGACTTCCTCGGTTGCGGCTTTGACCGCCTGCCAGACCGGGCGCAGGCCGCAACCCGGGGCGTAGATGCAGTGCGCGTCCTGCTCCTCCACGCAGAGCCACGGAGCAACGCTACCTTCGAGGACGAGAAACGCTTCTCCGACCGTGATGCGTTCCGGGGGGCGCGCGAGGACGTGGCCGCCGCTGGGGCCGCGCTTGCTCTGGACGAGCCCGGCGCGTCGAAGCGTGGTCATGAGCTGGTTCAAGTACGGTTCGGGCAACCCTTGCCGGCGTGCGATCTCGTGGCTCTGTACGGGCCCCTCACCGTAGTGCTGCGCCAGATCGATCAGGGCCCGGATGCCGTACTCCGCCCGCGAGCTGACCTTCATGTCACCACCACATCCTCTTCCGTGACGTCGCGGATGGGCTGCCGGTGCTCGTCCACGGCGACGGTCCCATTGCCGTCCATGCGGTCGGTGATCCGAAACGCACGGACGTCCGCGTGCGTGGGGTCGGCCAGCGAAATAATCACATAGCGGGGGGTTTGCCAGAGCGCGAGCGCGCGGTCTGTAGCGCTAGGCAGCGCCGGTGTTGCGGGATGCGAGTGGTAAATGCCCACAATCTCCCACCCCCGCTCGCGCTCCAACCGCAGCGCAGTCAACTGCGCCTCGTCGTCGACATGATAGTGGCGCCGGGGATCGCGGGGCTGAGGCAGCTCGCCGGCCTTGTTCCGGGCCCGCAACACCTCAATGACAATATCGCCGGTCCCCAGCAGCAGACCGCAGCACTCGTTTGGAGCTTCTTCCCGCGCCTGCGCGATCATCTGATCGAGCTGTGTCCGCGTTAGGTGCAGCGCCACGCGTCCCCATCCCTTCCGTAGCGTCATTGTACCTGAATCGGCCGCGGCGGGAAAGCCCGGCCGCGTGCCCCGTGCGCGGCGGCGCACGCCCGCGGGGACGGGGAACGGGGGGATGGAGCCCGCGCCGCGCTACGCGGTCATGTCGCGCCACAAGGGCGTGCTCAGGTACCGGTCGCCGCCGTCCGGCGCGATCACGACGATGACGCCCCGGGCCAAGGCGCGCGCCACACGGAGCGCCCCCACCACCGCCGCGCCGGCCGATTCGCCGACGAACAGCCCTTCGTCTCGCGCCAGCCGGCGCGCCAAGGCGTATCCGTCTTCGGTCGACACGGAGATCTTGCGGTCTTGGACTCCGGGATCGTAGATGCCCGGCACGATGGAGCTGGCGATGTGCTTGAGGCCCTCGAGACCGTGCAACGGCGCATCGGGTTCGACGGCGACGACCCGGATACTGGGATCCGCCTCG
This sequence comes from Bacillota bacterium, assembly GCA_021324255.1. Taxonomy (GTDB): domain Bacteria; phylum Sysuimicrobiota; class Sysuimicrobiia; order Sysuimicrobiales; family Segetimicrobiaceae; genus JAJPIA01. Next base: position 6,598 of record JAJPJL010000008.1, read on the forward strand.
TGGAGCCGCCGCCCCGCGCCGACGAGGGTTCCGGTCGTCCCCAGGCCGGCCACGAAATGCGTGACACGGCCCCCCGTCTGCTCGAGGATCTCGGGGCCGGTGGTATCGTAGTGCGCCCGCCAATTCGAGGGGTTGTTGTATTGATCGGGCTTGAAATACCGGCCGGGGTCGGCGGCGTAAATCTCTCGCGCCAAGAGGATGGCGCCGTCGCTGCCTTCCAGCGGATCAGACAACGTGATCTTGGCACCGTACGCGGCGATGATCCGGCGGCGTTCCTGGCTCGCGCTCGCCGGCATCACGAGCTCGACCGGATAGCCTCTCAGCGCGCCGATCATCGCGTAGGCGATGCCGGCGTTTCCCGACGTCGAGTCGAGGATCGTTGTCCCGGGCCGCAGGCGTCCGTCTCGCTCCGCGTCCGTGAGCATGCGCAGCACCGGCCGATCCTTGACCGAGCCGCCCGGATTGAGCCACTCCGCCTTGAGGTAGACCTCCACCGCAGAAGGGAGCTCGCGCGTCACCCGCTGCAGGCGCACGAGCGGCGTGCCCCCGATCCGAGCCAGGAGCGACTCGTCGGCGCCGCGGGTCGGGGGCGACGCCGGGCGGTCGCCGCTACTCATCGAACAGAAACGTCGATTCCTCGTAGTAGCGGACGCCGTGGGACAGCCGGCGCCGCTGGATCATCGCATCGAGCTCCGCCTGCGTGCGGGCCGGGTCCGATGCCGCACCGAGCCAGTCCAGCGGGACATTGATCCGCAGCGCTCGCCCGGGCACGAGATGGCGCGTGATCCCGGCCGGGAGACGGCCGGCGCCGAGCGCCAAGCGGACAATGTCCTCCTTCGCGAAGCGGGGAAAGGCGACGAGCGTGCCGCGCCCGTATTCGGCGTCGAGCGCATCCGGCGTGCCCCCCTCCACGCGATGCACGCCGTCAGCGCCGCGATAGCGCGCGACGAGCTCCGAGACCGGCCCCGCGGCATCCGCCCCGCCCCGCTCGCCGATCAGCGTCACGCCCTCCGCGTCCGCGAGGAACGCGGCTGCGCGGCTGGCGGCGAGCACCGCTTCGGCGTCGGCGATCGCAGAGCGGGCCAGCGCCCTGGCCCCGTGCAGCCGTGCCGCGTGCCGCCGCAGCCCGCCGCCATCGTGCACGTGGTGGCGCCACGTGGATAGCCGGATGTCCGGGCGCGCATAGTCCACCACCTGGACCACGGCATACCGGATCCCCAGTTGAGCCAGGGCGGTCACGCGGTTCGCCCCGTCCAGCACCACCGCCCGCCCGTCCGGCGCCGGGGTCACGATGGGCGGGTTGCGCAGCACGCCGTCGCGCGTCAAGGCGTCGCACAGACGGCCGACGCGCCCCGGCTCGGGATCCTCGTGCAATAGCAGGTTGCCGGTTGGCATGATCCGCAGGACCGGGGCGGTATGGAGCGCGCGAGGCGGCTCGCGGAGCGATACATCCATGAGCGGGTCAGCCGAGCGCGCGCCGGATCGACGGGACGGACCCATGCGCCGCGGCGCGCGCCTCCCCGCCTCCGGCCATCGCCGGGACGATGGAGATTTCGTCGTCCTCGCGAAGCGGCGTGGACGGCCCTTGCAGCGCTCGAATCTCGGTCCCGTTCACGAAGATATTAATGAAGCTTCGCATCTCTCCCGACGCCTCACGAAGCTGCTCGCGCAGGCCCGGGTACTCCCGCTCCATCGCGGCGAGCGCCTCGTCCACGGTCCGTCCCTCGGCCGCCACCCGGGTCCGGCCATGTGCCAGCCGGCGAAGCGGCGTCGGCAGATAGACTTGCGCCATGCGTGTCGTCACCTCCCCGAAGTGCAGCAGCCGCGGGTACGGGCGCCGCGGCTGCTGTGATCATGCGTGAATGCACGGGCACGACGCCCATCACACTATTCCCGGCGACACACCCCCGCCGGGCTGTGGGCGCTCGTACAGATGCAGACGACTACCGTGTTCATGGCCATTTCATTATAGCAAACGGAGCGCCGTGACTCGCAATTCCGCGGTGGACTCGGTGGACTCTGGCGCGCGGGAATTCGATGCGGCTACTGACCGAGCGGGTTGACCGGCTGCCCGTCCTCCCGCACCTCGAAGAAGAGGTGCGGTCCTGTGCTCCACCCGGTACTGCCGATCCGGGCGATGACGTCGCCCCGCTCGACGCGTTCCCCGACGTGGACGGCGTACGACGAGAGATGCGAGTAGGTCGTCGAGAGGCCGTTGCCGTGGTCGAGGATCACGAGCATCCCGTACCCGCGCATCCATCCCGTGAAGATCACCGTGCCGGCCGCCGCGGCGCGGATCGGGGTCCCCCAGGGCACCGCGATGTCGATCCCGGTGTGGAACTCGCGAGTGCGGAAGATTGGGTGGATCCGCCAGCCGTAGCCCGAGCTGATCCGTCCCTCCACGGGCCACAGGAGCGCTCCGCCGCGAAGCGTCGGAACCGGACCGGCGTGCACGCCTCTCGTGGCCTGCCTGATGATCTCCGTGATGCGCAGCGATTCCGCCTCGAGCTCGCGGATCGCTTCTTCCTGGGCCATCCGCTGGGTGCGGATGCGGACAAGGAGATCGCGGCGCTCGGCGGCCAGCCGGGCAGTCTCCGCGCGGCTGACGACCCACCGCGCCTGCTCGGCCGCGAGATGGCGCTGGCGTTCGGCCAGCGCCGCCGCGACCTCGCTCCGCTGCGCCCGTTCCGAGCTGACCTGCTGGTAGAGCTGGAGGTCGTGGTTGATGATCACCCCGATGAGGTACGAGCGCGTGACAAAATCTCGGAAGTCGGTCGCGCCGAGCAGCACGTCCAGGTATCCGAGCGGGCCACTCTCATAGAAGGCGCGAAGTCGCGCCCCCATGAGCGCTTCGTGAGTCTCGAGCTGTTTCGTCACGGTCGCAAGCGACCGCGTGGCCTGCGCCACGGCGACGCGCGTGCCGTCGAGGGCCCGTGCCGTGTGGGAGAGGTTGACCTGCGCCCGTTCGAATTGCTCCTGCGCCCACGAGAGCTGGACGAGCGCGCGGTGCTCGGCGACACGGGCCTCCGCGAGGCGCTGCCGCCGAACCGCGAGCTGCTGCTGGATCGACGCGAGGGCCGACTGTGCAGAGGCGACCGCAACCGATGCTGTGCGAGGCCGGACGGGCGAAGACCCCGCGGCGACTCCCGGCTCCAGGGAGACCGCCGCAATCAGCGGCCCACATAGCAGGGCGGCCACGCGCACCCTAAATCGGCCTCGCATCGCTGGTTCGATCCCGGCTGCGACGTAACGCGGCGATGTACACCGTCCGTGCGACGCGGGGCGGCGACCGAGACTCCCCCCGAGCACGGAACCGCATATTCGTCGGGCGGACGCGAACTCCTGCCGCTGAGCCCGTATTGCAAAGGAAACCGTTGCGGTTCGTCGAACAACCGCCGCAGATCGGCGTGAACCGGCGTTCCGGAGGAAAACTAGAGTAAAGCGATCGAGAGGGAAATTGGATTAAAGCGATCCTAGAGGAGGCCGAGGATGGCGAGGCGAGCGGTGCGGCGAAGGACTCAGGCCAAGTCGAAACCCCGCAAGCGGACAACAGCCCGGACCCGCACGAGGAAGCCGTCCGGCCGCGGCGCGGCAAAGCGGTCCGCCTCGCGAAGCCGGCGGACAGCCGGCGCGGTAAAGGGCCGGGCCGCCGCGAAGCGTCGTACGACCGGACGACGGACGAGCGCGGCGCCTAGAGCACGGGCTCGAAAGGCCGAGGCGCCTTCGGCCATCGCGGCCGGTCCCGAACGCGGTCCAGCGGCGGAGCCCGATCTCGCGGGGATGCCGGCCGCGGAGCCTGCCGCACGCGCTCCGCAGGACTCGCTGTGGGGGACGCAGTCCCTCGACGTGGAGGCGGAGGAAGACCTCGAAGACGAAGAAGACGAGCCGACGTAGCCACAGGACGACCGCGACGGGCCGGCGCCGCATGGCGGCACCGGCCCATGTTCTTGCCACGACGCTCCGCCGGCCTTCCCGGTCGCGCATTGAGGGCGCTCGGGAACCATGACGCCGGCGGCGGGACGCTCGACCGCATGGAGCGGCGTCGCGATCGTGGCGCTGTACCTGGTCGCGGTTGCGCTGGCCCCGCCGCAGCCGGGCGCGCGATTGCTCTACGACGGTCCGGTCCCGCTCGCGCCGTACCGATGGGTCTCACCGCCGCCGGATCTCGCCGCCGCGAACCAGCCCCCATCATCGGGGACCGCCGCGATCACGCTGGGGGCGATCGAGTCGATGCCCGGGGACGCGTCGACGGAGGACGAGCAGGCCGCGATCACGGTCCCCGACGGCGCGATCCCGTTACGTCCCGGCGAGCGGGCCGCAACCGTGCGGCTCGTCCCCCTCGACCCGCGGGCCATCGCGCCCGCGCCGAGGGGCCTCAAGTTCGACGGCAACGCCTACGACATCACGGCCTCGTACGCACGATCCGGGCGCCCGGTACGGCTGACCAAGTCCGCGACGGTCGTCTTGCGGTACCCGGTCCATGCGACCGCGCTGCTGCGGGCTCGGGCCGGCGGGTGGATCCGCCTGCGGGCGACGCGCTTTCCCATGACGCAGCAGCTCGCGGGCGCGACGGACCGACTCGGCGTGTTCGTCGCGGCGGCGCCCGCCGGCTTCGCGGCGGCGGGACTTTGGGTGTGGGGAGCCTCGCTGCTCGCGATCGCGGCGGTGCTTTCGGCGGCCGCGGCCCTGCGCGCCCGCCGCAGGCGCGGCACACGCCGTGAGGACGTCCCTCGTCCGCGTGCGTGATCGTTTGGCGCGCCGCCTCCTGGACTCCAAAACGCCGGTCGCGGCCGCGGCGCTCGTGGTCGTCGTGGTCGCGGCGGTCATCGCCACGCGAGGCCTGCTCTTCGGACCGGCGCAGCCCGAAGATATCGACGCGCGCCGCAACCCGTTTCCTCCGACCGCCGACTCCCTCGCGATTGGCGAGCGCGTCTACCACGCCGATTGCCAGACCTGTCACGGCGCCGACGGGCGAGGCGACGGACCCCAGGCGGCGGGCATGTTCCCCCGCCCTGTCGACTTCTGGGCCCACTTTGGCTCGGGACACACCCACCCGGATGGCCGCCTGTTCTTCTGGATTACCGAGGGCATGCCCGGCACGGGCATGCCGGGGTTCAGGGACGAGCTCACAGATGCCGAGCGTTGGCACGTGGTGAATTACATTAAGACCTTTGCGCCGGTGGACCGCTGAGCCGGTGTGCCGCCGGCTCAATCGTCCGGTGGCGGCTCCCGCCGGAGCTCCCGGGTGACGGCGAATGTTGCCAGCTCCACGCGATTGCGCAGGTGCAGCTTGGCGAGGATATTTTCCAGGTGCCGCTTGACCGTGCCCTCCGTGATCTCCAGGCACGCGGAGATCTCCTTGTTCTGCAATCCGCGGGCAACCAGCGCCAGGATCTCCTGCTCCCGCGCAGTCAAGGTAGGCAGCGTGTCGCCGGGGACCGGCGCGCGGCGCATGAACTCCTGCAGAATGCGCTCCGCGATGCCCCGAGAGATCCGCGCGTCGCCCCGCATCAACGCCGTCAGATACTCGAGCCACAGGCCGGGGTGGACGTTTTTGATCAGGTAGCCCTGCGCGCCCGCCCGCATCGCCTCGAAAAGGTCCTGAGGATCGTCGGACACGCTCAACACGACCACGGTGGCGGCCGGGTACTCCTCTTTGATCATCCGGATCGCGTCGAGACCGCCCAGGCGCGGCATCCGCAGGTCCATGAGCACGAGATCCGGCGCCAGCGCGCGGACCGCGGCGAGCCCCTCGATCCCATCGCCGGCCACGCCCACGATGTCGAAGTCCGCGGAGCCTCCGAGCAAGCTTTGAATCCCGCGGCGCGCCAGGTCGCTGTCGTCGATAATCAGCGTGCGCGCGCTCATGCGCCGGCGCCGCCGCGGTAGGGCACACACAGGACCAGCTCGGTGCCGCCCCCGCGGCGGGCCGACACCGTGAGCGTTCCGCCGTTCGCCTGCGCGTATTCCCGGAGCGTCGCCAACCCGTACCGGCCCCGGTCCGGACCCGGCACGGGCGCCGGGAGCCCCCGCCCGTCGTCCGCCACCACCACCGTCAAGCTGTCCCGTCCCCAGGCCAATCGCACGGCAAAAGATTGCGCCTCGGCATGTTTCGCCACATTATGCAGGCCCTCGCGGATCATCGCCATCACCCGCAACGCGCGGGGCAGCGGCAGCGCCACGTCCGGGCCGGTCTCGGCCACCTCCCCGCGGAGGTCGTGGACCTCCGCGAACTTCCGCGCATACGTGCGAGTCCATGCCCCGATGGATTCGCCCGGCTCGGGCGCGGTCCGCACGTCAAAGATCGCGTCCCGAACGCGGGACGACGTGTCGTTGAGCGCCTGCGTGATCTCGGCCGCGGCCTGCCCCGCCGCCTCCAACGCTCCGGCGCCGAGAAACCGCCGGAGCGCGTCCGCCTTGACCCCGAGAAAGAACAACGCCTGCGCGACGCCGTCGTGCAGTTCTCGCCCAAGACGCTCGCGTTCTTCGGAGACCGCGTGCTCGATCTCGCGTGCGTGCAGCTGCTCGTCCGCCGCCTCGAGCCGGCGGTAGATCGGGATCAGGATCAGCGCGGAACTGCCGAACGCGATCGCGCCGGTCATGAGGTTGCCCCACAGTTCCGGGACGAGATCGTGGAAGACCTCATGGCGGAGATATTCCACGCCGAACACCACGATCGCGGGGAGCAACACCGTCGCGAGACGAAACAGCCCGTGCCAGTCGCGCCCCGCCCGAAAATGCGCCCGCGGACGCTCCTGCGCCGTCCGCCCGCTCCCGGCGTCCGCTGTCCAGCGGCCTTCGGGGCCGTCACGGAGGTCCTCAGCCCGGCCTAGTACGGGAGACGTCGCAGGTCTCACATCGCGTGCGAGGTTCGGTGCGGCCGCCGTTGACCCCTTGGGCCGCGGCGCTAGAACACGTCCACGGCTGCCTGTTGCGAGCCTCCGACAACGGCGTGGGTGTGGTTGTCCGCCCAGAACACCTCGATCGTGTGACGCCCCGGCTTCAAGGGAGCGAGCTCGTACGCATAGCGGTGGGCACCGGCAGGCGTCAACTGATCCGAGGCCGGCATGTTGACGACGCCGTCCACGACGATGTGGAGGTGCACGCCGGGCCCGGACATCATCTTCGGCCCCATCGTCACCAGCGAGATGTCGCTCGGGGTCTCGATGACGACGGAGACCGGATTGTGCAGCCGAGCATGGTTGGCAGGCGCCACGAGCCGCAGCTGGGGCAGCGAGCCCGATCGGGCCGCGGACGATGAGGGCGGCATGTTGTGCATGGAGCCCATCGGCCCGGCGGTGTGCTGCGCCGGCGGCATCTGCATCGCCGTTCCAATCGAAAACCGGAAATAGCCCTGGGTCATCGCCTGGTCATCCGACGAGACCGAGTGCCACGCCACCATGTACGACCCGGGACCCAGGCGCGGCGGGGTCAGGCTCAGTACTTCGTGGGAGGAAAAGGCCGGGTCGAGCCCGCCCTGCGCCAGGAGCCGTTGATGCGCATCGTAGAGACGGAGCACGCTGCCGCGCGCGGCCAACGCCTCGCTGAACCACGCCCGGATCACCCGTGGGCTCTGGGCGAGCATCGCGTGATCCGCCGGGGACGACTTAACCATGTGAGCGTGCGCGGACGCTCGCGGCGCGGCGACAACGGAGAGCGCCAGGCTCGCCATGACCGCGGCGACCAACCCCACGGGCCTACTCACTTCCCAACCTCCGCTGCACCATGACGTGTGCCCGACGATGAGACCGCAATCCACCCGCACCCTACCACCCCCTACCCCTCGGGTAAATGTGCCGAAAGTAGTAGAGACAGTGCCGCGCCCGTCCATCTATCCTAGGCTCGTTCTTCCGTGCGCGCGAGGATGCCGGTCGCGACGGGCCCGCTCGCACTGAGTATGCTCTGCTATGCTCATCTCGGGCGGACCCGGCCGCGGGCCGCGCACGGCAGGGCGCTCGCCCATCGAGCCGTGCGCACGACAGTACGCGGCCGCGCACCGGATCCGCGCGGACGGAGGCCAGGCATGAGACGGCTTCGGGTGAACAAGCTCGTTGCGGCGCTCGCGGCGGCGCTCGTATCCGCGTCGTGGGCCGGCCCGGCGCTCGCCCACGAGCACCGTACGGTGGGGTCCGTACGGATGACCGTCGGGTGGGTGGATGAACCCACGTACGCCGGGCTCAAGAATGCCGTGCAGTTGCTCCTCGCCGACGCGTCGAAGAAGCCGATTACCGGAGCCTCCGACACCCTCAAGGTGCAGGTGATCTTCGGCGGCCAACGGACGGCGCCGCTCGAGCTCGAAGAATCAGCCCGGCGGCCCGGGGAGTACGAAGCGGCGATCATTCCGACCCGTCCGGGAACGTACACGTTTCGCTTCGTCGGCACGATCAACGGTCAACCCATCGACCAGGCGTTCACGTCGTCCGAGACGACCTTCGATCCCGTGGTCGCCCCTTCGACCATCGAGTTCCCGGTCAAGGATCCCTCCGTCGCCGAGGTGGCCGAGCTCGCCGCCCGGGTCGCGGCCCGGACGCAGGCCGCCAATGCGGCAGCGGCGGCGGGTGTGACGCGGGCGACCGCGGTCGGGATCGCCGGCGTCGTCGTCGGACTCATCGGCATCATCGTCGGGGTGACCGCCCGCAGGCGAGCTGCCGCGTAGGAATGCGCCGGCCGGCCCTCGCTCTCGCGCTGGCGGGGATCCTTGGAATCGCCGTCAGCGCGTCGGCGCACGCCTTGCTCCGGCAATCGAATCCCGCGAACGGCGCCGAGGTGACCCGTGCGCCCGACGCGGTCACCATGTCGTTTACGGAACGTCCGGACGTCTCATTCTCGATTGTCCACGTCCTCGACGCCGGCGGACGATCGGTCGAGCGCGGCCGCGTGCGGGAGGTACCGGGCCATCCCGACACGTTAATGGTCCCGCTCGGGCCGTTGCCGACCGGCGTGTACACGGTCTCCTGGCGCACGGTTTCCGCGGTGGACGGCCACGTCACCGGGGGAGCATTCTCGTTCGGGGTGGGACAAACGCCGACGCAGGGACCCGCCGCGCAGGCGACGTCGCCGCCGCCGTCCGCGGGATACATCGTGGGACGCTGGCTCTTCTACCTCGGCCTCGCGGGGCTCGTTGGTGGCGCCTGGGTCTGGACCTGGGCGTTTCGCCAGGTGCCCGGGCGACCGTGGTTCCCCGGGGTCGCCTGGCTGGCGAGCGCCCTCGGGCTTGTGATTCTCGCCGCGGCCCAGGCCGCCGACGACGGCATCGGTATCGGTCAATTGCTGTCGAGCGGGCTTGGCCAGAGCCTCTGGTGGCGGGCCGTGCCGGTCATCCTCGCAGGGTGCGCCGTCGTGGCGGCGGCTCGAGGGGGCTGCGGCGTGCGACGCCGCGCGATCCGCCTGGGGGGCGTCGCGGCCGCCGCCGCGATGCTCGCGCACGTGCTTGGCGGCCACGCCGCGGCGAGTACGGCGCCCTGGTGGTGGCCCAGCGTGGCCGCGCAGTGGCTGCATCTGCTCTCGGTCGGCGCGTGGATCGGCGGTCTCGCCGCCCTGCTCGTGGCGCTCCCCGGCGTGAGCGGCGGCGATGCGCTGCGCGCGGCCCGGCGATTTTCGAGCGGCGCCGCGGCGGCGCTGGCGCTCGTGACGGCGACCGGTGTCGTTCGCGCCGTCTACGAGGTCAACTCGTGGAACGGGTTTGTGACGACCGCGTTCGGCCGGGTCGTGGATATCAAGGTCGCGATGCTGCTGCTGCTCGCCGCGCTGGGAGCCGTGAACCGCTACCGAAACCTGGCGGCGCTCCAGCGAGCGCCGCAGGGTCTCGTCCGGGTCGGTGCGACCGAGGTCGCCATCGGTGTGATCGTCCTCGGGATCGCGGCGTATCTCACCGGGCTCGCACCGCCGCGTTACACCCCCGCAAGCGCGGCCGTGCCCACGCCGGTCGTCGCGACGGGGCACGACTTCGGCACGTCGGTTCGCCTGCGCCTCGAGGTGACCCCCGGGACGCCGGGACCGAACCACTTCACCGCCCGCGTCACGGATTACGACACCGGGCGGCCGGTCGACGCGGCCCGGATCGATCTCACGTTCACGAAGCCGGACCGGTCCGACATCGGCCCGTCCACGTTGACCCTGCGGCGCCGTCCGGACGGTACGTATCAGGCCGACGGCGCGAACCTGTCGCTCGAGGGGGCGTGGGCCGTCTCCGCGTTGATCGCGCAGGGTGTCCGCTCGACCACCGTGCCCCTCAGCCTGACCACCCGGATCCCGCCGGAAACGATCCACACCATCACCGCACCGGGGCAGCCGACGCTCTACAACATCGACCTGCCCGGCGGCGGGACGCTCGGCACGTACCTCGACCCTGGCAAGCCGGGGTTGAACGAGATCCACGCGACGTACACGAACGCGCAGGGGAACGAGATCAGCATCCCGCGGCTCATCACGGTGACCGTGGCGCCCCCCGGCGGCGTGCCGCGCACGTTACCGGTCCGCCGGTTCAGCGCCGGGCACTTCATCGCGGACGCCACGCTCGGGGCCGGCACCTGGAATCTCGAGTTTACCGCGGCGCCGGCGGGCGGAGGGACCATCGACACGCACCTCCAGGTCCGGCTCGTCCGTTGATGCCAGGGCGCCCACGCGCGCCACAACCGATCGTGGTGCCCGACCGTCGCGTGCCGATCCGCCAGCGTGCGGTGCGGCTGCTACGACTTTCGGCACATTGACCCGTTTGGCCGCTCGTGATAGCGTGCACCGCGACGCGGCAATCGCGGTCCCCTCAGTACAGCGTCTAGACGAGGCGTGTACGGGCGATGGTGAGAGGTCGAAGCGTTATATGCGTTACGTTGCTCGCCCTCACGTTGTGTGGGTCGCCGCGGCCCGCCCTGGCTCACGCCTTTCTCAACGCCTCGGTACCAGCCGCAGACAGCACCGTCAGCATGGCACCGAAGGAGGTCAGATTATCGTACTCCGAGCCGGTCGAGATTCGATTCAGCATCTTCAAAGTGTACAAGATAAGCGCCGCGCCCGGCGCTGACATGCGGACACTCCGTAGCGCGGCGGACTCGCTGGTGTCGTCCGACCTGTTGAAACGCGGGGACGAGGCCCAGCGAAGCGATGCGGGCGTGGCCAACACCGGCCAGACCAGCACCGATATCGCGGTGCGGCTCAAAGACCTGGAGCCCGGCGCCTATGTGCTCATGTGGCGTGTCCTCTCCGTTGACACGCACACGACCCAGGGGTCGTTTATCTTCGTCTACGCGCCCAGCAGTTCATGAGCGGGCGACGGCGCGGCCGACCCGCGACGTGCGCCCTCCTCGCCGCGGCCGTGCTCCTCGCACTCGGGGTAGCCACTCCAGCGGCGTTCCGGCCCGCCGCGCGGCCGGGCATTGGTGCGTCCCTGCCGGCACCGCCCGTCGGTGTGGAGGCGACCAACGCGCTCGACCTCGGCTGGAGCACCTCGGTCGGCCCGGCATTGCCGGCGCTGTGGCCCACTCTTCCGGCTGACAACGGGAGTGTGCGCGTCGATTCCCCGCAGGGCACGAGCGTACCCGGCAACGACCGGGGCGACGAGCAACCGGGTCTGTGGCTACCGCTCGAGGAGACGGCGCCATTCGCGGCGTGGAGCGGCGAGAGCCCCGGGCGGCCACTGACCCCAGGTAGCGGAGCGGTGTTGTCCCTGAGCGCCGCCAGGCCGAGCCCGGCGATCGATCCGGCGCAATCACGCGGTCCCGTGACCGCGCAAGGTATCGGCCCCCAGGATCCTCCGCAAGCGTCGGCGATCCAGATCGCGGGAGTCCTGCAGTACCGGTTCTTGACCAGTCCCGTTCCGCCGGCGCCGAACGGAAACAACAACGACCTGGCACCGACAACCGACTTCCCCACAATCCACGACGGACTGCTCGAGACGGCGATCACGTGGACGTTGAGTCCCTCGTTCACCCTGTTCGCGGACCTCAGCCTGGAAAACACCACGGGCCAAGACTTCAACACCTCGGACATCGAAGAGGCCTATGTCGACGCACACGACCTCTTTGGCGTGTCGGGCTCTGGGGTCCGCTTTGGGCGCGATCGCATCAAGCTCGGCTTCGACGGACTGCTCCTCGACGAGACGATCTTCGACGGCGGCCGGCGCGACGGCGTCGAGATGCGCTTCTCGCAACTCGGGCCGGTTACGCTCCTCGGCTTCATGCAGTACGCGCTGGACGACGGGCTGCAGCTCGGCAACTGGTCGTCGTCGCGCCGCGTGTGGGGCGCCCAAGCCGACGTGGCGCTCGGCGCCGGGTGGGCGCTTACGGTGAGCTATCGTGCAGACACGGCCGCAGATGTGAACGGCGGAGCGTGCCCTGGAATTGGGTGCAATACCGGCAGCGGCTTCTCCGCGGGGATTCAGGGGGCCCTCGTGCCCGGCATAGACCTCGTCGTCGAAGCGGCCTCGTACACGCAATCGGGAGACATCGCGCGCTGGTACTACGAGCCGAGCCTCACGCTGGACCTGCAGCAGTTGCTGCGACTCCCAGCCCAGCCGGTGTTCAGGATCTGGTACAAGAATTTCGACCCGTATACGGCGCCGCTCGACGCCCCCCTGGGCCATCTCCTCACGCCCGATGAGTTCGGAGTCTTTAACATCAACGACAATCTTACCGGCCTGGGCGGACGTCTGGACGTTGCCGTAACACCGTCCCTCGGGCTGTTTGGGCTGGCCGAGTGGGGAACCTACAAGGATGGCGGGCCCAACTACACCGTGTACTCGGTGGGCATCAAGTATAGCCTGACGACCGACATCCTGATCAAGCTGAGCTACAACAGCTATCAGGTCGATGGCGGGACTGTCACCACGAGCCCGATTTCCGGCCTCCAGCTTGCGAACGCACAAATGTACGAACTCGAACTGACGAAAAGTTTCTAGCATTACGATCCACGCAAGGCGAGCGCGGCCCGGCGTACCCAGGCATGCAGGTAGGCGCGAAGGTTGCAGAGTTCGTCGGGCTCATCCTATTCCTCGGGGCGGGTGTGTTTGCCCGTTGGATCCTGCACCCTCCGGTTAGCGCTCCGCTGCGCCGAAGGATCCGCCTGGGCGCCTACGCGGGCGCTGTGCTCTTGCTCGGTGGAAGCGCGGCCGACGTGGCCGACACCATCGCTCGCGCAGCCGGCTCATTTGACCCATCCCTCGTCATGCCCTACCTGACCGACACGAGGCAGGGTCACGCGATCCTGGCACGGGGCATCCTCGCCGTGTCGCTCATTTGGATGGCGCCGGTGTGCCAGCGAGGGACGGGCGTGAAGCACGGAGCGTTTCTGGTGCTGAGTCTCGCGCTGCTCGCCACCGTCAGCCTGGTTGGCCATGCGGGCGCGCTTCCCGGGGTGCTGCCGTTTTCGGCTGACCTCCTGCACCTGACCGGGGTCGCCGCCTGGGGCGGCGCGCTCGTCTACGGGGCTTGGCTGCTCCCCTGGCGTGCGCCGCTCGCGCGCGATGCGGCGGTCGCCGACGCTGCGCGTCGACTCTCAAGCCTGGGATTAGGCAGCGCGCTCCTTATTACCGCCACCGGCGTGTACGCGTCACTCACCCACCTGTGGGGTCCGCAAGCGCTGACAGCGACACTATATGGACGCGTCTTACTCGTAAAGCTCGCCGTGGTGTGCGGCATCGCGGCGGTCGCGGCAACAAACCGGTGGGTGCTGCTCCCGTCGCTTGCGGACGGCGATACCGCGTACCGGCTGGGCCGACTCGTGAAAATTGAGTCGTTGCTGGCGCTGATCGTGCTCGGCATAACGGCCGTGCTGGTGACCCAGTCACCCGCCGACACGGCCCCGACGCTGTCCAGGCCGGTGTCCTTTCGCCAAGTCGCTGGAGATTGGACGTTTCGCGGAACGATCGAACGAGAGGATCCGGGACGCTTCACGATCGCCGTCGAAGTCCGAAACCTCGGCGGGGCGCCTCCACCACGGGCGGCCTCCAGCCTCACGCTCACGATGCTGGACATGGCGATGCCGCCGGTGCACGCCCTGTTGAACGAAGTCCGTCCCGGTGAATACCGAGGCGCGTTCGCTCTTCCGATGACCGGCCGATGGCAAATGGCGATCAGCGCGGGGCCGGCGAGCGCGCAGTTTCCAATTCAGACGGAGGATGCGGTCTTCATTCAGCGGATGGGCCCCTGGAGAGTCCTCCTGCCCAGCACCACGATCGCGCTGGCGGGGCTGGGCCTGATCGTTGCCGGCCTGCGACGGCTGGGGATCGGCGCCCACGGGGCCTGGCCGATGATGGCCGCGGGCGCCGTCCTGGCCGTCCTCGGCGTAGCGGCGGCGGTGCGGGCCGCGGGTTAAGGACGGCGGAAAACCGTCCCGGCCGGCCCATCAATCGCCGAAGACGGCGACATCGAGGGCGCGGAGCCGCGCCGGATCGGTGACGACGTCGACCTGCACAATCTTGTCTCCGGCGATCTCAAAGCAGAGCGCCCGCAGGAGCCGCAGGCCCCGCACCAGGATGAGACCGGGCCGTCCGTCCACGAGCGCCGGATGCACGAAGCGGGCGGCCTGGGTGAACGCGAGTGCCCCCTTGGCCCAGGTCTGCGCGCCGCGAACCTCTCTCGGCGCCCCTGGTCGCCCCCCACCGCCGTCCACGCGCGCGACCACATCCGGATCGAGCACCGCCAGCAGGCCATCGAAGTCGCCGGCGCGGAGCGCCGCGAGAAACCGGTCCACGACCTGCCGCTGTTGCGGCCGGGCGGTGGCGGAGATCGCGGAGGCGCCCTGCACCCGGCGTCTCGCGCGGCTGGCGAGTTGCCTCGCCGCCGTCACGGAGCGACCGACGATGGCCGCGATCTCGTCGAACGACACGTCGAACATGTCGTGCAGGACGAACGCGATCCGCTCCGCGGGCGTCAGCCGGTCGAGGACGACGAGCAGCGCGACGCTCACCGAGTCGGCCAAAAGGGCTTCATGCTCGGGGTCGCCACGCGTATCGCTCCCGGCCGCGGGTTCCGGCAAGCTCGGGTCCAACGGCTCCTCGCGCCGCGCGGTCCGTGAACGCAGCATGTCGAGGCAGACGCGTGCGGCGACCGTTGTGAGCCACCCCTCGAGGTTTTCGATGCCCTGCGCGCCGCTCCGGCTGAGCCGGAGCCAGGTTTCTTGTACGGCGTCGTCCGCCTCATTGATCGAACCGAGCATCCGGTAGGCCAGCATCCGCAGGCGCGGCCTGTTCTCTTCAAATCGGCTTGCCAGCCAGTCCTGGTCGATCATCCGTCAGGTTCCTCCACCACGGTCCGTCATAGGGATGACGGCCAAGGCCCGGCCGATGTGACACAGAAGGACGCCCGTGAACTCATGGGCCGGCGTGATACGACTCGCGGCGGGCTCAAGCGCACCCGCGCGTAGCGGGCGCACGCGGCCGCGACGAATGCCGGCTCAACCGTCGCGGCGCTGGGGCGATCCCTGGATCACCAAAGGCCGAAGGCGCGAACGAGATGGCCGGCGGCCACGTACACACGGCCACCGGCGACCGCCGGTGTCACGGGCGGCTGCGCCGCGCCTCCGCCCGCCGGGATGCGCGACTCGTACAACGGCGCGCCCGTACCCGCGTCGAGCGCGCGGAGGACGGGCGTTTCGTCCTGGTCCGTCACCCACACGACCCCGGCCGGGCCAACGCCCGAGACGGAGGGCGCCCCGGGATCGTGCATCGACGCGCTGCACCACGCGACGTCCAATCGCGGCATGGACGATTCGCCGCCCGCCCTGAGCCGCAGCGCCACCACGCCCCCCGTTCCCGAGCACGGCGGCGGCTGCGGACCGCGGCCCGGGACAAAGACCATCGGTCCGGCCCTGGCGCCGCCATCCCAGTAGGCCGCGTCTGCCGGGATACCGCCGGGGCCGCCCCCGCATGGGCCGAACACACACCGGCTCGACACGCTGGATCCGGCCGCGCCACGCCCGCCGGTCAGCCCGGCGATCCGGTCACGGTCGACGAGATAAACCATCCCTTGCGCGCCGGTGACGAAGAGGAGGCGCCGCATCGCCGATGTGTGCTGGTCCGGCAGCAGGAGGAGCGCCGACCCACCGGGACCGGCCGGAGCGGGTTGCAACGCGATCGCGCCGCTCGGCGCGAGACCGTCGCCCGGCGCCCCGACGGGCCCGCGTGGTGGGACGGCGCGGAACCGGACCACGCTGCTCCCGAGATCCCCCGGACGGATCGAGTCCCCGCCGCCCGTCGCTGCGTAGAGGTTGCCGGCGGCGTCGGCCGCGATCCCGCCCGCTGACTCGATGCCGCCCGCCCCCGGCACCGGGGTTGCAAAAGATCGCTGCTGCGATGGAGCGGACGTCGGGACGGCGACGATCCATCCACGGGCGTCGCGGCATCCTTCCCCGCGTCCGCCGAACGGGACGTAGACAACCCGGCGCGTCAGCGTGAGCGCACCCCGCTGTCGCTGGATGGCGGGGTCAAAGGCCGAACCGGGAGCCGCCGGCGCCAGCGCGACCGGCCACCCCGGCCGCTCCATCCCGCTCTTCAGGTCCAGCGCTCCGATTCGGTACGTCGTCGTTCGTCCGCCATCCGGCGAGACGAGGCCCACGACGTAGAGGGTGCCGGACCCGCGATCGAGCACCGGCGTGCCCGTGATCCCGGCCGGGTCGACATCCGCGCACGGGATCGCGGCGCGCGGCACGGGGTCTCCCAGCGAGACGGGTCCCCACAGGCGGCTCCCGCCGGCGGCATCGAGCGCGTAGACGGTGTCGCGCTCCGTCACCACGTACAGGACGGTACGGACCCGGCCCAACATCGCCACGCCGGGGACGACCAGCGGTTCGGCACGGATCTCGCCGTCCAGCGCCGCCGTCCACACCTCTCCGAACTTCCCGCCACGCACAGCGGCCGGCGTCAGCGCGCGCTCGTCTTGCGTCCAGCCGGTGCGCGCCAGGTCGCCGTGGTACGTGACGATGGCGGGGCCTTCATCCGGCGTGGAGGGCATCGCGGAGCCGGGCGTGACCGCCGGGGCGTGAGCGGCGAGCAGGATCCCCGCCGCCACGCTCAGCGCGCGCGACAGAGTCCGCAGCGCTGCCCGCGTCCGCGGTGACCTGAGGGCGGCGCGGAGCACGAGGGCGGCGGGAGTGGCCGCGCCCCCGCTCGAGAAGGTGACTCGGGTGGATTCACGTGAACTCGCGACGTGGTCCGCCAACGCGATCACCGCATTCGTACGCGTCCCGGCGGCGGCCTCCGGGCTTCGGATCACGCGGCCGCGGGTGCTTACCGGCCGAAGACCCAGCCGCCGTTGACGTGCAGCACCTCCCCGGTGACGAACGAGGCCTCGGGCGACGCCAAGTAGTGCACGGCGGCCGCGATGTCCGCGGGGACTCCGGCGCGCCCGGTCGGTGTCTGCGCGATCGTGCGCTGCCGGCGCTCGTCGGTCATGCGATCCCCGAAGAACTCGGTCTCCAGGACCAGCCCGGGCGCGACGGCATTCACCGTGATGCCCTCGGGCGCGAGTTCCTGCGCAAACGCGTAGGTCAACCCGACGATCCCGGCCTTGGCGGCCGAGTACATGTCGCCGCCGCCGCGGTACGCGGCGATCGAGCTCATGTTGATGATGCGACCGCCCGGGCGCCGCAACCAGCCGCGTAGCGCATGGATCATCAGGTAGGCACCCGTCAGGTTCGCGTCGAGCGTGCGGCGGGCGTAGGCCGCCACCTCTTCCAAGCTCGCATCGGCGCCGAGGGCCAGCGCGCCGCCGGCGTTGTTGACGAGCACGTCGCCGGTCTGCGCGACGTCGGCCCGAAGCCACGCCACCGTATCGTCGATCTGCCGGGGAACGGTGATGTCGCAGACGCGCCACAGGACCCTCATGGACGACCGCGCGGAGAGGTCCGCCGCGGTCGCGGCCAGCACGTGCTCGCGCCGCCCGAGGATCACGACCCGGTCGCCTCCCCGCGCAAATGCGGCCGCCGCGGCGCGTCCGATGCCGGTGCCGCCGCCGGTGATCACGACCACACGTGGATCCATCGACGCCTCCTCGGCGGCTCCCGGGGGCTCGTCCGCCCGACGCTGCCACCCCGGCCGGCGCCGCGCTCGTGGGAGCCGCATCCCGGCCGCCCCGGCACGCGGGCGGGGCCGGGCCTGCGGGGAAATTAGTTTGATGCTCAAGTTAATTATACCTTGAAGGTCAAGGTAATTCTGGTATGCTGACCGGTAACGATGGCGCGACGACACGCCGAGGCCGCCGCGGCGGTCCGGGACACGGTGGACCGCGAGCTCGCGGCCTGGCTCGCCGAGTTGCCCGGTGTCGACGGCCAGATCGAGGCCGTCCGCATGCGCCTGCTCCGCTTAGGCCGCCAACTGGAGCGGAGCCTCGCCGCAACCGCGCGGGCCCACGGGATCACGCTGGGAGACTGGGAGACGCTCTCGGCCCTGCGCCGGGCGGGGCCGCCGTACGTCGTCAGTCCGGGACGCCTTGCCCGCAACCTCGGCGTGACATCGGGGACGATGAGCGTCCGGCTGGCCCGCCTCCTGCACGCCGGCCTCATCGAGCCGGTCACGCGCGGGACCGACGGCCGCGAGAAGCCGGTCCGGTTGACGCCGGCGGGATACCGGACGTGGCGAACGGCGACGGACGCACGCACCCGCCGGGAAGCGGCGGTGATCGGGGGCGCGCTCTCCGGCACGGCGCTCCGCGCGCTCAACGACCTTCTGCGCCGCCTCATGCGGCGATTCGAGTCGCGGTTCGGAGCGGCGCCTCCGCGCGGCGCGCTACGGCGAGCCACGGCGGATCGAATCGCCGGCGCACGTCGCCGCATCCCGTTGAAAGACCGCCGGGCACACGCGCGGCAACGGCGCTGACGGGCAGCACGTCGTCGGGCGCCCAGATCTGCCGCGCATTTCGCAGGGGACGCGCACGAGCGTCCATAAGTATCCGCAGGTTGCGTGGCTGTGGCATCCGCGTCGCTGTACAGCGGCGCCGTGCCCCCATGCTCGCGTGCTCGCAGACGCCGGTTCGCGAACCACGGGGACACGGCAACAAGGCGTGGCGCCGGCACGCCGGCGCCACGCCGCGGGTGCGGATGGCCACGATCACGTGCCGGCCGGCACCACGCGGCCGTCCGGCCGCGCTCGTGCGGGTGGCAACGACCGCACGCCGGGCCGACACCGCTATTATTCCATCACGCCTGCGCGAGGTGCCGGTGACGACGCTACCGGGAACCAGCTCTCGATTCAATCGTCCCGTCCGAACGCTCGACGGCCGAGCCGCGTCCGCGACCGCGCCGGAGGCGGTAGTGAACGAGCCGTCGCCGACGGCTGTGAGGCGTCTCGTCTGGATCATCGCCATCGGCACGGCGGCGCGGGCGGCCGTGGCGGCGCGTTTTCCGATCCACCCCGACGAAGCCTACTACTGGTTGTGGGCGCACCACCCCGCGTTGGGGTATCTCGATCAACCCCCGATGGTCGCCTACCTCATTCTCCTCGCGACCCGTCTCGGCGATGCCGTCATCTGGATCCGGCTGCCGTCTCTCTTGTTGGGCGCGGCCACGAGCTACGCGCTCTTTCTCCTCGGCCGGGACTTGTTCGACGACCGCGCGGGCCTCGTCGCCGCGGGGCTCTTCCAGATCGTCCCGATCCTCATGTTCGGCGGCATCATGGCGGTCCCCGATGCCCCTATGTATCTCGCCTGGGTGCTCGCCCTGCGGTTTGTTTGGCAGGCGCTCCACGGGCGCCCCCAACGCTGGCGCGCCGCCGGGCTCGCGATGGGCCTCGGGCTGCTCAGCAAGTTCTACATGGCGTGGCTCGCCCTCGGCATGCTCCTCTACATCGTCCTGGATGCCAGATCATGGCTGCGCCGCGTCCAGCCGTACCAGGGCGCGATTATCGCGCTGGCGTTGGTGCTCCCGGTCGCGTACTGGAATCTGCATCACCACTGGGCGAACATCCGGTTCCTCCTCGACGACCGACCGCGACCGCGGCAGGGTCTCGCCGGCTTCGAGACCTTTTGGCTGACGTTGCCCTACGTCGCCTTTCTCACGCCCGCGTTTGTGTGGGCGTTTTGGACAACGCTGCGGCGCGCGCAGGACGAGCGATTCCGCTATCTCTGCTGGACCAGCCTCCCGGCCGTGGCCTTTCCCATCGTGGTCGCCGCGGCCGGCGTGGCCCGGGGCCATTGGTGGGGACCGGTCTACCTCCAACTTGCGGTCGTCGTCGGGGTGCTGTGGAACCGGGCGGTCGCCGCGATGGCGGCCGGCAACGCCCTGGTCGTCGGCTGTGCGATGGCGCTCGCCGTGGCCGGTCTCTCCTCGGTGCCTCCTCTCTCGTTCCTGTCGTACCTGTACGGCTGGAACACCGTGGCCCAGCGGGTCGAACAGCAAATGAGGCAGCTCGATGCGGCCACGATTGTGGTGACGGATCGCTACAGCATCGCGGCGGCGCTCAGTTACTACGGCAACCTGCGGTACCCGGTGCTGCTCGCCGGCGCCACCGATCCCGCGTCTGTCTGGCCGCGGTTCAAGGACTATCGAAACGCGAACGGCGTGGGCGTCACGTATTCCGCATTTCCGTGGGCGCGATGCTTTCGCCGGAGCGAGAATGCCGGCCCGGTACCGGCGCAGCCGTACCGGCGGCTGCGCGTGGTCAAGTTGTACGGCCTTTTCGCCGACTGCCCGCGCGGACCCCGGCCACACTCAACCACTGACACGGGCGCCGGCGGACCGGGAAGATGACCCGGCGTCCGCCTTGCGCAACGCCACGCGATAGAGTGAGCGTATGCCAGCCTCGAACGTAGACTTCGCGTACTTCTTCGACTATCTCGTCCGCGCCCGGGGGACACTTCTCGGGTGGATCCGCGGGCAGCCGGCGGTGTTCGCGCAGCGATTCCCGATCGGCCTCGGGACCATCCAGGCTACGCTCGTCCATATCGCGTCCTCGGAGTATGGCTACGTGCACCGTCTCCGCGGCCGGGGCCACCTCCCGGAGGACAACCCGTTCGACTACGAGCGGTTGCCGGACCTGGAACCGTTTCTCGCCGCGTGGGACCGGCAACGGCCCGCGACGCGCGAAGCGCTGGCGGCCATTGGAGATCCCAACCGGCCCGTCGAATACATCACGAAGTTCTTCACGCCGCCGATGCGCGTTCGCACGGTGGCCGGCGGCATCGCCGGACAGCTCCTGTTCCACGAAATCCATCACCGGGCGCAAGTCATGGCGATGCTGCGCCACGCCGGGGTTCGAGCGGAAAATCTGGACTACGCACTCCTCATGGTGGAACGCGTGCCACTCGGCTGAGCGGACCGCCGCGGCCGCGTCGTCCTGGAGGTGATGAAGATGGGGGAAGCCGCTGCCCGCGGCGCCGCCCCGCATCGGGAAGCCCCCGGCGCGGTAACGCCCCATCACGTCCCGCCCGCGGCGCGCTCCGGCACGGCCGTGGCATGCCGGCACTTGCGCCACAGGGGGTCCGCCGACACGGCGCGGCGGCGCTCCGGGGCGCGTGGCGCCTGGATCCCCGCGCCGTTGATGGCCGCGCCGAGCACCAGGAGCGCGGCGCTGATGAGCATGGCCAGGTGATACGCGCCGGTCGACGCGGCGCGCGCCGCGGTCCGGACAGCGTCCGGCGCGTCCGGCGGCACGGGGTTGAGCGGCGCAATCCGCTGGCGCATCCCCGCGGACGCCATGTCGAGGCCCGGAGCGTGGGCGCCGAGCAGCCCATAGAAGGCGGTCGTGACGGCGATGAAGATGAGGGCGACGGCGAGCTGCGGTCCCACGTCGGAGATGGCCGTGTTGATCGCCGATGCGATGCCCGCGTGCTCGGTCGGCACCGAACCCATGACCGTGGCCGTAAGCGGCGCCACCATGATCATGGCGCCGAGGCCGAACAAGACAAACCCGGGGAGCAGGTGCGTCGCGTAGGCTCGCGGTGGGACCAGCGTGGCGATCTCCCCGGGCCGCATCGCCCAGGCCGCGCTCTCTGGCGGAACCTGGGCCAGCCACAGCGCGCCGAGCGCCATGAGGGCCGGGCCCGCCGTCATGAACCACCGCGCCCCGTGACGCCCGGCGAGCGCGCCGAACCGCGCCGAAAACAGCGCCATGAAGATCGCGCCCGGAACCGTGGCGATGCCGGCGGCGGCGGCCGTATATCCGAGCGTTCCCTGCATGAACAGCCCGGAATAGTAGAAGATCACCGCCAGCGCGGCGTAGATCACCAGCGTCGAGAGGTTGGCGACCGTGAAGTTGCGAGACCGAAACAGCGCAGGCGAGACGAGCGGATGGGGCGCGCGCAGCATGCGCACGGGGAGCAGCGCGGCGGCCGCGCACCCGACGCCGAGCGCCAGGAACGTGTCCGGGCCGTGCCACGCGTGTTGCTGCCCTGAGATCGTCCCGAAGACGAGCCCGCCCACCGCGAGCGCCGAGAGGACCGTGCCGATGATGTCGAAGCTTGCCGGGGCGGTCTCGTCACGGCTCTCCCGCACACATCGCTGCGCCAACCACCACGTCAGGGCGACCAGCGGCACGTTGATCAAAAACACCGCCCGCCACGACACCGCGTCGACCAGCAACCCGCCGACGAACGGCCCGAGGATGGCCAGCCCGGCGGAAGCGCCGGACCAGATGCCGAACGCGCGGCCCTGCTCTTCGCCCTCGAACGTCTGGGTGATGAGCGCGAGCGAGCCGGGCACGATGAAGGCGCCGGCGATCCCCTGCAGCACCCGGAACGCGACCAACCATTCCAGCGTGGGCGACAGGCCGCTCAGGATGGATGCGACGCCGAATCCCAGCACGCCGGCCGAAAACATCCGGCGCCGCCCATAGAAGTCCGTGAGTCCCCCGGCGAGGATCAGCAGCGCGCTCTCGGCCAGGAGGTACCCATTGTAGACGTAGGACTGGCCTTCCAGGACGCCAAACACATGCGCCGGAAGGTCGCGCCCGATCCGCGGCAATGCCACGGTCACCACGGTGGAGTCCAAAAACACCACGGAGGAGCCGAGAATTGCCGCGATGAGCGTGCCGGTCCGAGCGCTCACGGCCTGGGCGCGACGCCGCGCCGCCCGCCGCGCGGCGCGGGGCGTCAGGGAAGCGCGGCCACGGCGAACATCGGATCGCCCGGGTTCGTGGCCGGCACCGTCACCGTGAACAGCACCAGCCCCGCCGCCGGCGCCGTGATCTCGGCGAGGCGCGTCCCGAAGTAGTCCCGCGTCTCGCCGACACGCTGCCCCGCCGTCACCCGATCCCCGGGGCGGATCGATGGGTAGAACAACCCGGTGTGCGACGAGCTGACCCAGTGCAGTTCGGTCAACACCGTGATCGGCGCGACGCGCTCCGGCGTGCCCGGCGTCATCCCGAGATGCCGCAGGACGTTACGCAGCCCGCGCATGTGGATCTCGAGCGCTTCGGGCTCCAGCAACCCCTGCCCGCCGGCCTCCGTCAAGATCGCGGGAATCTTGTGCTGAGCGGCCGCGGCATAGGTGCCGCCGCCGACCCGTCCCTGCACGACGTACTCGATGCCGTAGACGCGGGCGAGCTCGAGCGCGGCCGCGTCGACGTCGGGCGCCCCGGACTGGACGATGATCGTAAACGGCAGCAGGGCCTCGTTGATGTCGCCCCCATGGAGGTCCACGAAGTAGTCGCCGCGGGCGATCACCTCGCTAAACAGCGTGTGCGCCAGGCGCTCGCTCGCGGTCCCCGCCGGATTGCCCGGAAAGACGCGGTTCGGGTTCTTGCCGTCGAGCGGACAGATGTAGATGTTTCGCCCTTGGAACGCCGGCACATCGACGATGTGGATCACGACCACCTGCCCCCGCAGCTCGCGCGAATCAAGCTGCGCCGCGGTGCGAATCGCAGCCTCGATCCCCGGGTACTCCCCGCCGTGCACGCCGGCGGTGATGCTGAGCCGCGGCCCCGGAGCCGCGCCGTTGACGACGGTCACGGGCATCCGGATGGGCGTCCCGGGGACGTCCAGGTATCCCGTCGCCTTGCCGCCGGGGCGCGCCGCCGCGGATCCTACCACGAGCGTGTCGCCGGCCATCGTATCCCTCCGCCGACCGGCGCGAGCGTGGCCGCGTCCGGTCGCTCGTATGGTGGCTCGGTCCCGGTCCTCCGGCCTTCGCCGGGAGCAACGACGCGGAGCCGGCTTCAGGCCGGCGCCGCGGCCGCGCCGATCCTCGCCTCGAGATCGCCGAGGGAGACCGGCGTCAGCGCGATCCGCAGCGTCTCCGCCAGGGCGCGTTCGACTCCCGGCCGCACGTCGCCGACGGCGATCGCGCGCCCGAGCAGCCGGGCCATCGACGTCACCGGCTTGCCGAGACCGCACGGGTTGATCAGGGCGAAATGCTCGAGCGCCGGATCCACGTTGAGCGCAAACCCGTGCATGGTGACGCGGCGCTTGACCGCGACCCCGATCGCGGCGATCTTCGCGCCCGCGACCCACGCCCCGGGGAACCCGCGTACCCGCTCGGCGAGGATCCCCCACGGCGCGAGCGCCGCGATCAAGGCCCCCTCGAGCAGCCGCACGTAGCGCACCACGTCCTCGTCGAGCGCGCGCAGATTGAGGATGGGGTAGCCGACAAGCTGGCCCGGCCCATGGTACGTCACATCGCCGCCGCGCTCCACGTGGTGGACGTCGATGCCGCGCGCGGCGAGCGTCTCCGCCGGCGCCAGCACGTTGGACACGCGCCCGGCGCGGCCGACCGTGATCACCGGCGGATGCTCCACCATCAGGACGACGTCGGGAATCTGTTCCGCCTGGCGCGCGGCCACAAGCGCCCGCTGCAGCGCCCATGCGTCGCTGTAGGCCATCCGGCCACCGTTGACGAGCCACGCCGTCCGCATCTCCGGCACCATCACCCGCCGCGCCGCCCCCGGCCCAGGGTGCCCGCCGCGTCCAGGGTGCCTAACGACGCCCCGGGCGCGCCCATGCCGCCAGCACGGCGATCCCGCCGACGAACAGCACGATCTCCAGCACGGTGTACGCGGTGTGGAGCGGCCGGATCGCGGCGTAGCGGGGATCGTGCGAGCGATGGACAAAGTCGAGCCCGTGCGCCAAGCGAGTGATGGCGGGCGTGAGGTACGTCGCCTGCGCGACGACCACGACGAGCATGAGCACGAGCACCCAGATGGTCCAGCGGGCGCTCTGCGCCACCAACGCCGCGGCGAGGGCCACCAGGGCGAGCGCGAGCTCGACGCGGTTGAACCGCTCGAACAGCGCCTGGCCCACACGCACCGCCTGGTTGCGGTCGAGGAGCGCGAACCGGGTGGGCGCATCGATGAAGTCGAGCGCCGCCATGCCGCCGATCCAGAACGCCAGCGCCAGGGTCCGAACCACCCCGGCCAGGGCCACCATGCTCCACCCCCAAGGGGAATCGCCGGGTCCGCCGGCATGCGCCGCGGCACCGTGCGCGCGGCGCGAACGGGTCCACCGCTCGGTTTCGCTGGGCACCGGCGCAAGGCCTGTCACGCCTCATCTCGACGGCAAGACGACGCGGGGCGGCGCGGCGGCGCCGGGCCCGGCCTCGAAATACGGGCGGACGCGAAATCCGGCGGCCCGGGCGACGAGCGACGACGGCACGCGGAGGACCAGCGTGTCGTACGCGAGCACGCGATCGTTGTAGCGGCGCCGCTCCACGGCGATCCGATTCTCCGTTCCCGCGAGCTCGTCCATCAGCCGGAGCACCGTGTCGTTGCTGCGCAGCTGCGGCGAGGCCTCGACCACGGCAACGAGGCGTCCGAGCGGGCGCTGGAGCGCGTCGGCCGCCCGCACCCGATCGGCAGATCCGGGGGGCGCGGATAGATAGGCGTCGCGCGCCCGGGCCACATCCTCGAGGACGCTCCGCTCCTGCGTGAGGTAGCCGCGCAGCGCCGCCACGAGCGATGGAACGAGGTCGACGCGCCGCTGGTACTGCACCTCCACCTGCGCCCACTGCGTGTCCGCCGCGAGCCGCGCCCGCACCAGGTGATTGTACGTCGCCGTGGCCCACGCGCCCACCCCGGCGACGACGGCGGCCGCCACGAGCGCGGCGACCGCGGCGCCGCGCCCGGCGGGCCCCCGAGGCGCGCTCATCGCGGCAGCCGGTCTGGGGCGCCGCGCACGACGTGTCCCAGGGCCTCGACGGCGCGGAGCATCGCCTCGCCGTACCGCTCACGGCGCAACTGGGGAACCATCACGCCGGCGATGATCCGCGCGGCCACCTCGCCGGTCACGACATGCTCAAGGCCCCGCCCCACCTCGATCCGCACGAGACGCCGGTCCGCCGCGATCGCGATGAGGATTCCGTTGTCGTGCCCGCGCTTGCCGATCCCGACGTGGTTGAAGTATGCGGTGGCAAACGCCTCGATGTCGGGCACGTGCCGGACGATGACCGCGGCAATCTCCACGCCCGTCTCGCGTTCGATCTCCTCGACGAGATGCCGCAGCCGCGATTTCTCCGCGTGAGCGAGGGCGTGGCGAGGGTGCCGCTCCACCGTCACCACCCGCCCGTGGCGCCGCCGCCGCCGGACGCCCCGCCGCCGAACCCGCCAAACCCGCCGCCGCCTCCGAAGCCGCCGCTCCCCCATCCGCCGCCCGCACCGCCCATCCACGGCACGAACATGCCGGACCCCGGACCCCGCAGGAGGTGCTTTTCACGATACCCGCAGCGCGGGCACGTCCAGTACTGCAGCGCGCCGAGCGCGCCGGCTTGGGTGGCACCGGCCGCCATGAGCGCGGCGCCGCACCGCGGGCAGCGCCGTCCGCGCCCGCGGCCTGCCAGGAGCGAGAAGGCGAGAAACGCCCCAAACAGCGCAAGCGGCAGGAGGCCGATCCCGCCCGCCGCGCGGCTCCCCGACGAGACCGGAACCGAGGACTGCCCGCCGCTCGAGGCCGGGGCGCCGATCAGCCGCTGGAGCGCGTCCACGGCGGCGCCGAGCCCGTCCGCGTAGCGTCCCGCGCGAAAGGCCGGCGCGATATCGTCGCGGATGATCGCCCCCGCGTCGGCGTCCGTGATCCTGGGCTCGAGCCCGTAGCCGACCTCGATCCGTACCTGGCGCTCGTGCAGCGCCACGACCACGAGCACGCCGTTGTCCTTGCCGCGGCGGCCGACCTTCCACGCCTCTTCCAGTCGGGCCGTAAAGTCGTCGATCGGGGCACCGCCAAGGTCCTGGAAGATCGCGACGGCGATCTGGTTGCCCGTAGCCTGATCGTACGCCGCGAGCCGCCGGTCGAGCGCGGCCCGGGATGCGGGGTCCAGGACGTGCGCGAAGTCACTGACGTACCCCGTGGGGGCCGGAAGCGTCGGCCCTGCCGCCATCCCCCGGGCGGCGGAGAGCGCGAGCACGGCGCCGGTGACGGCGGCGACCAGGAGGCGCCGCCACGCCGAGGCCGCGCGGCCCCGCCTTCGGACCGGGCTCAGCGCTGGGGCGTCAGGTTGACCCGTGGCGCCTGCTCCGCGCCGGGCTGGGCCTGGAAGTAGGGCCGCGGATGAAACCCGAGGCTGCCCGCGAACAAGGTCGTGGGAAAGGATTGGAGCATCGTATCGTAGGTCTGCACCGATGCGTTGTAGCCGCGCCGGGCGAATGCGACTTCGTTCTCGGTGGACGCCAGCTGGCGCATCAGCGCCTGCACGGTCTCGTTGCTGCGCAGCACGGGATAGTTCTCCACGATGACCAACAGCCGCGCGATGGCGCCTTCGTACTGGTTGGCCGCTTCGACACGCTCGGGCGTACCGGGCTGGGTGCCCGCGTACCGTGTCCGGGCCTGCGCAATCTCGCCGAACACCGCGCGCTCCTGCGCCAGCGAGGCGCGGGTCGCTTCGACGAGATTGGGCACCAGGTCAAACCGGCGCTGCAACTGGGTTTCGACCTCGGCCTGCGCCGCGCTGACTTGCTGGTTGGCCTGCACGAGACGGTTGTAGGTGCCGGCGACGGCGGAGTACGCGAGGCCGGCGATGAGCACGATCGCGAGAACGATGGCGGCCGCGGCGCGCATGCGCCCCTCCTCTCGAGCTTCACGGGACCGCAGCCAAGGCGCGGTCTAGGTCCCATCGGTACCGCTCTGCGAAACGGCGTGCGGTGAAGCGGCTGGAAGCGCTAGGCGGCCAGGTCGCGCCCGGTGGACGCCGGCGCTCCCAGCGCACCCTTCGGCATCGCGTTCAACTTGTCGCGCAGCCGTTCAAGCGCGGCGTCGAGCTGGTTGTCGCGCCCCAGCTTCATGGCGTCGGTGGTCAGGCTGATCTGATTGTCCGGCACCACGCCGTTCCCCTCCAGCCGGGCGCCGCCGCCGCTCCAGACGCGGGCGACGGTGATCGCCATCCCGGCTCCCTCGGGAAGATCGACCGTAATGCCGATCTCCACCGCCCCCGCCGTCCGCACCCCGACGAGCTCCGCGCGGGACTGCTCCTTGAGGGCCGCGGCGAGAAGCTCGGCCGCGGAGCCGGTCCCCTCGTCGACGAGCACCACGAGTGGCATGGTCACGGGCAGGATGGGCGGATCCGGCGTGACGAGCATCATGTTGCGACCGCTTCTCGTGCGCAACCGGATGAACGGCGACTGTTGCGGCAGCAGCGCGGCGGACACGTCCCGCAACTCGTCCACGAGCCCGCCGGGATTGCCCCGCAGGTCCAGGACCATGGCGCGCATCCCGTCCCGCCGGAGCCCGAAGATCGCGCTGCGAAACGCCGCGCCGGTGCCGTCCACGAACTCGTAGATCTTGACGTAGCCGATGCTCCCGTCGAGCATCCGGCTGGTCACACGGGGGACATGAATAGGCGCGCGGGTCACGCGCACGTCCATGGGGTGCGCTTGGCCCGGACGGTCGATGGTCAGGACCACGGCCGAGCCGGGGGTCCCCCGTACCATCGTGCTCACCGTATCGTCGCTGAGACCCGCCACAGGATGCCCGTCCACGGCGACCACCCGGTCGAACGGCTGCACGCCGGCGTCGCCGGCCGGGCTTCCCGGATACACCTCGCTCACGTAGAACTGCCCGTCCCGCGACAGCATCTCGATCCCGATCCCCGTAAAGGCCGCGGCCCCGCTCTCGCGCCGCTGCTCCTCGCCGTAGACGTCCGGCGGGATGAAGGCGGTGTGCGAATCGTGGAGGCTGTCGAGCATACCCGCCACCGCGGCGTAGGCAATGGCCGTGCCTTCCTCCGCGCCGTCCGCCTGGCTCAGGATCTCGTCGAACCGCTGGGTGAAGATCTGGGAGGCTTCCACCGCATCCGCGTTCTGCGGAATCGGGCCGCCGAACGGCGCGAGGTGAAACTGTTCCCGCGCGCTGTCGAGCGCGGCGTTGAGGAGTGCCGGCGGGGAGAGCGGGTCGACATAATGCTTCTCCAGAACCTGCAGCGCCCGCAAGACGAACTGCGCGTCCGCCGCCTCCGCCCGCGGCATCCCCGGCGCCGCCAGCATCACGGCGACCGCGCCGATCAGGACGGCGGACACAATACGAACATGCCTCATGCGGTGCTCCCCCCTCGTCGCGGGCGTCCCGGTCCCGCCGCAAGCCTCACCGTTACATACTCCTCGGCATGCCGGCGGGTTTCTCCGGTCCGTGATGTGCCGGACATCACGGCATCCTAGTCTTCGCGTCCGGTTGTCACGCTCCTATCCACGCGCCCCGCGGCCGGGCACCCGGGCGACACCCGTCAACCCAGCCGCGTCTCCATCACATCATCGCGATCATCGCTGCGGCCGCGTCACCTCAGATGGAGGCGCACGGCGCCGCCCGCGGCCGCTCCCAGCGCATCGGCCGCGCTCCCGCGGTTGACCGCCACCTCGACCAGGCCATCGCTTCCGACATATACGAGCGCCCGCCCCGGCGCGACCTCCGCGAACGTGCGCGCCACGCCGGCGTCGAGCGCCCCGCCGCCCGCCTCGACCGTCACCGGGCCGCCGGCGCGCGCGCCGGACAGCAGCGCGCCGGGAATCGTCGTGATCAAGTTTCCAAACGCATCCACCCAGATGATCATGCCCACCAACGATCGCCCGCGGCGCCGGCCGGCTGGGAACGCGAGGTCGACGAAGCGCCGGACCGGGCGCGCGAGCGACGCGACCCCGGCGCCGACGGCGAGGCGCGCCGCGGCGGGCGCAAAGACGTCACGGCCGTGGAACGTGTTCGAGATACGTGCCCGGCCGGCCGGGGGGCTGGCAAGGCGATACACGCGCACCCGGCCGAGCCGGCGTGCCGCGGGGAGCAGGATCCCGTTATCCGGTCCCACGAGAAACTGCCCGCCCGCGGTGACCACGAGGGCGCCCCGCGTCGTGCCGACGCCGGGGTCGACCACGGCGCAGTGAACCGTTCCGCGCGGGAACGCCGGCGCCGCCGACCATAAGAGGTAGGCGCCCGCCCGCACGTCGTGGCGCGGGACGTCGTGCGGGATATCGACGAACGTCAGCGCGCCGGCAGCGGCCGCCGCGCCCTTCATGGCCGCGGCGTATGGTGACCGCGACCCGAAGTCGGATAGAAACGTCACGATGCGCATGAACGGCGGCGGCGCGCCCCAGGCGGCCGGCGGCGGGTGCCGTGGAGGCTCAGTGCTGGCACGAGGGGCAGAAAAATGTCGGCCGTCCCCGCAGCCTTGTAGTGAAACACGAGCGCCCGACGCCCGAGCATGAACCACAGGACCTTGCCGTGGCGCGCAACGTCCGAGACCGTCGCACCCGTGACCGCGCGGGAGAGCCGTTGCGGAGTGTGCGACCGTACCGCGACGGGACGGAGCACGACGCACCGCGCGATCGTCTTGCCCGCGACGGCGCGCACCATGCTCCGCCGCGCCGCCTCGACCTCCGGGAGCTCAGGCACGGCGCACCTCCTCCTCCGCGGCCGCGAGGGCCCTGGCCACCGCATCGCCCGGAGGAACGGCCCCCTGGGCAAACTCCGCGCTGCCGCCGGCGCGGCCGCCGGCCGCCCGGCACGCGCGGGCGAGCACGGCCGCGAGATCGGGGCCCGCTCCGGGCGCGCGGCCCGACCACACGCGGCCGGTCTCCGTCACGCCGGCCATCACGACCGCCGGCGTCAGCGCGGTCATCTCGCGGAGCAAGGCACGCACCTCATCCCCGTCGCGGCTCGGGAAGACGAGGCGCGCGACACGTCCCTCCGGGCCGGCCGGGATCGCCGCGACCCGTTCCGCCGCCTCGTACCGCAGCAGGCGTTTTCGCGCGTCCTGCAGGGCCCGCTCGCGGGCGCGCGTCTCTTGCACCATGCGCTCCAGCGTGTCCCCGAGCTCCCGGTCGCGCACCGTGAGCCGTGCGCTCCACTCCCCGACCAGCGCGTGTTTCCAGCGATAGTCCCGCACGGCGCGCCACCCCGCGAGGAACTCGGCCCGCGTCCGCCCGCGGCTCCGCTCCCACCGGCGTATGAGGACCGGACCGAGCTCGCCGGTGTTGCGCACGTGGGTGCCGCCGCAGGCGGAGCGGTCGCATCCCGCGATCTCGACGACGCGGAGCGTGCCGGTGCGCCCGGCCGGCCGGCGGAGCCCCAGCGCCTCGGCCTCGGAGGCCTCGACGAACCGGACGCTCACCGGGCGGGTCTCAAAGACGATCGCATGTGCGGCGTCCTCGACCCGGCGGACCAGGTCCGGCTCGAGCGACGCGGCATCGAGATCGAGCGTGCACGATTCGCCGAGATGCACGGAGACGGTTTGGGCGCCGGCCACCTCGAGGAAGAGCGCCGAGAGCAGATGCTGGGCGGTGTGCTGCTGCATGTGATCGAATCGGCGGGTCCACTCCACTTCACCGGCCACCGACGCGCCGGCCGCGAGGCCCCCGGACGGGTCCGGACCGTCGAGGACATGCACGATGGACGCGCCCGCATCCACCACGTCCACGACCGGACGCTCGTCGAGCGTGCCGAGGTCGTGAGGTTGCCCGCCCGACGTCGGATAGAACGCCGTACGATCGAGGACCACGCCGCCGGCAGCACCGCCTCCCGGCGGCATGATCTCCGTGACGCGGGCGGTAAAGGCCCGCAGGTACGCATCCGTGTAGTAGAGGCGCTCCGTCACCGGCGGCGCCGTCCGCGGGCCGCGGCCCGCGCTGCGGGCGGCTGTGCTACAATAGCCGCAATGCTTCTCATCACCCTCGTGTCCGACGCGGTGCAACTGCTGACCCTGCTCATTGTCGTGCGCGCCATTCTCTCCTGGATTCCCACGACGGACTACGGGCACCCGATCATCCGCGTCGTCATGCGCACCACCGATCCGGTGCTCGAACCCGTGCGGCGCATCCTCCCGCCGCTCGGAGGCTTGGACCTCTCCCCGATCGTCGCCATCCTGTTGCTCCAACTCGTCGGGCAGCTGGTAACCCGAATCCTGTTCTCCGTGCTCGCCGGCGCCTGAGGTCGCCGGCTACGTCGATCCGGACCGCCGGCGCCTGCGGGTGGCCGCCCGGCGGCGGCGGCGCGGCTTGTGATCCAGCACGTTGTCCGGTAGATTCTCCTCCCACGTGATCATGCTGTGAAAGTAGATCTTGTCGCCTTCGTCGAGGCCCCGGGTCACCTCGGTGATGTGCATGTTTTGGGCGCCGAACGCTTTCAGCGCGTGCTGTACGGCGGCCTCGGGCTTCGCGCGGTCACCGCACGTAAAGATGTCGAGCGCCACGTACCCCACCTCCGGCCACGTGTGCACCGACAGATGCGATTCGGAGATGACGACGACGCCGCTTACGCCGGTGGGGCGAAACCGGTGGAAGGAAATCGCCCAGACCTGCACGTCGGCAACCTCGGCCGCGCGCACCATGATCTGCTCCACCTGTTCCACCCGGCTGATGACGTCCGCGTTGCACCCCGAGCCCTCGACGATGTAATGGTGCCCGACCGTTTCCACCGCACCACCTCCCTTCCGGCCGCGCGGTTTCGCGTGGCGCTCGTCGCACCGCCCCGAAGGCGCCGTGGCCCTCCCTCACACAAACCTCCGGATCAGCGCGATGACGCCGGTGCTGATCACCGTGACGAGAATCGCGCTGACGAGCGTGCCGAGCGCCAGCGCGAGCATCGCCTGACGCCTCGGCAGGCCGAACAGCCAGGCCAGGATCGTCCCGGAATAGATGCCCGGTCCCGGCAGCGGCAGGCTGACGTAGATGCCGACACCCAAGACCCCCCACCGCTCCACGTAGGCGCGGCCGCGATTGCGGACTTCCTCGATGCCCCACCGGACGAGCGGCAATCCGGAGAGGAAGCGGTGATAGAACAAGTCCAGGATCAGGAACATCGGCACGATCATCGCCCAACTGGCGAGCACCGCCGCGAGCAGCGCCACGAGCGGCGACAGCCCCTTCGTGATCCCAAACGGGATCGCGAGGCGTAGCTCGACCCACGGGACGACCGAGAACAACATTACTTGGACCACCCTAAGGGGCATTCGAGCCTGTCGCGAGCCGGAGCTGCGCGACGCGCGCGCGGCGGCGAGCCACGCGGGCCGCCGCCTCCTCCCACAACCGGCGTTCGACGGCCCCCTCGGGAACAAACGGCGGTACCGGGGCGGGGCGGCCCTCCTCGTCAAGATGCACCATCGTGAAGAACGCGGTGCACGTGTAGCGGCGTTCGCCGGACCGCGGGTCCTCGGCATCCACGCGAACGCCGATCTCCATGGACGATCGTCCCACGTGCGTGAGCACCGTGCGAAAGTCCACGACCTGGCCGACCCGCAGCGGCGCGTGGAAGGCGACAGAATCCAGCGAAGCCGTCACCGTCGCGCCGCGGCAATACCGGACCGCGGTGATGGACGCGACTTCGTCCAGCATCTCCAGCAACTTGCCGGCGAACATGAGGGTGCCGCTCAACGCGTCCTCTGGACGGACGAGCCGCGACAGGACGACCGCGTGCCGGGCGGCGGCGGGGATCGGCTCGTCGCCGCCGGGGGCGCGCCGGAGCCGCAGGAGCCGCGCCGTCTTGCGGGCTTCGGCCTCCGCCGACACTGCCGCTTCGGCGGCGGACGCCGGCGTGATCTTCGTCTCCACCGGACGCGGCCGGCCGTGCTCGTCCAGCGACACAAACGCGAGATGCGAAGACGTCGCTCGCCGCGACGCGCCCCGCTGCGGCAGCTCCGCGTCTACGGTGACGCCGACTTCGAGGGAGGACCGGCCGATGAACTCGACCTGGGCCTCCATCGTCACGATCTCACCCTGGTGAATGGGCGTGAGAAAGTCAAAATCGTCCATCGCCCCGAGCACCACCGGTCCGCGCGCCACGCGCGCTGCGGCGAGGGTGCCGGCCGTCGCGATCCACGACATCAGCCTGCCGCCGTAGAGGGTGCCGCGCTGGTTGGTGTGCTCGGGGAAAACGAACTGAACCATCTGGAAGCGTGCGTCCGCGATGGCCGGCACCCGATCCTCCTCACCGCATCATCGTGTATGGTACCATATAGCGGCCGATCTGCAAGCAACGCGCGCGGTGCGCGGAAACGGGAGATCGCAATGCGGTGCCAGCGCAGTCTGTGGAGTGCCGGGCGGTGACGTGGCGGTACCGCGTGGCGCAACTCAGCCGGCGGGGCGTGCGGCGCACTGTGGGCCGGCTATGGTTTGCGGTCTGCTCCGCCGGGGCGATCGTCACGCTGGGGCTGGCGGGCGGCCGCCACCTGTTCATCGTTATCGCCGTGTGGTTGGTGTGTGTCTTCGTTCCCGGCCGCATCGCCATCGAGGCGCTCCAGGCGTGGAGCCCGCGCGTGCGCGAGACGCTGCGCCGCGAGGTGGCGCGGCGCGGCGATCGGTACGACCTCCCCGGGGGCCTCGCGGTGATGGCGGAGTTGCTGTACGAGCGCGAAGTGCGGCCTCCGCGGCTCGCGCCGCCGGATCTCGCCGCGAGGGTGACCGACGCTTCCGTCGCCCTCTGCCGGCACGCGGGCGCACCCGGCGCCCGCTCGAATGCCGTTCATCGCGCCGCCATGGTTTGCGGTTCGCTCCTCGATCGCTGGCTTAGCGCGATCGCCGCGAGCGAGCAGGACTCACGGCCACCTGCCGGGACCACCGGCGGGCACCGCGCCGCGGGCACGCCAAACGGCGCCAGGCCCCCGGTGCTCTGGGACGCGGATGCCAGCATCCAGGACCAATGGGTTGTGCTGCGGGCGGTCGCAGGACTGGGCGCGCTCACCGCGGTGTTGATCTTGCTCTACGAGGATACGAGCGGACGGCAGATGGACGGCGGCGGTTCTCTGCGCGCCGTCGCCGACGCGGCGATGGACTATGTAGATCAGGTCGGGCTTGGCATGGACGGACCTCCGTGGGAATCCGCAACGGGCATCCCGCTCGCCCCGCTCTCCCAGGATCTCGCCGCCCGCCTCGCCGAGACCTGGGTGGCGTTTTGCCAGACACCACTGCCGGCGCCACGCCGGCTCGGTGCCTTTATCGACAGCCTCCCGCAGTAAGCCTCCCGGCTTCTCCCAACGCGCGATGCGGCGCGCCGCCGCCGGGTATGCGCGCCCGTCTCCAGGTAAAGGGGTGCAGTCACCGATCAAGTAAAGTGTTACTTGCCGTTCGGCGGTCTAAACCAGTCATTGGAGGTGGTTGTGATCGTGAGCACAATACGATCGAAGCTCGTCGTCACAGGCTGCGTGCTCGCCCTCGGCTTGTCGCTGACGAACGCCGCCCTCGCCTCCCTCTCCACCGGCAACCCCACGTTCATAATGCACGGGGATGACAACGGCCCCGGCGCCGTCTACGGCCTGCCGCCGCTCGTTCCCCAGGGCGATGACAACGGCTCCGGCGCCGTCTACGGCCTGCCGCCGCTCGTGCCCCAGGGCGACGACAACGGCCCCGGCGCCGTCTACGGCCTGCCGCCGCTCGTCCCCCAGGGCGATGACAACGGCCCCGGCGCCGTCTACGGCTTGCCGCCGCTCGTGCCCCAGGGCGACGACAATGGGCCCGGCGCCGTCTACGGCCTGCCACCGCTCGTGCCGCAGAGTCAGGAACACGGCACGTAAGCGGTTGGCAAGGCCGGTCCCGCGACGGATCCGACTGGCAGCGCCCGGGAACGATAGATCCCCGCGCGCACAAGGGTGTTGAAGAGCGCCGGCCGCCGAACGGTGCTCTTTACCTGGAAGCCCGCCGGGGCGATTCTTCGATCATCGCGGAACCGCGCAGCAGGATTTCGTCGACGCGGTAGTAGAAAGCTAAAGCCCTGTTAAGCGACACTAACTCTCTGAAAGTTACACCATATCGGCGCGACGGAGCCGTATCGTGTCGACGTTGGGGGAACGAATCCGCGCGAGGCGCAAGGAGTTGGGACTCACGCAAACCCAGCTCGGCGGCGGCAACCTAACCAAGGGATTCATCAGCCTCGTGGAAAAAGGCCGGGCCAAGCCGTCGCTCGAGACGCTCTTGTTGCTGGCCGAACGCCTCCAGAAGCCGGTCGGCTATTTTCTCGAGCCGGGCAGCCTCCTCAGCGGCAAGGCCGTCCGCGTGGCCGTTGCCTCGGCGTGGATTGCAATCAAGCAGGGTGACTACACGCTCGCGGCGGAGCGCTTCGGAGAGGCGCTCCGGCTGAGCGAGGAGAACCAGAGCCACGACACGCGCGCGGAGTGCTACCTCGGCCTCGCGACCGCGCTCGCGCATCTCAGGCAATTCGATGTCGCGCTCCAGAATCTGAACGCCGGGCGGGCGCTCGTCGAAGCCGGCGGCGACCCGCGGCAACTCGTTCGCGTCAGCCATGTACTCGGCCTCGTTGCCTACCTCGATCGGCGGCTCGATGAAGCCCGGCGCCATTTCCTCGAAGGGTTCCGGCGCTTCCGGGAGACCGGGCACCCCGATCTCAGCTTGGGCGGCATTCTCCTCTATAACCTCGGCAACACGTACATGGAGCTCGGCGACCACGTAGAGGCATCCCGCTGGTACCGGGAGGCCCTGGCCCTGGTCGAGCCGACCGAGGATCTCCACCGGCTCGGCCTCGTGCACGTGCAGCTCGGGGTGGCCCAGCGCGAGCGCGGCGACTACGACGCGGCGATCGCCCACTTGACGAAGGCCGAGCACCTCTTCGAGGTGCTTCAGGATACCCGGTTGCTGGGGTGGGCGCACAACAGCATGGGCATCACGCTTCTGGCTCGGGGTAACATCGACGAAGCCCTCGATCACATCCGCGCCAGCCTGCGCATCAAGGAACGCATTGGGGACGATCCGGGACGGGCACGCTCGCTCACGGAGTTGGGACGGGCGCTCACCGTGAAGGGCGCCCTCCGCGAAGCCGAAGCGGCGCTGATCGAAGCCGATCGCCTCACGGCCAAGTTTCACGACGACACGGAGGCGGCGCGAATTCAGATGGCGTGGGCGCGCCTCCGCGCGGCCGGCGGCGCGGTGGAAGACGCCGTCGGCCACTACCAGCGGGCGATTACGGCCTTTGAATCGCTCGGCATGCACACGGACCTCGCAAATGCCTGCAGCGAACTGGGAGAACTGCTCCTGGAGCACAAGCGCCCTTCGGAAGCCGCCCCGTACCTGGCCCGAACGCTACGGGTGCTGCGGGCCGAAAAGCACCACTAAGTGACCGTGTAAGTTTTCGTGAACCGCCGACGCGTGCCGCACGCTGCGGAGTGCCTCCCGACGCCCGCCAGGTATCCACGCCGGATCCTCCTGGGCCTTGCGCTCGCGGCCGCGACGTCCTTCAAGTGGACGTCTCCGGCCGCCGCGGCCGGCCGGTGGTGGAGCAGTCTCGTCTTCGGGGTGCTGGAGAACCAACCGTTCCATCGCGTCGCCTCGCTGCCGTCGCACGAGCGGATGGCGCGGGAGGGGACCCTGCTCTCCCGCTACCATGCCGTGGGCCACCCGTCCGGGCCGAACTACCGGGCCATGATCTCAGGCGAAACGTGGGGACGCCGCGAGGTCGTGGACGCGTTTCATCCGTCCGTCGGAAGCGCCGCCGCGACGGCGCGTTCGGCAACGCCGACCTACATCTACCACCTCGCCGGCACCATCGCACGGCGGCACAATCCGTTTGTGGATCTGCACGCGCCCGTGGCGGCGGAGCGCCGCGGATTCGACGCGTTTGCCCGGGACCTGGACGGGCGACTGCCGCGGCGCTGCCTCGTCTACGTCGGCTGGGACGATGCCAACGATCTGCACAACGGGGATTTTCAATCGGCGGATCGCAACCTGACGGCGCTGCTCGACGTCCTGGACCGATCGCGCTGGTTCGCCACGCCGGACGGCGACGGCCGTTACCCGGCGCTCTTCATCTGTTACGACGAGGACGACGGCAGCGAGGACAATCGGGTGTTTGCCGCCTGGTGGGGACGCGGCGTGCAGCGCGGACGCGTGTCCGCGGCGCTCCACACGCACTACGGGTTTTGCCGGACGATCACCGACAACTTGGGCCTCCCTGCGCTCGGGCGCGCGGCCGACGAGGCCCCGATCGACGAGGTCTGGCTGGGGTAGCCGGGCGGCCACCGCCAGGCAGGAGTTCCTGCCCCCGCGGGCGTACTAGCGGCCCGAGGCGTCCGCGCCGCGGGGCGTCGCGCCCGACAACGCCGTACGCATCGCCGCTTCATCGCAGCAGCATTGGGAGGAACCGTCGCCGGTGCATTCGCGGCTCCGAGCTCGCGGGGCGGTTTGCCGAATCCTGGTCGTCGCGCTCGCCGCGGCGGCCGGGCTGGCGTTCCCCCTCACACCTGCACGCGGCCAGGCCGTGATGGTGCGCGTCGTCGCCGACGGCCAGGACGTCCCGCTTCGCGGCAACGCGATCATCCAAGACGGCGTCGTCATGGCCCCGTACCAGGGGCTGTTCGAGCCGCTCGGCATCCGCGCCGTCTGGGATCCCCGGACGGAAACCCTGACGCTGACGACGCCGGCGGGCGACGAGATGCGCCTCCATCCGAACGACCCGTACGCGTCGGTCAACGGCGAGCGCCGTCCAATCCCGATCCCGCTTGTCGCCGTGTTCGGCCGTGTGTTGATCCCCGTGCAGTGGGTGTTCGATACGCTCGGCGACGTCACGGCGTACGATGCCGGGAACCGCACGGTGACGATCGACGCGCAGATTACGAACATCGCCTGGCGGGCCGCCGGCGACGGTCTCGAGGTCCAAATCGACGGGACGGCGCCGCTGCACGCGCGAGCCGCCCGGTTGCGAGCCCCCGACCGCGTCGTGGTCGACATCGACGGCGCCGCCGCCAGGCTCCCGCAGGCCACGCTGGAGGTCCACGAGGGTCCGCTCGCGACCATCAGCGCCGTCGCCGTGCGATCGGGCACGCAGATTGTGCTGACCCTCGAGGGCCCGGCGGGATTCCGTCTCGCCGCGGACGGGGCGGCCCGCCGGGCCCTCCTCACGCTGACTCCGGGCAGCCAACCGCCGGCGGCCGCAGCGGGCGTCCCGGGCAGCCCCGGCGAGCCGCGCATCACCGGCGTCGACTACCAGCGGCTCGACGGGGGCGGGCAGCTTGTCATCACGAGCACTCGGCCGCTCGTCCTGACGCAACACGTGCTCAGGGCCCCGGATCGAATCGTGCTCGACGCCCAGGGCGCGGTATTTGTCCCCGTCAAGCAGGCGATCGATGTGAACGACGGGCTGGTCGTCCAGGTGCGCGCCGCGCAGTTCCACAAAGCGCCGGACATCGTGCGGGTCGTCGTCGAGCTTGCGCGTCCCGCCCCGTTCGCCGTCCGGGCCGGTCCGGAACCGACGCAGACGTTCGTGGCGGTTGGTGACGCCGCCCGCGGGCCCGCCTCCGCGGCCGGCCCGCGCGGTCCCGTGGTCGTGGCGATCGATCCGGGGCACGGCGGCAGTGATCCGGGCGCCATCGGACCGGACGGCGTCCGTGAAAAAGACGTGGTCCTCGCGATCGCCCGAGATCTCCGCTCGCTGCTGGCCGAGCGCCACATCGACACGGTCATGGTGCGCGACGACGACGAGTTCGTCCCGCTGGATGACCGCGCGTCCATCGCCCAACGGGGCGGCGCCACGTTGTTTGTCAGCATCCACGCCAACGCATCCGTCGACGCCGCGGCCAACGGGGTCCAGACATTTTACTACAGCGTCCAGAGCCTGCCGCTCGCCCAGGCGGTCCTGGAGGAGCTGAGCCGCGCGTCGGGGCTGACCCCGCGGGGCACGGCGCAGGCGCGGTTCCAGGTCCTCCTCGACAACCGGCAGATCCCCGCGATCCTCGTGGAAACCGCGTTCGTCACAAACCCCCGTGAGGAGCAGATGCTCCGGAATCCCGAGACGCAGCAGCTCTTCGCGCGCGGCATCTTCGAAGGCATCCGGCGGTATCTGGGGGCGCAGCAGTCGAACGCCCCGTAGGGGGGACCTAGATGGCCCGGCGTCGGTCCGCTCGACGCACGTCTCCGCATTGGTTCAGCTCGCTGCTCGTCGGCGTGGCCGCCGGTCTTGGGCTGGCGGCGGTAGGACTGTGGATGTCCCACAGCCGGATTGTCCCCGTGCCGCGCACCGCGGTCGCTCCCGCCGGGCCGCACCCCGCGGCGCCCCAACGGCGGACTCCGCCATTGGTCCCGCGAGCACCCGCGCCGCCACGGACGGCCCAGGCGCGGCCGGAGACGCAGTCCGTCCCCGCGCCGCAGCCCCCGGCGTCGGCGCCGCAGCCCGGCCCCGCGCCGGCGCCGGCGACGGGGAGGGTGCGCGTGGCCGTCATCTTCGACGATGCCGGGTATAGCCTCGCGGCGGCGAGGGAAGTCATGGCGCTCGGGCGGCCGGTGACGATCTCCGTCCTCCCGCACCTCCCGTTCTCCACCGCGATCGCGGAGGAAGCGGCGGCGCGCGGGGTACAGGTCATCCTGCACCTGCCGGTGCAGCCCCTGGACCCCACGATCCCGCTCGGTCCCGGGGTCGTCACGGTGGACATGAGCGACACCGCCATCGATGACACGGTCCGCGCCGACCTGGCG
Organism: Bacillota bacterium; assembly: GCA_021324255.1. Classification (GTDB taxonomy): domain Bacteria; phylum Sysuimicrobiota; class Sysuimicrobiia; order Sysuimicrobiales; family Segetimicrobiaceae; genus JAJPIA01. The sequence continues at coordinate 47,327 of JAJPJL010000008.1, forward strand.
ACCGTGCCGACCGCGGTCGGCGCCAACAACCACGAGGGATCGCGCGGCACCGCGGACGCCCGGGTGATGCGGGACGTCATCGGCGTCATCAAGGCCCGGCGGCTCTTCTTTGTCGACAGCTTGACCTCGCCGCGGTCTGTCGCGGCCCGAGTGGCGCGGGAGATGGGCGTCCCGACCGGCACGCGCGCCGTGTTCCTGGACAACGAGAACACCGACGCCTACGTCCGCAAACAGTTCCACGAGTTGATGCGGATCGCCGCGCGGAACGGCGACGCCATCGCCATCGGCCACGTCGGCAAGGTGACGGCCGGGGTGCTGCGCTCGATGCTCCCCGAGTTCGACGAGGCCGGCATTCAACTGGTGACGGTGTCTCAGCTGGTGCGCTGAACCGGCCGGAGGGGTTTTCCGCGACCTCCCCCAATACTCTCCATACTTCTTCGGGCGCGTCGCCGACGCGTCATCTGCCGCCGGCACCGCCGGCGTACCCTGGGAGGTCGTGGAGATGCGCTTCGGACTCGAGGATGCGGCGCCGCCCCGCGTGCCGTGTGATTTGCTCGCGGTGCCCGTCGCCGAACCCGGCACGCTCAGCGGCGCCGCGGCGGACATCGACGGCGCCACGGGAGGGCGTCTCGGCCAGCTGGCGCGCATCGAGGCCTTTACCGGCAAGCAAGACACCACGATCACCCACTTCGCGCCCGAGGCGCCGTTCACGCGCGTGCTCGCGGTGGGCACCGGCACCGCGGACGATCCGGAGGCCCTGCGCCGCTACGCCGCCGTCGCGGTCCGGAAGGCCCGCGAGATGCGGGCGGCGCGCGTGGCGCTCTCCGCGGGCCCGAACGGCGCCGCCCTGGCGGAACGGGTGCGGGCGATCGTGGAGGGCGCCGGACTCGGCGCCTACCGCTTCGACCGGTACCGGAGCGGTCCCGAGGCTCCCGTTGAAAGCATCGCGGTCATCGTCCCGAGCGGCACGCGGGAAGCGCTCGGGGGCGCGCTCCGGCTCGGCGAGAGCGCGGTGCGCGCGACGTGTCTTGCCCGCGACCTCGTCAACGAGCCGGCGAACGTGATGACGCCCGCCGCGCTGGCCGACGTCGCACGGTCGGGCGCGGAGCGCGACGGTCTCGGCTGCCGGGTCATCGAGTTGGACGAGGCGCGACGGATGGGCATGGGGCTGTTCGCCGCCGTTGCGGCGGCCAGCGATCAGCCGGCGAAATTCATCGTGCTCGACTACGAGCCCAAAGCGCGGGCGGGCGCATCGCCGCGCGCCGGCGGCGCCGCGCGGGTCGTCGCCCTTGCCGGCAAGGGCATCACGTTCGATACGGGCGGATTGGACATCAAGGGCGCGAGCGGCATGGCGACCATGAAGGGCGACATGGGAGGCGCCGCGGCGGTGATCGGCGCGATGAGCGCGCTCAGGGATCACGACGTCCCGGTCCGCGTGCTCGGCATCGCCGCCGCCACCGAGAACATGATCAGCGGCCGCGCCATGCGGCCCGGCGACGTGATTCGCAGCCTCGCCGGCAAGACGTCGAGATTACGAACACGGACGCCGAGGGACGGCTCGTGCTGGGAGACGCGGTGGCCTTTGCGACGCGCGAAGGCGCGACGGAGATCATCGACCTGGCGACCCTGACGGGCTCCTGCGTGATCGCGCTCGGCGACTACACGGCCGGGCTGATGACCAACAACCAGGCGCTCGCGGAGCGTGTGCTCCGCGCCGCCGCGCTGGCCGGCGAGCAGGTCTGGCAACTCCCGATGTACCCCGAGTTTTTGGATGCGATGCGGGGCGAGATCTCCGATCTCAAGAACTCGGCCGGCCGCCAGGCCGGCGCCGAGCGCGCCGCGGCGTTCATCGGCGAGTTCACTGGCGGCACGCCGTGGGTGCATCTCGACATCGCAGGCCCGTCGTACTGCGAGGAACGGGGCGCCCCGCCGTACATGGCGATGGGGGGCACGGGGTTCGGCGTGCGGCTGTTGCTGCGGTACCTTTCGTCGCCGGGATAGGACCCGATCCGGTGCAGCCGATGGAACCCGGCACACCGCCGCGCGGCGCCGCCGCCTTCGAAACCCTGGAGATGCGGGTCGGCCGGATTGTCCGCGCAGAACGGCATCCGCGCGCGCGCAAGCCGTCGTACATGCTCTGGATCGACTTCGGCCCGTACGGGCAGCGCACGTCGAGCGCGCAGCTGACCGAGTTATACCGGCCGGAGGACCTCGTAGGGAAGCAGGTCGTCGCGGCGATGAACCTGGGCACCCGTACGATCGCGGGCTTCGACTCCGAGGTGCTGGTGCTCGGCGCCCCGGACGCGGAGCGGCGCGTGGTCCTGCTGGGGCTTGAGCGCGACGTCCCGGAGGGCTCTCGTATTTTCTGACGCGCGCCGCTGGCCCGTGCGCGCGACCCGCACGGCCGGTCCGGCCGGCGGCGGCACCGCTACGCCACCCCGATCGGCCGGTCCCGCAGGCGCGGCGCCCGGGTCGGCATCAACGTGCCGTCGCGAATCGACTCCACCACCGCCGCGTCGTTGAACCACGAGGCGGGCGCGGGCGCGCCCCAGTACGTGGCGCGCCGCGGGTCGTCCAGCGTCCACCGGATCGGCTGCCAATCGGGATCCACGATGAGATAGTCGCCGGTGTACAGTTCGATGCGGTTGCCGTCGGGGTCGCGCAGGTA
>JAJPJL010000022.1 GCA_021324255.1 Bacillota bacterium
CTTACCGGTACTAATCGGTCGAGGGCTTGAAGGTATGGCCTTAGGGGTAGCTGTATGGAGCTTGCACCGTGGCTCGTAGTCCTTAGGCTAAGGTCCCATTGTGCACGGGGGACCGGGATCCGAACGCTCGAGCCATGGCTGAAATGTGGCGGCGTCCGTGTCTGGACTTCGCCGTGAGGATTCCCGGTGGTGATGCCGGCGGGGCCACACCCGTTCCCATTCCGAACACGGTAGTTAAGCCCTCCAGGGCCGATGGTACTTCGTGGGCAACCGCGTGGGAGAGTAGGTCGCTGCCGGGGATATCTTCAGGGTGGGGAAAGCATCGGCTTTCCCCACCTTTCCTTCCGTCAATGAACCAAGTGCCTGCCAAAGCCCAGAGCGACGGCGCTGACAGGACGATATTGTGGAGCGCGCGCCGCGGGCGCTTTCGTCGCGCGCGTGGGGAGCAGCGCGTTGAGCGCGAGTGGGAGGAGTTAGGATGTCGATGATCAAGCCGCCGCTTGAAACCCTGCTGGACCGCGTCGATAACAAGTACGCGCTCGTCATCGGAGTCGCCAAGCGCGCCCGTCAACTCAAGGAGGGCCATCTGCCCATGGTGGACGTGGCCAGCACCAATCCGGTCACGGTCGCGCTCGAGGAGATCGCAGCCGGCAAGGTTCGCGCCGAGATGGGGACGGATTCGCAACCGGCCGGCTAAGCGTCTACTTCAAGTACGGACGCCCACACGAGGCCGGCCGCACGGGCTGGCCTCGTGGATTTGTACGACCCACCGTTTACACGAGCAGCGTTCCCAAGCGGCGCGAGCTCGATGCGATACACCGTCGTGGCCGTTGCACGCATCACATTTGAAGCGAGTCGAGCACCGTTCCGCATCCTACGCGATGCGCGTCGGCGACCGTCATCACACGAGCAGCGTCACGAGCGGTGTGTGCTCCATGTGATGGGCGTCGGCGACGGCCCGGTACGTGATGTGACCGTCCGCGGTGTTGACTCCCGCAGCGAGCGCGGGGTCGTCACGGGCCGCCTGGCGCCAACCCTTCTCCGCCAGGCGTAGCGCGTAGCCGATCGTGACGTTGGTGAGGGCGAACGTCGACGTGCGCGGCACCGCGCCCGGCATGTTGGTGACCCCGTAGTGCAGGACTCCGAACTTCTCGATCACGGGATGGCTATGGCTCGTGGGTTCCGTCGTCTCGATGCAGCCGTCCTGATCCACGGCAACGTCCACGACGACCGATCCCGGTTTCATCGAGCGCACCATGGACTCCGTCACGAGGCGCGGCGCCCGGGCGCCGGGAATGAGCACCGCGCCGACGAGGAGATCCGCGTACGCCACGGCCTGCTCCACCGTCACCGGGTTGCTCATGACCGCGATGGCGCGGCCGTGAAGGACGTCGTCGAGGTATGCCAGGCGCCTGGGATTCTTCTCCAGCACCGTGACCTGAGCGCCCATCCCGGCCGCGACTTTCGCGGCGTGGGCGCCGACGACGCCGCCTCCGATGATGACGACGTTCGCGGGGGCGACGCCCGTTACGCCGCCGAGCAGGATGCCCTTGCCGCCGGCCGTCTTTTTGAGGTACGAGGCGCCTTCCTGGGCCGTCATCCGGCCCGCGACTTCGCTCATCGGCGTGAGGAGCGGCAGTTCACCGTCCGGCAGCTGCACGGTTTCGTAACCGATGCCCACGCTGCGGCTCTCCACGAGGGCCCGCGTGAGCGAGGGTTCCGCGGCGAGGTGCAGGTACGTAAACAGGATCAGGCCCGGTCGCAAATACACAAATTCGTCGGGTTGCGGCTCCTTGACTTTGAGCACCATCTCCGCCGCCCAGGCGTCCGCGGCCCGGGCGACAATCTTGGCGCCCCGCCGCGCGTACTCGTTGTCGGCGATCCCGCTCTGGTCGCCGGCGCCGCGTTCGATCAGCACCTCATGGCCCGCCGCGGCCAGCTCGTGCACGCCCGCAGGCGTGACGGCGACGCGCCCTTCCTGATCCTTGATTTCCTTGGGAACGCCTACGCGCATCGCGTCCGTTCGTTTACCCCCGTTGTCGCGAGTCTAGCGGCGCCTCGGCCGCGGGCCGGGATGAAGTCCCGGCACGGCGCAAGCGACGGGCGACGCGCATGTCACGGCGGAGGAGCAAGGTCCGCCGGACCCGTGACGCACGTCACGCCCGGCCGCCGATGCGCTCGAAGAACCGGATGACCGCGACGATGCCTTTGTGAAAGTGCTCGAGGTCGAGGCGCTCGTTGGGGCTGTGCGCGTTGGCGTCGGGTGTCGCCCACCCGGTGACCACGGTCGGTATGTTCAGCTCTTCGATGAAATCGGCCACGATCGGGACCGATCCGCCCATGCGGGTGAACACGGCCTCGCGCCCGAACGCCTCGGAGAGCGCGCGCTGCGCGGCGGCGACGGCGGGAAGCGTCGGCGGCATGACCACGGGCTTGGCCCCGTGCCACAGGCGGACGTCGACGCGGGTGCCGCGCGGGGCGAGCGACCGAATATGCGCGCTCGCAAGCGACCGGATCTCACCCGGGTCCTGGTGGGGCACGAGGCGCATGCTGATCTTGGCCGTGGCCCGGGCCGGGATGACGGTCTTTGTGCCTTCACCGGTGAACCCGCCGGGCATGCCGTGCACCTCGAACGTGGGCCGCGCCCACATGCGCTCGAGCGGCGTGTAGTCCGGCTCGCCGGTGAGCGCGGTCGAGCCGACCTCCTCCCGGAGAAACGCCGCCTCGTCGAACGGCAGCCGGTCCCAGGCGGCGCGCTCCAGGGCATCGGGCGGCGCGACGCGATCGTAGAACCCGGGGATCAGCACGTGCCCGTCGGCGTCCTTGATTCGCGTAATGATCTCGGCCAGCGCCTGGAATGGGTTGGGCGCGACCCCGCCGTACAAGCCCGAATGCAGGTCCCGCGCCGCGCCCTGCACCTCGATCTCGCCGCCGACGATGCCGCGGAGTCCGAGCGCGATGGCGGGAATGCCCGGGGCGAACACGCCGAAATCCAGTACGAGCGCGGCATCCGCGCGCAGCCGATCGCCGTGCGAGCGGACGTACGCGGCAATGCTCTCGCCGCCGCTCTCCTCCTCGCCCTCGATGATCAGCTTCACGTTGACCGGCGCCGGCGTCCGCGTCCGGACGTACGCGCGGATCGCCGCGATCAGCGTGAACAGCTGGCCTTTGTCGTCGGCCGCACCCCGCGCGTAGAGCCCGCCGTTCCGGATCGTGGGCGAGTACGGCGGTGTGGTCCACAGCTCGTCGGGATCGCTCGGCTGGACGTCGTAGTGGCCGTACCCGAGGACCGTCGGACGTCCCGGCGCCTGCAACCACTCCGCGTAGACGAGCGGGTGACGCGTGGTGGGAATCACGTCGACCGTGAGGCCGATGTCGCGCAGGTGGGTTGCAATCCAGTCTGCGGCGGCGCGCACATCGTCCCGCCGAGCCGGGAGCGTGCTGACGCTCGGGATCCTGAGCAAGTCGCACAGTTCCCGTTCGAACTGCGCGCGATGGCTCTGGATGAACTCGAGCGGCGTCGACATTTCGGAGCGCCTCCTCCGCGGAACATGCCGAGGTTCCGCGCCGGTGCGGAGCGCTCCTGCCGCGCGCCGGACTCGTGCTATAATGAACGTCGCGACAGTCGTGGATGCCGTTGGCGGCGTAGCTCAGGTGGTCAGAGCACGCGGTTCATACCCGCGGAGTCGGGGGTTCGAAGCCCTCCGCCGCCACCATTGTTCTCGCTCGGCGCCGCCCCCTTCTACCGGCTAAGGTCGCCCATGTTTCCACTGGTCCCGCAGGTCCGCGACACGATCCGCCGCCACGGCATGCTGGACGGTGGAGAGACCGTCGTCGTCGCGGTGTCGGGGGGCGCCGATTCGACGGCGTTGTTGCGCAGCCTCGCCGGCCTCCGCGGCGAGCTGGGGGTGCACCTCCGCGTCGCCCACTTCAACCACCAGCTCCGCGACGACGCGGCCGCGGATGCCCTCTTCGTCGGCGAGATGGCGCGCGACCTCGGACTGCCCTATCACGAGGGTGGCGCCTCCGCACGGGTGGAAGCCGCGCGCGCACGGCGGTCCGTGGAGGACGCAGCGCGCCGCCTGCGGTACGCGTTTTTGGTCTCGGTCGCCTCGGCCGCCACGCGCGGGGTGGTCGCGACCGGGCATACGCTCGACGAGCAGGCGGAGACGGTGCTGATGCGCGTGCTGCGAGGGGCGGGACCGTGGGGTCTGTCGGGCATCCGTCCCGTGCGCACGCACGGCGGGGTGCGCGTAATTCGCCCGCTCATCGACACACCGCGCGCCTCGGTGGAAGCCGCTCTTCGCGCGGAGGGCCTGACGTGGCGCGAGGATCCGACAAACCGGGATGAAACGCTGCTGCGCAACCGCGTGCGCCGCGTCTTACTGCCTGCGCTGCAAGGGTATAATCCCGATGTACGGGGCGCGCTCGCGCGGCTGGCCGCGGTGATCCGCGACGAGCAGGAGGCGCTTGACCAGGCGGCGGCGCCGCGCGTCGACGCGGTGCTGGCGTGCAACGGCGCCGGGGTGCGCGTGGCGCTCGCACCGTTCGCGGCGCTCCCCGCCGCTCTTCAACGGCGCGCGCTCCGAGAAGCCGTCCGCCGGCTCCGCGGGAACTTGGAGGGCGTTGCGTTCGTTCACCTTGAGGGAACGCGGCATGTCGCGCTCGCAGGCCGTCTCGGGGCGGTGGCCGAGCTGCCGGGCGGCCTGCGGGCGGTGCGGCGAGAGCAGGTGCTCGAGCTCACGGCCGGCGGTGATCCGCCGAGACATCGGGTTCACCGGGCCGGACCGTAATTAAGGAAGTCTGACGCGAGGCCGCTGGCGCTGAGCGGAGGTACCGCGGGACGCAGAGGCGCGGATCGTTCGAGACGCATCGCAGAGACGGCGAGCACGCGGCCGCGTGTGCTATAATTTTTCGAAGAGCTTTCCTTCACATTGCCCCCTGGCGCTCCGGGCCCAGTGGTAGGCGTCCACGAGGAGGTTCCCGGGGTGTTCAATAAGCACGTGCGCAACCTGCTGGTGTGGGCACTGATCCTGGTGGTGGTGCTCTACTTGGTGCTGCCGCTCTACCACCAGCGGGTTCCGCGCGAGGAGATCACCTACAGCGACTTTCTCAACAAGGCGCAGGCCGGCCAGGTCAGCCAGGTCACGGTCAGCAATGAATCCGTGTCCGGCCAGCTCAAGGACGGACGCTCGTTCCGGGCGTACGTACCGGCCAACGACAGCTCCTACATCGGCTTGCTGCAGTCGAAGGGCGCGAGCATCACGGTCGAGCCGCAGTCGCGATCGTCACTATGGCCCAACTTGCTGACGACCATGCTCCCGTTCCTCGTCCTTGTGGGGCTGTGGATGCTGATGCTTCGCCAGGCTCAGTCGGGGTCGAACCAGGCGATGTCGTTCGGCAAGAGCCGCGCGCGGCTCCATACCGAGGCCAAGACTCGCGTCACGTTCGAGGACGTGGCCGGCGTCGAGGAGGCCAAGGAGGAGCTCGAGGAGATCATCGAGTTCCTGCGGCACCCGAAGAAGTTCCAGGCGCTGGGGGCCAAGATCCCGCGGGGCGTCCTACTCGTCGGGCCGCCCGGCAGCGGCAAGACGCTGCTCGCCAAGGCGATCGCGGGCGAGGCCGGCGTGCCGTTCTTCTCGATCTCGGGCAGCGAGTTCGTGGAGATGTTCGTCGGCGTGGGCGCGTCCCGGGTCCGGGACCTGTTTGATCAAGCGAAGAAGTCGGCGCCGTGCCTCGTCTTCATCGACGAGATCGACGCGGTAGGGCGGCAGCGGGGCGCGGGGCTCGGCGGCGGGCACGACGAGCGCGAGCAGACGCTCAACCAGCTGCTCGTGGAGATGGACGGGTTCGACCCGAACGCGGGGATCATCGTCATCGCCGCGACCAACCGGCCGGACATCCTCGACCCGGCGCTGCTGCGCCCCGGCCGGTTCGACCGGCGGATCGTGGTGGACAATCCGGACGCCAAGGGGCGCCGGGCGATCCTGGACGTGCACGTGCGGGGCAAGCCGATCGCGGAGGATGTCAACCTGGACGTGCTGGCGCGGCGCACGCCGGGGTTCAGCGGGGCGGATCTCGCGAACATGGTGAACGAGGCGGCGCTCCTGGCGGCGCGGCGGGGGAAGAAGCGGCTGGGGCGCGCCGAGTTCGACGAGGCGATCGAGCGGGTGATCGCGGGCCCGCAGCGCAAGAGCCGCATCCTGGGGCCGAAGGAGCGGGAACTGACCGCGTACCACGAGGGCGGGCACGCGCTCCTGGGCAAGCTGCTCCCCCACGCCAACCCGCCCCACAAGGTGACGATCCTGCCGCGGGGGATGGCGCTCGGGTACGTGCTCCCGCTGCCGCAGGAGGAGAAGTATACGCTGACCCGGGGGGAGATCCTGGCGAACATCACGGCGATGCTGGGCGGCCGGGTGGCGGAAGAGATCACGTTCGGGGAGATCACGACCGGGGCGGCCAACGACTTCGAAAAGGCGACCGAGCTGGCGCGGAAGATGGTCACCGAGTTTGGGATGTCCGACAAGCTCGGCCCGCTCACGCTGGGCACCAAGCATGGGCCGGTGTTTCTCGGGCGGGACCTCGTCGAGAGCCGCAACTACTCCGACGAGATCGCCTACGAGATCGACAAGGAAGTGCGGCGCATCATCGACGAGTGCTACAACCGGGCGCGACAGGTCCTGACCGAGCACAAGGAACTGCTGGCGCGTGTCGCCAAGGCGCTGCTGGAGCGGGAGTCGCTCGAAAGCGACGAGCTGGACGCGCTGATCGCCGGCCAGCCGCTGCCGCCGGATCTCCCGCCGGTGACGCCGGCCCCGGCGACCCAGGAAGTCACGTCGTTCCCGAGACCCGAGACGCCGATCCCGCCGGCGCTGGCGCCCAAGGCCACGGGCTGACGTTTCTGCGCGGACGAGCATCCGGTGAAGGCGCGAGGGAGGAGCCCACGGCTCCTCCCTCGCATCATATGATCCCGGTCGCGATGGAGGCCGATGAGAGTCCGCGGGGGTGCAGATGAGCCCGGTCATTGCCGTTCCCGATTACGCGGTCGAGTCGCGCGTCGACCTCGAGCCGCGCACCAGCGCCATCGTGGTCGTCGACATGCAGAACGACTTCGTGGACCCACGCGGCAGCCTCTGCGTGCCCGGCGCGCAGGCCACGGTGCCGGTCATCGCCCGGCTGCTGCAGGCCTGCCGGTCGCGCGGCATGCTCGTCGCCTACACACAGGACTGGCACGCGCCGGATGACCCCGAGACGACGTTGTGGGGCGCCCATGCCGTGCCGGACACCTGGGGCGCGGAGATCGTCCCGCAACTGGCGCCGGTTCCCGGCGACGTCGTCGTGCGCAAGGTACGCTACGACGGCTTCTACGGAACGCCGCTCGCACACGAGCTACACCGCCGGCGGATCGACACCTTGGTGATCACCGGCACGGTGAGCAATATCTGCGTGCTGCATACCGCGGGGAGCGCCGCGCTCAGGTGGATGCGCGTGGTCGTCCCGGTCGATGCGGTCTCGGCGATCACGGAGTTTGATCAGCACGCGGCCTTTCGCCAGATCACGTTCCTCTATCGCGGGACGCTTGTACCGAGTGCTGGGATCGCGGTAGGCGACTGACCGCGGCGGGGACCTCGGCGGATTACGGCCGAAAACTCAAGCCGCGGGCGAGGGGGTAGACGGTGCTCAAGATACGCAGAGAATCCGGGGCCGGAGCAGCGGGGCCGCGCGCCGTGCGCGCCGCGCAGCGCCGTGCGTTGAGCCGGTCGGCCAAGCTCATCCGCACGCAGGGCCGGACGATCCCGTGGAAGCACGCGGCGATCTACGCGGCCCTGGTCCTGGCCGCGGCCATCATCGTCGGGGTCTGGGACCATGCCTATGAAGCGAGGCAGGCCGCGCTGCTCAAGCCGCCGCCGCCGCAGGTCCTGGCCAAGAACCTCGTCGAGGACGTCGTGGGCGCCAACACGGTGAAAAGCGTCACGATGGATCAGCGGGCCGCGACGCTCGAGATGACCGTTCAGGACGTGCTCATCAAGCCCGGTCAATCGCTCAGCGAGCGGCGGAAGAACGTGACGACGGAGGGAATCCTCGCGATTCAGCTCCTGCAAAGCAAGCTGCCGCTCAAGGCCGTCACGCTGCACATCGTCGACGGGACGCGCGCGCTGGCCACCGTGACCTCCAAACTCGGCGACAAGGCGCCGACGACGCATTTCGCGAGCGCGCTGCAGTGACGGGCGGACCGCCGCCATGGTGCTGAGGCTCTAAACGGGCCGCGCGCAGCCGCACTCGCCTCGAAGCCGGCGACAAGGCGCCGGCGGCGCATGTGGTGGGCGCGCCGCGGTGACGGGCGGATCGCCGGCGCGCCGCCGCCGTCAAAACGCGTAGGTGACGCGCACGTTTGCCGTGACCGTGATCGTGCCCGGCAGCACCGACGCCGCCGGCTGGGCCGTCACCGCAAACCGCGGAGACGGAACCGCCCCGGCCTGCTCGATGCGGACCAGATGAATCGGGCCGGTACCCGCGGCGGCGGCGAGCGCGGATGCGGTCGCCTGCGCGTTCTGCATGGCAAGCCGGAGGGCACGCGTGCGTGCGCCTGAGGAGTCACGCAGGCCAAACGACGGGCCCTGAAGCTCGTTGGCGCCGGCCGCCACCGCGGCATCGATGACGCGGCCGGCGATGCCGGGGTCGTCGACCGTGATCGTGACACGGTTGGTGGCGATGTACCCGGTGATGGGCCCGGTGCCGCCCGTGCCCCGTTGGGGCGACAATTCAACGCCGCTCGTGCGCATATGATCCCGGGGAATGCCCAGCGCCGCGATCCGCCCGATGACCTCGTCGATCGCCGTGTTGGTTCCGGCCTGCGCGTCCTGCGCGGTCTTACGGAGGGTCTGTACCCCGACCGTGAGCGTTGCCTCATCGGGCGCGGCGTCCACAGACCCCTCGCCGGTGACCACGATCACGTGCATCGCGCCGCCCCCTACCCGCACAGGCACTCCCTGGGCCGCTCCAGGTCGCGGCAGCAGTGCAACGGCCGTGACGATCACCAGCCCCAGCGCGCCGGCCGCGGCGCAGATCCTCCCGATCGACGTCATACGACTCCTCCTCCTCGGTATCATGTGGGTCCACGAGTCTGTCACACGTGTCGCCCGAGTGCCCGGCTGAACGCCGGGCGGGACCTGAACTGCGGGCGGCTCCGCCACGATGCCTCCACGCGACAACCTAAACGAGACGATAGGATTGTTTGGTTCCCTCAGGCGCCGGTTGCGTTGTGGCTCCCGCCGCGGGCCCGGGAGCGGAGCGCGGGGCCGGGCCGGCTCGCACCCCGCGAGGTTCGACGGCGGCGCGCTAGCGGCGGCTATCAGGCTGCGCCGGCAACTGCGGCGGCTCCACGGCGGACGCAACCGGCCGCTCGAGCTCCACGCGCGTGCGGGGCAACGCCTGCGGAAAGGAGCGCTGCAGGAACGAGACGAGGTGTTCCCGGACGGCGCAGCGCAGATTCCAGAGATCGGACGAGTTCGCGGCGCTGACGAGAGCGCGCAGCTCCAACGTGTGCTCCGTGGCGTTGGTGACCTGGAAGCCCGCGGCCTTACGGTCCCAGAGCGGGGAGGCTTCGATGAACCGCTGGAACTCGTCCCGCACCGGCTGCACCGGCAGCGTGTAATCGGCGTAGAGGAACACGGTGCCCAACAGGTCCGATGTTGTGCGCGTCCAGTTCTGAAACGGCTGCTTGATGAAATAGGTCACGGGCAGCACGAGCCGCCGGTGATCCCAGATGTGGACCACAACGTAGGTGAGCGTGATCTCCTCGATCGTGCCCGACTCGCCCTGCACGACCACGATGTCGTCCAGCCGGATCGGCTGGCTCAGCGCGATCTGCACGCCGGCGAAGACCGTGCCGAGGGTGCGCTGCGCGGCGAAGCCGGCGATGACCCCGACGATCCCCGCGGACGCGAGCAGGCTGGCGCCGATCTGCCGGACCTCCGGGAACGTCAGCAGCATCGTCGCGAGCGTCAGGACCACGATCAGCGCTTCGATAATCCGTTCGATCACGCGCAGCTGCGTGTAGATGCGCCGCGCGCGGAGGTTGTCCGCGGCATCGAGGCGCTGGCGCGCGACAATGAGGTCGCGTCCCACCGCCAGGGTGGACGCCAAGACCCAGGCGACGCCGGCGACGACCCCCAGCAGCGCGACGTGCGCGACGACCGCGCGAACGTCCTCGGGGACCGGCAGCAGGTGCACCACGGACGCGAGGCCCGCCGCCGGGATCAGCACGCGGAACGGCGCAAACCAATGGGAGAGGTGGAGCGGCAGCCCGGAAACGGAAAATGGTCTGCGGAGGTGCATGCGGCGAATCACGGACACGAACACGGCGTGGAGCACCAGCCCCACGACCGGGACGCCCGCGCCGATCGCAACGGCGATCACCAGATCCCGTACGCTCATCGCAGATCGCTTTAGTCTCCCATGCAGGCCGGAGGCGGGTCAAGGGGACGCCGCGATCCAGAGCCCCGCGACGCAGGGGCAGGGACGGCCCCGCGTGAGCACGAACCAGCGTGTTCGGCAGTCGGCCGGCGTCCAGCCCGTTATGCACTTGTCGATGCCATGTCCCCGGTTGGAGGGTGGCATGTTCGCGCTCAATTTCTACTCCGCGGTCTTTGCGGCCGCCCTGCGCGATGGGAGCAAGAACCTGACCATCCGGTTGGGAGACAAGCGCGACAAATACCAGGCCGGGCAGATCGTGTGGGTGACGGTCGGCCAGCGATTCGGGACGCGCCAGCGGATCTTCACGGGCGTGATCGATCGGGTCGAGACCAAGTTGGTCCGCGACGTGTCGCCCCGTGAGATCGAGCGCGACAATCCGGCCACCCGCGAGCATGCGCACCTCATCGAATTCCTCTCGACGATCTACGGCCGCAAGGTGGGGCCGGAGGACCTCGTGACGGTGATCCAGTTTTCGCGCGTCATGGACGCGCGCGGCGACTAGGCCGCGCGCCGCGCCGGTCCCTCGGCCCGGCGGCTCCGATGCCGTCGTTTCGTGACGCCGGCGGCGCGCCGCCTCCGATGCGCTGCGGCCCGAGCGTGCTCCGGTTTGGAGCACGAACGTACGTGGCGGGCATCATCAACATGTCGCCGGATTCGTTCGCGGGGGACGGCCTCGACGCCGATGCCGGCGCGGCGGCGGCTGTCGGCGAGGCCTGGCGCGAGGCGGGCGCCGACATCCTCGACGTCGGCGGCCGGTCCAGCCGCCCCGGGGCGCCGCCGGTGCCGGTGGAGGAAGAGTTGCGCCGCGCGATCCCGGCCGTGCGCAGGCTCGCCGCGCTCGGGCTTCCGGTCAGTATCGACACCTGGTCGGCGGCGGTCGCCGCCGCTGCGATCGAGGCCGGCGCGGCGATGATCAACGACATTACCGCGCTGCGCGGCGATCCCGGCATGGCCCCGCTCGCGGCGCGTGCCGGCGTCCCGGTGATTCTCATGGACGGCGACGACCGCCGGGGTGCCGCCGACGCGGTGGCGGCCACGGTGGGCTTTCTGCGCGACCGCATCGCCGCGGCCCGATCGTCCGGCATCGACGCCGAGCGGCTGATCGTGGATCCGGGCTACGGCTTCGGGCTCGCGCTCCGACAAAACATGGAGATCCTGCGCCGGTTGGACGAGTTGCGTGTGCTCGGGCGGCCCATCCTCATCGGCACGTCGCGCAAGGGGAGCATCGGCAAGGTGTTGAACCTTCCGGTCCATGACCGCCTGGAAGGCACGGCGGCGACGGTGGCCGTGGCCATCGCGCACGGCGCGGACATCGTCCGCGTGCACGACGTGCGGGCGATGGTCCGCGTGGCCAGGATGACGGACGCCATCGTCCGCGAGATCCCGGAGCCCCCGCCGCCGGGCGCCGCGGTTCCGTAGCACGCAGCCGCGCGCGCTGTGAGCGATCGAATCATCCTCAGCGAGATGGTGTTCTTCGCGGCGCATGGTGTGCTTCCCGAGGAGCGCGCCGGCGGCCAAATCTTCGTCGTGGATCTGGAGGTGGAGGCCGACATCCACCGCGCGGGGCACACGGACGATCTGGCGGATACGCTCGACTATCGCGACCTCTACGCCCGCGTGCAGGGTGTGATGACGGGGGGACCGGTCAACCTGCTGGAAGCGCTCGCGGAAGGCGTGGCGCACCGCGTGCTGGAGGTGGAGCGCGTGACCGGCGTGCGGGTCCGTGTCCGCAAACCCCACGTGCGCCTCGGGGGCCCGTTGGCCTATGCCGCCGTGGAGGTCGAGCGGCGGCGGCGATGATCGACGCGGTTCGCCGCGCCCGGGGGCGCCGCGGCGTGTGGCTGGAGGTCTTATCCGTCGCGGCCGTGCTCGCGATCGGCGCGCTCGCGGCGCGCAGGGTCGCAGGCGGGCGGGCTCGCGCCCACGCGTCCCGGCGGCCGCCCGTGCGCGCGTTTCTCGGGCTCGGCTCCAATGTCGGCGACCGCGCGTACTGGCTCGCGGCCGCGATGCGCCGCCTGGAGGGGGCCGGGGTCCGGATCGCGCGACGTTCCCGGATCTACGAGACCCCGGCCTGGGGAAAGACGGACCAGCCCGACTTCTTGAACCAGGTGCTCGAGGTGGAGACGCGGTTGTCCCCCGGGGCGCTGCTGGAGCGCTGTCAGGCCGTGGAGCGCGCGCTTGGCCGGGTTCGCGCCGAACGCTGGGGCCCGCGCACCATCGACGTGGATCTATTGCTGTACGACGAGGTCGCGGTCAACCGCCCGGGCCTCGTCGTCCCGCATCCGGAGTTGCATCGCCGCGCATTCGTGCTGGTGCCGCTCCTCGAACTCCGGCCGCGCCTCACGTTGCCGGATGGGCGAGCGCTTGCACCGCTGCTCGACGCGTTGCCCGAGCGGGGGGCGATCAGGCCCCTGGGCGACGGCACGGCATCCGACGCCGTGCGGCCGACGTGATGGCCGACGCGTACACGCGCGACCGGATCGCGGGAGCACTCGGTGCCGGCCTCATGGGTCGCCCGTTGCACTGGCACGCGACGCTGCCGTCCACGAACGCGGAAGCGATGCGCCTCGCCGCCGCCGGGGCGGCCGAGGGCACCGTCGTCATCGCCGAAGAACAGACCGCCGGGCGGGGGCGCCGCGGCCGCGGGTGGACGTCGCCCGCGGGCGGCGTCTGGCTGTCCGTGGTCCTGCGGCCGGCGCTGCCGGTGGACCGCCTGCCCTTGATCGGCCTGGTCGCCGCCGTCGCGGCGGCGCGCGCGATTCAGTCGGCCGCGGCGCTCCGCGCGAAGGTCAAGTGGCCGAACGACGTGCTCGTGGGCGGGGCCAAGGTCGCGGGAATTTTGACCGAGGCGGGTCCCGGGCTGGCCTGGGTCGTCCTCGGGATCGGCGTCAACGCAAACGTGCCTGCCGCGCTGCTGCCGCGCGGTGCGCCGTATCCGGTGACGTCGCTGCTCGAGCAGGCCGGCGGCCCGATCGATCGCGGCCGTCTTGCGGTCGCCCTGCTGCGGGAGCTCGAATGCGGCTATGCCGTCCTTCGAGGCGAGGATCGCGAGCGGGTGCTGGCGTCGTGGCGCGTGTGCTCCGACACGCTCGGCCGGGCCGTCAGGGTGGAGACGATGTCGCGCGTCGTCGAGGGTTTAGCGGTCGATGTCGACCACAACGGAGCGCTCCTCGTGCGGACGCCCGGCGGCATCGAGCGGTTCGTGGCCGGCGACGTCACGGTGAGCGGCGCCGGGAGTGGCGCGCTGCCGTGAGGTCGCCGTCATCGCGGCCGGGGTGGGCGCCCCGCGAGGTGGCGCTGGCCGGCCTGTTCGCGGCGCTGACCGCGGTCGGCGCCCAGATTCAGGTGCCGCTGCCCTTTTCGCCCGTGCCCGTCGTGCTCAGCAACTTCTTCGCGATCCTCGCGGGACTGGCGCTCGGCGCGCGGCTCGGGGTGGCGAGCCAGGTCGCGTACGTGGCCGGGGGCGCGGCCGGGCTGCCGATCTTCGCCGGGTTCCGAGGCGGCGTATCCGTGCTCGCCGGACCGACGGGCGGGTACCTCGTGGGGTTCATCCTGGCCGCGGCGGTGGCGGGAGGGCTGCGCGGGGGACCCGCCGGGACGGCGCGCCGCGCGACATGGTCGGCCGCCGCCGCCGCCGCGTCGGTGTACGTGCCCGGCGTGCTGTGGCTCGGGGTCGTCACCGGCGCCGGCGCGCACAAGGTGATGCTCATCGGGGTGCTGCCGTTTCTACCCGGGGACGCCCTCAAGGTCCTCGTCGCCGGTGCGGTGACGCCGTCGCTCGCCCGCATCGCGGCGCGGCGTGGGGGCCGCCCCGCGACGCCATGAGCGCAGACCGCCCGCTGCATCGTGGGCTGACCGACGTGGCGGGCATTCGCGTCGGCCATGCGACGGACGCGGCGCACCTCACGGGCTGCACCGTGGTGCTCTGCGAGGCCGGCGCGGTGTGCGGCGGTGCCGCGCTCGGGGGCGCGCCGGGAACCCGAGAGACCGACCTGCTGCGTCCTGAAAACCGCGTCGATCGCGTGCACGCGGCCGTGCTTGCCGGGGGCAGCGCGTTTGGGTTGGCCGCCGCCGACGGCGTGGTCCGGCATCTGGAGCGTCAGGGCGTCGGGTTCGACACCCGCGCGGCGCGCGTGCCGATTGTCTGCGGGGCGGTGCTCTACGACCTTGGGATCGGCAGCGCGGACGTGCGGCCGGACGCGGCGATGGGCGAGCGGGCGTGCCGGGAGGCGCGCGACGGCCCCGTCGAGGAGGGATGCGTTGGGGCGGGGACGGGCGCCACGGTCGGCAAGGTCCTGGGCATTGTCCAGGCGATGAAGTCAGGTGTCGGGACGTGGAGCACCCGCCTGCCGGGCGGCGCCGTGGTCGCGGCGCTCGTCGTCACCAACGCGTTCGGTGATGTCGTCGATCATCGGACCGGCGACATCCTGGCCGGCGCGCGGGATCCGGCCACGGGGACGTTCGTGGATACGACCGCGTATCTCGTGGCGCGGGGCGGCGCGGGCCTCGGCCGGTGGGCCGGGGACCTGCTCGAGCATACCTGCCTCGGCGTCGTCGCGACGGACGCCGCCCTCACGAAGGCGCAGGCCGCGAGGTTGAGCATCGCCGCCCACGCCGGGTTGTCGCGCGTCGTTCGGCCCTCGCACACCACGCTGGACGGCGACACGATCTTTGTCCTGGCGGTAGGCGAGCGCGAGGCCGACCTCCTCGTGCTGGAAGCCGCCGTCGCGGAGACGGTGGCGGACGCCGCGCTGCGATCGGTCCGCCTGGCGCGCACGGCCGGCGGGGTGCCCGGGCTCGCCTCGCTCGGCTGAGCCGGCGCGGCGGTCCCGCGCGAGTCCCCGCCTTGTTGCGCGACGGGGCCTCTGGTACGCTACTGCCTGGCCGAGATCCTTCGCGGGAATCGGACCAGCGAGCCGGCCGTCAGGGGCCGCCTCCACGGCACGATCCGCGCTGCGTCGCGGCGGCCTGCTCGACCGAGCGTGCGCGGCGATGCGATCGGCGCCGTTTGACCGGTGCGTTCGGCGTGATGCGCAGTCCGTCCGGTACTCGTCGCAGACTGGAACGGGAGGGACCCTCGATGCTCCTCGCGGTCGACGTCGGGAACACGCTCATCAAGCTCGCGCTCTATCGCGGCGAGGTCCAGGTCGCCCACTGGTACGCCAAGACCGATCGCGAACGCACCCCAGACGAATACGCGATGCTGTGGAACCAGTTCCTCGGGTTTCGCGGCTTCGGGTTCGCGGACGTCTCCGGGGTCGCGATCGCCTGCGTCGTGCCCTCCATCACGGAGACGCTCCGCCGTCTCTGCCGGGAGTACTTCAACCACGAGCCGCTCGAGGTCGGCCCGGGAATCCGGACGGGCATGCGCATCTTGTATGACAACCCCCGCGAAGTCGGGGTCGACCGCATCGTCGCGGCCATCGCGGCCTACGCGCGGCACGGCGGTCCGAGCATCGTCGTCGCGCTCGGGACGGCCACCGTGTTCACCGCCGTGTCCAAGGAGGGGGATTTTCTCGGCGGCGCCATCGTGCCCGGCGTCGGCATCTCCGTGGAGGCGCTGGTGCAGCACGCCGCGCAACTCCGCAAGGTCGAGCTGGCGCGGCCGCCGCAGATCATCGCGCGCAGCACCGTCGCGGGGATGCAGGCCGGCGTCTGGTACGGCGTCGTCGGCCAGGTGGAAGAGATCGTCGGCCGCATGCAACGGGAGCTCGGCGAGCGCGCCGCCGTGGTGGCGACCGGCGGGTACGCGGAGCAGATCGGGCCCGAGTGCCGGTGCGTGGATCACATCGATCCGCTGCTCGGACTCGAGGGGCTGCGCATCTTGTACGAACGCAACCGCGGCGCCGCGCCGGGAGAAGGAGAGGCTTCGCAACGAGTCTAAGGACATGGCGGCATGAAGCACGTCGTGAGCGTCAGCCTCGGCAGCAGCACGCGCGACAAACGCGTGGAGACCGAGATCCTCGGCGAACGCTTCGTCATCGAACGCATCGGGACCGATGGAGACATGGCCCGCTTCAGGGCGCTGGTCCGTGAGCTCGACGGGCGCGTCGACGCGATCGGGATGGGCGGGATCGATCTGTACCTGCGCGCGGGCGCGCGGCGGTACCGGATCCGCGACGCCGCGCGTCTCGTCGGCGGCGTGCGCCGCACACCGGTCGTGGACGGCGGCGGCATCAAGGCGTCGTGGGAGAAGTACCTGATCCTCGAGTATCTGCCGAGGCAGGCGGGCGTATCGTTCGCCCGCCGGCGGGTCCTGCTCGTCAGCAGCGTGGACCGGTACGGGATGGCGGAGGCGTTCGTCCAGGCGGGCGCCGAGACGCTGTTCGGTGATTTCTACTTCGCGCTGGGCGTCCCGGTGCCGATGCGCCGCCTGGCCACCGTGCGGCTGCTGGCGGCCTGCATGCTTCCCATCATCACCAAGCTGCCGTTTCAGTGGCTCTATCCCACCGGGTCGAAGCAGGAGCGCCAGACGCCCAAGTACCCGCACCTCTTCAGGTGGGCCGAAGTGATCGCCGGGGACTTCCACTTTATTCGCCGGTACATGCCGGACGATCTGTCCGGCAAGACGATCTTGACGCAGACGATCACCTCCGACGACCGCGCGGCGTTGAGCCGCCGCGGGCTGTCCGCCCTGATCACGGTCGCGCCGGACATGGATGGCCGGTCGTTCGCCACGAACGTGCTCGAGGGCATCGTCGTGGCGCTGTCGGGACGGCGCAGCGAGGAGTTGTCCGACGAGGAGTTTGTCCAGTGGATGCTCCGCGCGGGGTTCCGGCCCCGCGTGGATCGTCTCGCGGCGTGACCGAATCGAGGATGCGGCGATGACCCCGGCGCCCGGCCGGTTCGGGCTCGTGATTCATCCGCAGAACGTCGCCGATTTCGCCAAGAAATTTCGCTTCACGCGCCTGCTGCCCGGTGCGTGGGTGGAGCGGATGTTCCGGGCCGTGCCCCCGTTTAAGGCGTCTCACATCACCGGGATCGTCTCGGCCACCGGGGCGCGTGCCGAGGGATGGTTCGTGGGGCTGCCGTGGACCCCGCGGGTGCTGCTCGCGGCGCCGCCGGAAGCCACGCACCGCCGGCTGATCGAGGCCGGCCGCATCGCGGAGCGCCTCGGGGCGGGCATCGTCGGGCTGACCGCGTTCACGAAGGTGGTCGGCGACCGGGGTGTGTCGGTGGCGCGCGCCCTCGACGCGGGCGTCACGACGGGCAACAGCCTGACCGCGGCGACCGCGGTGGAGGGAGCGCTCCTGGCGGCGGCCCGGATGGACCTGGATCCCCGCGCGGCCCGGGTGGCGGTGATCGGGGCCACCGGTTCGATCGGCGGAGCGTGCAGCCAGATGCTCCTCGGCCAGGTGGGCGAGTTGGTGCTCGTGGCGCGGACGCGCGAGCGCCTCGACCGGCTGGCCGAACGGCTCCGCGCGGCGGGGACCACGCCGGTCACCGTGACCTCGGACGTGCGCAGCGCGGTCGGCCGGGCCGAGATCGTCATCACGGTGAGCTCGGCGATCGACGTGCTGATCGAGCCCGAGGATCTGCGTCCGGGCGCGGTCGTGTGCGACGTGGCGAGGCCGCGCAACGTCTCGCGTATCGTGTACGAGCGCCGGCGGGACGTGCTCGTGATCGACGGCGGCGTGATCGACGTGCCGGGGCCCGTGGGGTTCGGGCTCGACTTCGGATTCCCGCCGGGTACGTGCGAGGCCTGCATGGCCGAGACCATCCTGCTGGCGCTGGAGCGGCGGTACGATGACTACACGTTGGGCCCCGAGATCGAGCTGCCAAAAGTGGAGGAGATCCGCGCCCTGATGCGCAAGCACGGGTTCCGGCTCTCCGGCCTTCGCCGCTTCGAGCGCAAGATCTCCGACCAGGAGCTCGATGAGATCCGGGCGGCGGCGCGCGCGCTGCGGCCGCGCGCCGGGGCGGCCCCGTCACGCGGCGCGATGGCGCCCAACGCGCGCAATCCGTAGCACTCCGTAGAAATTCCTTTGACAAGGTATCCCCAGTCTTGTATACTACGCGCGAGCCCGAGGCTGAGGGAGTCGCCCCTCAGTCTCGTAGCCACTTATAGCGGGTTTGTGGCCGCGCATGGATCGGATTCGGTGCCCGGGCGGGTGAGTTGATCCGTATGGACGATAAGGAAACGATTCTAACCCCCGAAGGTCTGCGCAGGCTGGAGGAGGAGCTCGACCATCTCAAGACCGTCCGGCGTAAGCAGGTGGCGGAGCGCATCAGGCAAGCGAAAGAGTTCGGCGATCTCTCGGAAAATTCAGAGTACGAAGACGCCAAGAACGAGCAGGCGTTCATCGAGGGCCGGATCCTGATGCTGGAAGGCATGCTGCGCAGCGTCAAGGTCATCGACAACCATGATGTCCGCTCGGACGTCGTGACGATCGGGAGCACCGTCAAGCTGACCGACGAGAGCGGAGAGGACCTGACCTATACGATCGTGGGATCGGCCGAGGCCGATCCCGCCCGCAACAAGATCAGTAACGAGTCGCCGGTGGGCCGGGCATTGCTCGGCAAGCGCAAGGGACAGGTCGTGACCGTGCAGGCTCCGGCGGGCGTGACGCGGTACACGGTCAGAGCCATCAAAGGCTAACCGGCAGAGGCCGCGCCGTCCGGACGGGCCCGGCGGGCTCCCCCCACGCGATGTCCCACTCGCGCGTTTGATGGATCCCGCGAGGATCGAACGATAGCCACTTCCTCGGCCGCGCGCCCCCTCGACCGTTCCGTCACGCGCCGTTCATCGCAGGCCGTCTCGACGCGCGCAGTGCCTGCGAGGTCGCGGCGCCGGCCAAAATACTCGTCGCGGGCGGCGTCGCCGCTGGGAACATATAGTAGTGTAGCGTGATTCTTCGACTCGGGCGGAGCACGATATGGCAGGAGTCTCTCGGGGAGCGAAGAAGAGAACGCCCGAACGCGATCGCCAGTACGCCGATCCGTCGGGGAATGACCGAGGAGACCACGGGCGTATTGCATGATGGGTACCATCGGCGAGGCTCTGCCGGCACCCGGATCGAGATCGGCGCGATCCGGGAAGCGAACAGCGACCGTGTATGGATTCGTACCAGTGAGTAGCAGCGGTAGAGGTCGGCGAAAGTTCGCGTTGGGGTCCCGGCAGAGAGGAGGTTGGCCGCGAGATGTTTGAACGATTCACCGAGCGTGCGCGCCGTGTCATCATCCTCGCTCAGGAGGAGGCCAAGCGGCTCAACCACAGCGCGGTCGGTACGGAGCATATCCTCCTCGGCATCATTCGCGAGGGCGAGGGCGTGGCCAGCAAGGTCCTCGAGTCCCTCAATATCAATCCTGACCGGGTGCGCGCCGAGATCGAGAGCGCCATCGGGCGGGGTGAGCGGACGCCGTATGAGGAAGTCGCGTTCACGCCCCGGGCCAAGAAGGTGCTGGAGCTGGCGCTGGACGAGGCCCGGCGGCTCGGCCACAACTACATCGGGACCGAGCATCTGCTCCTGGGTCTCATTCGCGAGGGCGAGGGTGTGGCCGCCCGCGTGCTCGAGGCCATGGGGGCCGACCTGGAGCGGGTTCGCTCGCAGGTCGTGTACCTCCTGGGGGAGGAGGGGACCGCGTCGTACACCAAGCAGGCGAGCAAGACCCCGACGCTCGACGAGTTCGGTCGAGATCTCACGAAGCTGGCCCGCGAAAACAAGCTCGATCCGGTGATCGGGCGTGAACGCGAGATCGAGCGCGTCATCCAAGTGCTCTCGCGGCGGACGAAGAACAATCCGGCGCTGATCGGCGAGCCGGGCGTCGGCAAGACCGCGATCACGGAAGGCCTGGCGCAGCGCATCGTCCGCGGCGACGTGCCCGAGGTGCTCAGGACGAAGCGGGTCGTCCAGCTCGATCTGGCGGCCCTGGTCGCCGGCACCAAGTACCGGGGCGAGTTCGAAGAGCGGATGAAGAAGGTCATGGAGGAGATCCGCAAGGCCCAGGGCGAGGTGATCCTGTTCGTCGACGAGTTGCACACCCTGGTGGGCGCCGGTGCGGCGGAGGGCGCGATCGACGCGAGCAACATCCTCAAGCCGTCGCTGGCGCGCGGCGAATTGCAGTGCATCGGCGCCACGACGCTCGACGAGTACCGCAAGTACGTGGAGCGGGATGCCGCCCTGGAGCGCCGGTTTGCGCCGATTCTCGTGGCGGAACCGGCCGTGGAACAGAGCATCGAGATCCTGCGGGGCCTGCGGGAGCGGTATGAGGCGCATCACGGCGTGAAGATCAGCGACGAGGCGCTCGTCGCCGCGGCGACGCTGGCGGACAAGTACATCTCGGACCGGTTCCTGCCGGACAAGGCCATCGATTTGATGGATGAGGCGGCGAGCAAGATCCGGCTCCAGGCGAGCTTCCTGCCGCAGGAGGTGCGGCAGGCGCTCGAAAAGGCCGACCGCGTGCGCCGCGAGAAGGAAGAGGCGATCAAGGGGCAGGATTTCGAAAAGGCCGCCGCGCTGCGCGACAAGGAGAAGGTGCTCCGCCAGAAGCTGGAAGAGCTCGAGAGCTCGTGGAAGACGGAGAAGGGGCGCGACATCACCACGGTCACCGCCGACGACATCGCCGACATCGTGTCCAGCTAGACCGGCATTCCGGTGATGCGCCTCGTGGAGGAGGAGACGGAGAAGCTCCTGCGCATGGAGGACTCCCTCCACAAGCGGATCGTCGGGCAGGAAGAGGCCGTGCGCGCGATCTCGCGGGCTGTCCGCCGCGCGCGGGCGGGGCTCAAGGACGCCCGGCGGCCGATCGGTTCCTTCATCTTTCTGGGCCCGACCGGGGTCGGCAAGACGGAGCTGACCCTGGCGCTCGCGGAGTTCCTGTTCGGGGACGAGAGCGCGGTCATCCGCATCGACATGTCCGAGTACACGGAGCGCCACACGGTGTCCCGGCTGGTCGGCGCGCCCCCAGGCTACGTGGGCTACGAGGAGGGCGGGCAGCTCACCGAGCAGGTACGCCGGCGGCCGTACTCCGTCGTGCTCCTGGACGAGATCGAGAAGGCGCACCCGGAGATCTTCAACGTGCTGCTCCAGATTCTGGAGGACGGGCGGTTGACGGACGCCCAGGGGCGCACGGTGGACTTCAAGAATTGCGTCGTGATCATGACGAGCAACGTCGGCGCGCCGCAGATCCAGCGGGAGGGCAGCTTCGGGTTCCGCACCGTCGAGAACGAAGCCGCGGAGACGCAGCGCACCTACGATAGGATGAAGACCCACGTGATGGAGGAGCTGCGGCGGACCTTCCGGCCGGAGTTCCTCAACCGTGTAGACGAGATCATCGTCTTCCGGCCGCTCACGCGCGACCAGATCACGGCGATCGTGGAGATCCTGATGGAGCGCGTGCGGCGGGAGATCCGCGGGCAGGGGATGGAGCTGATCCTGACGACGGCAGCGCGAGACCTGCTGGCGCAGGAGGGGTTCGACCCGCAGTACGGGGCGCGGCCGCTGCGCCGGGCAATCCAGCGGCTGGTGGAGGACCCCCTCTCGGACGATATGCTGCGCGGGAAGTTCAGCGCCGGCGACAAGATCGTGCTGGACGTCCGGGATGGCCAGGCCGTGTTCGAGAAGAAGCGCGAGCCGGAGCCGGTGTCCGCGGATACGGGATCGTAGCGCGCATCACGAACGCGCAGGGTGAGGACGGCGGCCCGGGCGATCAGCCCGGGCCGCAGCGTATCCCGTCCGGAAGGGAGCGCCGCGTGGCGAGGCGGGGAAGCGAGACCGGGCCGGTCGGGCGGGCCGTCTTCGTCTGCCAGACCTGCGGGTACGAGTCGGCGAAGTGGCTGGGGCGCTGCCCCGGCTGCGGCGGGTGGAACACGTTCGTCGAAGAACCCGTCCCCGCGCCGTCCCGCGGCGGCGGTACGGTCGGCGGCCGTGCCGCGGCGGCGGCGCCCCCCGCGGTCGCCACCCCGATCACCGAGGTGTCCCTGGACGAGGCTCCCCGGGTGGTCCTGGGAATCGGCGAGGTGGACCGCGTGCTCGGCGGCGGGCTGGTGCCGGGGTCGCTCGTCTTGATCGGCGGAGACCCCGGCGTCGGCAAGTCGACGCTGGCGCTCGGCATGGCGCAGCGGATGGCTCAGCACGGGCGCGTCCTGTACGTCTCCGGCGAGGAGTCGGCGCGGCAAACGAAGATGCGCGCGAGCCGGCTGGAGGCGGATTCGCCCCGCCTCCTCGTGCTCGCGGAGACCGATCTCGCGCGCATCGCGGCGCAGATCGAGGAGACGCGGCCGGCGCTGGCCGTCATCGATTCGATTCAGACGATGTACCGGCCCGATCTCCCGAGCGCGCCGGGGAGCGTGGGGCAGATCCGCGAGTGTACCGCGGAGCTCCTCCGGCTCGCCAAGGCCGACGGCGGCCCGAGCATCGTGATCGTCGGGCATGTCACGAAGGAAGGCGCGATTGCCGGGCCCCGCGTGCTGGAGCACATGGTGGACACGGTGCTGTACTTCGAGGGCGAGCGGCATCACGCGTACCGCGTGCTGCGCGCCACGAAGAATCGCTTCGGGTCGACCAACGAGATCGGCGTGTTCGCGATGAGCGGCCGCGGGCTCGTGCCGGTGCCCGACCCCTCCGCGCTGTTCCTGGCGGAGCGCGCCGCGGACGCGCCGGGCTCGGCGGTCGTCTGTGCCCTCGAGGGAACGCGCCCGCTGCTCGTCGAGGTGCAGGCGCTCGTCACCCGCACGCCGTTCGGTATGCCGCGCCGCACGGCGTCGGGCGTGGACTACAACCGCGTGCTCTTGCTGCTCGCCGTGCTCGAAAAGCGCGCGGGCCTGCACCTCGGAGGTTGCGACGTCTACGCCAGCGTCGCCGGGGGCCTGCGGATCGACGAGCCGGCCGCCGATCTCGGGATCGCCTGCGCGGTGGCCGGCAGTCACCGCGACCGCGCCACCGCCCCCTCCACCGCGGTGGTCGGCGAGGTGGGGCTCGGCGGCGAGATCCGCGCCGTCAACCAGATCGGGCGGCGGATTGCGGAGGCTGCGAAGCTCGGCTTTCGCCGCGTGGTGCTCCCGCGCGCCAGCCTGCGCGCCCTGGAGGCGGACAGCGACGTGGCGGTCGACGCCGTCGGCGTCGACCGCATCGGCGAAGCATTGGAGGCCGTTCTCGGGTAAGCGGAGGGGTTACTTCAGCGTAAAGATCCCGAGGCTATTGACGCGACTGTGCTCCTTTTTCTGCACCGCCTCCAGATCGAGGTTCGTCACGCTGCACAGCGCCGCCGTATAGAAGAGCACCGACCCGATCTCGGTCTCGACGGCCTCCCGGCACCGCTCGCACAGCGCCCCCGAAAGGTGGGTGTCCATGTACGGGCGGACCTCGGCGAGGCTGAGGTCGTTTGGGAACTGCTGCTTGCCGGCTTTGACCGTGACGCACCCGCAGGCGGTCACGGCTTTGGAGATCGCGCGGCTGACCCGGGCGGTGGACTCTTGCAGCTTGCTGAGAATATCGAGGATGCTGCGGTGGCGGATCAAGTACTCGTCGACTTGTTCCTGGAATCGCGGCCGAGCTTCTCGCAAGCACGCCACCCCCCTCTCCGGAACGGCCTCATTATGAAACCGCGCCCAGGGCGTGTCAAGCGACGAGCCGCGGCCGCCGCGGCGGCCCCGGGCGCCGATCGCGCCGGACCTCGTGATATAATGGGGGCCGCGCGATCGGACCGGGGGTGGGACGCGAATGCCGACGATGACGCGCGGCCAACGGCTGCGTCACGCCGCCGCGCGCGACGCGGTGCCTTCATGAGACGGGTAGTGCGACCCAGGGCCGCCGGCGCCGGATGAGCCTTGAGCCAGCCACGGTCGGCGCGATCGTACCGGCGGCGGGACGGGGCGAGCGGTTTCGAGGGGCGACGCCGAAAGCACTCGTGCCGATCCGCGGCCGCCCGCTTGTGCAGCATGCCCTCGAAGCCATCCATCGCGTCGACGAGGTCGTCGCGATCGTCGTGGTCGGACCCGCGCATGTGCTGGACGCGATGCGGGAACTCGTGGCGGCCGCGCGTCTGGACAAGGTGACGGCGGTCATCGCCGGCGGCGCCGACCGGCAGGCCTCGGTGGCCCGAGGCCTCGAGGCGCTGCCGGCCGCCGCGGATCTGGTGCTGATCCACGACGGGGCGCGCCCGTGCGTCACGCCGGGACTGGTGCGGGCGGTGGTGGCGGCGGCGGCTACGGCGGGGGCCGCCACGGCGGCTGTGCCGATCGAAGACACCGTCAAGCGCGGGGAGGACGGATGGGTCACATCGACCCTGGACCGGACGCAGTTGTACCGTGTTCAGACGCCGCAGGCGTTCCACCGGGCGGTGCTCGAGCGAGCGCACCGCGAGGCCCTGCG
The DNA here is from genome assembly GCA_021324255.1 of Bacillota bacterium. Classification (GTDB taxonomy): domain Bacteria; phylum Sysuimicrobiota; class Sysuimicrobiia; order Sysuimicrobiales; family Segetimicrobiaceae; genus JAJPIA01. The sequence goes on from JAJPJL010000022.1 coordinate 24,789, forward strand.
CAGCGGCTTCCACGGTACCGACGACGCGGCCCTGGTGGAGCAGCTGGGGCACCCCGTGCGGTTGGTCGCCGGGGACGCCGGCAATCTCAAGGTCACGGTGCCTGAAGATCTGGCCGTCGCCGAGGCGTTGCTGGGCCGCGGCGGCGGACCGGCGGATGCGGTGCGCGTCGGTCTCGGGTTCGACGCGCACCGGTTCGCCGGCGGACGGCGGTTGATCCTCGGCGGGGTCGAGATCCCGTGGCCTCGCGGCCTCGACGGCTGGTCGGACGCGGACGTCGTGGCCCACGCCGTGATGGACGCCCTGTTGGGCGCGGCGGGCTGCGGTGACATCGGGCGGCATTTCCCGCCGGGGGATCCGGCCTACGCCGGCGCAGACAGCCTCCAGCTCCTCGGCCGTGTGCGCGACCTGCTCGCCTCGCGGGGCTGGCGGGCCGCCCACGTCGACGTGGTGATCATGGCCCAGGCGCCGCGCCTCGCCCCGTACGTGCCGGCGATGCAGGCGTCGCTGGCCCGGGTGCTTCGCCTGGACGGCTCCGCCGTCAATCTCAAGGCGACGACCCTGGAGGGGATGGGCGCCTTGGGACGCGAAGAGGGCATCGCCGCGCAGGCCGTGGCGACGCTCGCGCCGCTGCCCGCCGTCGGCCGGAGCGAGTAGTGCGCCCCGAGGTCCCGGCCCGTGATCGCGCCCCGCGCCGGCTCGCGCGCACTCGTGAGAAGTATCCGCGCAGCGCGCAGCTCGTGCTGATCGAGCGCCGGGTCGTGCACGAGCCCGTGACGGTGGAGCTCGAACCGGGCGAGCGGCATCCGACCCCGGCCGGATTCTGGCGCGGGACCAGGTTTCACGGCGTCGTCCGCGTCCTGGAGCGCCGTGCCGAGCTCGGCGCCACCTACCTGCGCGTCCTCGCCGATCGCGGGTGCTTCGATCTGCGCCGCCTGACCGTCGCGGATCCGCGGACGTGGCGGACCGAAGCCCGGTGGGAGCTGATCGCGGAGCTCGCGGCGATCCCGCTTCCCCGGCGCTCACCGTGACGGCGTGGAGGGAGCCATGGCGCTCAGGATCTACAACACCCTGACCCGCCGCAAGGAAGAGTTTGTCACGCTCGCGCCCGGGCGCGTCGCGATGTACGTGTGCGGTCCCAACCTGTACGGACCGTCGCACGTGGGGCACGCGATGTCGTACCTCGTATTCGACGTGATCCGCCGGTACCTCGAATACCGGGGATACCGGGTCACCCACGTGCAGAACTTCACCGACGTGGAAGACCGCATTATCGAGGCCGCGCGGGGCGAGGGGACGACCATTCAAGCGCTCGCCGCGCGCTACATCGACCGGTTTCTGCGGGAGATGGACGGGTTGGGCGTGCGCCGCGCGGATCACTACCCGCGGGCGACCGAGACGATCCCTCAGATGGTGCAGATCATCCAAGAGCTCGAACGCCGCGGTCTGGCGTACGCGGTCGACGGCGACGTGTTCTACCGCGTCACGGCGTTCCCCGGCTACGGCCGGCTCTCCGGACGCTCCCTCGACGAGATGCAGGCCGGGGCGCGCATCGAGGTCGATCCGCGCAAAGAACATCCCATGGACTTTGTCTTATGGAAGGCCGCGAAGCCCGGCGAACCCGCGTGGCACAGCCCCTGGGGCCCCGGGCGCCCCGGGTGGCACATCGAGTGCTCCGCCATGTCCATCGCCATGCTCGGGCCGCAGCTCGACATCCACGGCGGAGGGCAGGACGTCGTCTTCCCGCACCACGAGAACGAGATCGCGCAGTCCGAGGGGTACACCGGTCGTCATCCGTTTGTCCGCTTCTGGGTGCACAACGGCCTGCTGCGCCTCACGGCGGACGAGGAGAAGATGACGCGCCACCTGGGGAACATCGTTTCCATTCGGGAGGCCCTTCGGCGCTTCCACCCGGACACCATTCGCGTCTTCGTGCTCTCGTCGCACTACCGGAGCCCCACGCTCTGGAGTCCGGAAGCGCTCGAGGCGGCGGCCCGCGGCGCCGAACGCCTCCGCACCGCAGTCGAGAACGCCGACGATCTGCTCGCGTCGACGGCGCGCCCCGCGGCGGCCGCCGCGGAGATGGCGCGCCCGTTCGCGGAGCTCGCCGAGGCGGCCGGTGACGGCGGGGCCGCGATCCGGGCACGGTTTGAGGCCGCGATGGACGACGACTTCAACGCGCCGGGCGGACTGGCGTCGCTGTTCGATCTGGCGAGCGCGGTCAACCGCGCGGTGGATGCCGCGGCGCGGCGCCGCGCCGGCCTCACCGAGGAGCAGCGCGAGGTGCTCGGGCGCGGCGTGGCCCGGTTGCGGGAACTCGGCGCCGTCCTCGGCCTCCGGCTCGTGGCGACGGCGACGCCGGCGCAGGCGGCGGCGCTGTATCGCCTGGCCCAGGAACTGTCCCGGGAGCGCCCCGACCTGTTCGATCCCGCTCGATTGCGGTCCGTGCCGCAGCCGGCGCCCGAACCCGCGGCCGGCGAGGACGCCGGGTCCGATCCGGGGCCGTCCGCCGACGTCGCGTTCCGGCCCCTCGTCGAGATGGTGGCCGAGGGGCGCGTGCGCGCCCGGCGCGCGAAAGACTGGGCCACGGGGGACCGCGTCCGAGCCCGTCTCGCCGAGCTCGGCGTGCTGCTCGAGGACACGCCGGACGGCTTCAAGTGGCGGGTGCGCTGAGGCCCGACGCTCCCGGCGAGCGCGTGGTGCTCGGCCGCCGGGCCGTGCTCGAGATGCTGCGCGCGGGCCGTCCCGTGTCGAGGGTGCTCGTGTCCGGGGACGCGCGCCAGGGACCGCTCGGCGCAATCGTCCGCGAAGCGCGGGCCCGCCACGTGCCGGTCGATACCGTGGACCGGCGGCGGCTTGACCTGCTCGCGCACGACGTTCGGCACCAGGGCGTTGCGGCCATCGCCGCGGAGCGGGCGCTGGCGTCCCTCGATGAGATCCTTGCGGGTATCCGCCGGCGCGGCGAGCCGCCGTTTCTGATCGCCCTCGACGGCGTCCTGGACCCACAGAATCTGGGCGCGGTCATCCGGACCGCGGAGGCCGCCGGCGCCCACGCTGTCGTCGTGCCCCGCCGGCGCGCGGCGGGGCTTGGGCCCGCCGTCACGCGGGCATCGGCCGGGGCGGTCGAACACCTGCCGGTATGCGGCGTGCCCAACCTCGTCGCGGCGCTGGAGCGCCTCAAGAGGGAGGGGATCTGGGTCACCGGCGCGGACGCGGGAGGCTCGGAACTGTTCGATACAGGGTCGCTCGTCCCTCCGATCGTGCTCGTCGTAGGAGGCGAGGGGCGGGGACTGCACCGGCTGGTGCGGGAGCGTTGTGACCGCGTGGTGCGCATCCCGCTCTGGGGACGCGTCGCGTCATTGAACGTCTCGGTGGCCGCGGCGCTCCTCCTCTATGAGGTGGCGCGCCGAAGGGATGCAAGCCGGACAATGCCGCGGACGTTACCGTGACGCAACGGGCGAAATGTATCGTGTTGGTATTGACGCGATGTACGGGCGTTCGTATAATGACCATGGCGTTAAGGGCGGCGAAGGGTTTCGTGAAGAGGGATGTGGCAGTGGGCGTCCGGCGTACTCGGGTCGCCGTAGCGGGTTGACTGAACCGGTCGCGATGCGGAACAGCAAGGCAGCGAGAGGGCGACAACCCGGGCGGAGGCGAGAAGCGTGGTAGTTGCGCGCAGGCCGATAGCAATTCCGTCATACCAGGAAATGGTCGATGAACAGCTTGTTGATTGTGCAAAGAGTGGAGACGAATTCGCCGCTGAGTTCTTGATCAATAAATACCGCAATTTCGTCCGGGTCAAAGCCAAAGCGTACTTCCTCATCGGGGCCGATCGCGAAGATATCATCCAGGAAGGCATGATCGGCCTCTACAAGGCGATCCGAGACTTTCGTCGAGAGAAGCTCTCTTCGTTCCGCGCGTTCGCCGAGTTGTGCATCACCCGCCAGATCATCACCGCCATCAAGACCGCGACCCGGCAAAAGCACATCCCGCTCAACTCCTACATCTCGCTCAACAAGCCGATCTACGACGAGGACTCCGACCGGACGCTGCTCGACGTCATCAGCAGCATCAAGGTCTCGGATCCCGAAGAACTGGTGATCAATCAAGAAGCCTCCCAGACGATGCGGGAGCGCATCCGTAAGAACCTCAGCGACCTGGAGTGCCGCGTCCTGACCGCCTACCTGGAAGGTAAATCCTACCAGGAGATGGCTACGGAGTTGCACCGGCACGTCAAGTCGATCGACAACGCGCTCCAGCGCGTGAAGCGGAAGCTCGAGCGCAACCTGGAAGGCGAGGAAGAGTAGACCCGAGGGTTCGGTAGGGGCCGGCGGCCCCGAACCCCGCGGCCTGCTCTAAGGGCAAAGGCATCGGGCCCCGCGAGCGCGCGGGGCCCGACGTGTTCACGCGGTGCTTTGGAGGGCACGGATGCCGTCGCCGCCGCGGTCAGCCCCCGATCTGCGACATCACACGGCGCCTCGGGATGACGTTTCTCGCGAGGCCGTGTCCCCACGGCTTGCGATAGGCCGCAGCGCGAAACCGTTCCCGGATCTCCTCGAACGAGGCGCCGGCGCGGAGCGGCGTGCGCAGGTCGGCCTCGTCGTCCCGGAGCAGGCAGAGCCGAAGCTTCCCGTCGGCCGTGAGCCGGAGCCGTCCGCACTGTGCGCAGAACGGCTGGCTCACCGCGCTGATGAACCCGAGCGTTCCCGGCGCGCCCCGCAGCCGGTAGGTGCGCGCGGGGTCGTAGCCTGAGACGTCGATGGGCTCGAGCGGCCCGAGCGCTGCCGCGATTCGCGCCATCGTTTCCGTGCTCGGCACGTACGCGCTCTGCTGAAAGCCGGCGACGCTCCCAAACGGCATCATCTCGATAAACCGCACCGCCCACTCGTGGCGCAGCGTGAGCCCGGCGAGATCGACCACCTCGCCCTCGTTGTAGCCCCGGACGACGACGGCGTTGAGCTTGATCGGCGAGAGCCCCGCCGCGCGCGCGGCGTCGAGTCCGTCCAGGACGTCCTGCAGACGGCCCCAGCGCGTGATGCGGCGAAACTTCTCGGCGTCGAGGCTGTCGAGGCTCACATTCACGCGATCGAGCCCCGCCTCCGCGAGCGGCCGGGCGAGCTGCGTGAGCCGGATGCCGTTGGTCGTCATCGCCACGTCGCCGATCCCCGGGATCGCGGCGATCCGGCGCACGAGATCGACGAGCCCCGGACGCACGGTGGGCTCCCCGCCGGTCAGGCGAACCTTGCGCACCCCCAGGTCCGCGGCCGCGCGCATCACGATCAGGATCTCGTCGTCGGTGAGGAGCTCCTCGCGCGGCTTGAAGACCATCTCCTCCGGCATGCAATACACGCACCGCAGATTGCAGCGGTCCGTCAAGGAAATGCGCAGGTCCCGAATTTCACGGCCGTATTGATCCTGCATTGGCACTCCCGCGGCGCCGCCGGCACGGCGGCGCACGCCTCACATCGCACCTTCCTCTCGATTATAACCGATCGGGCCCGCCGGCGGTCTTTGGACTCGCCGCCTTGCCCGGCTGGCGCGGCCTCTGCTATGCTACGAGGTGCGCACGCGAGCCCTCGTAGCTCAATGCGGCAGAGCACCTCACTTGTAATGAGGGGGTTACCGGTTCAAGTCCGGTCGAGGGCTCCAGCGATCAAGGATCGTTCATTTCGAATCCGTGTTCGGCTGGTGAATTTGTCCGTCCCATAGTAAGCTCAAACGGCGGGGGCGTCGTGGGAGGTGGCTGCGAGTGACCAGGATGACGCCCGAGAATTGGGAGCAGTTTGCCGACACCGTCAAGCGAATCGACCCCGAAACAGGCCAGCGATATGTCCGGCTCTACGTCAACGGCACGGAGCAATGGGAAGAAGTGAAATTAGTGCCACTCGATGATCTGCTCAGGACGTCCCTCGACGAGTTCATGCCGGCCCGTGTGTCAGCCCGCACCAAGGCGTGGTGGTAGTCAGTAGGTTCTTGCGCCGCCTGGTCGTGGGTGCGCCGGGCGTCGAGGCGTCATGTCGAGGACGACGCGAGCCGCGCCGAAGAGCGCGCTCAGGTCGATGAACGTGCCCGGCATGATCTTCTCGAGTCCCGGCACGGCCGCCAACTCGCGCCGTAGCGGTCCCGCAAACAGCCGGAACGACTTCGCGATCGCGCCGCCGAAGACCAGCGCCTCGGGCCGGGCTCTCTCGACGGCCGGGCGGAGTGCCCGCGAGAGCTCCTCGCCGAACTCGGCAAAGACCCGCCGGGCCGCGGGTTCCCGCTCCCGCGATGCTCTGCGCGCGATCTCGGCCACGTTCACGCCCCGGGCGCCGGCAAGCGCGCGATAGCGCGCGATGATCGCCGCCCGCGAGACCGCGTCCTCGACGATGCCGCCGCGGTACGGTTGATCCCAGACGCTGTGCAAGGGCGTCCCGTCCGCGGTGACCACGGGCCGCCCATTTGCGATGACCGCCGACCCGACGCCCGTGCCGAGCGTGACGGCCATCACGCGGCGATGCCCGCGGGCCGCACCGCGCCACGTCTCTCCCAGCAGAAACGCCACGGCATCGTGCACGAAGCGGATCGGCACCGCCGGATCGAGCCGGAGCCGCGCCCGCAGGCGTGCGCGCAGGTCGAGGCCGAAGATCGCGCCGAACTTGTGCCGCATCCGGCTGACGCCGGCGCCGTAATCGAACGGCCCGGGTATGGCGATGCCGACGCCCGCGGGGATCCACCCCACGCGGTCCGCGGCCCGCAGCTCGAGGTCGATGGCGCCGGCCAGCCGCTGGATGATATGGGTACGGGACCCCAACGAATCCAGCGGCGTCCGCGCAAATGATCCGCGGCCCACGCGGCCGGACGGGCTCACGAGCGCCGACTTCACCGACGACCCGCCGACGTCCAGGGCGACCGCGGCTCTGATGACGCGCGCAGGGGATGTCCCGGGCGGCATCGGGCTCTGCGGGACTACGGTCGTCTCACGATCCGGCGCCGCACGAGACCGCGCAGCGCGCGGTACCAAATCCGAAACGACCACACCACGCTCCAGCGGTACAGCCACAGCGCCAGTCGCCACGTGCCGGGCCGGAGCAGCAGCCAGGCGTTCCGACGGAGCACGAACGGCCAGAGCCACAGGCGCCAGATCCGCATCACCGGCATCCTCAGAGGTACTTTCCTTGGAAAATTTCCCCGGTCCTCCGGCAGGAGAACCCCCGCGTTCGGGCCAAGTAGCCACCCTCGAATAACCCTGATGGTGTTCCGCAGCTCCGGGAGATACGCTGGGACCGGCACCGTGGGCGCGCCGTCGGCTGCGGGGAGCTCATGACGATCAACGAGCTTTGGCGGGCGCTCGGCCGCCGGTGGCGGATCGGCGTCGCGGTATTTGCCGCGTGCACGGCCGCGGGAATTGTCGCCGCGGTCGTGGTACGGCCGGCCTACGAAGCCACCGCGATTTTCCAGGTCGAGCAGCTCGCCGACATCGGCGGCGCCGCTTCCTGGGACACCCCGCATTCGGTGCGGCCGCGGCTCAACGTCGACGTCCTGGAACGGTGGCTCGGGCAGTCCGATGTGCTCGACCGTATCGCGGCGCGCGCCGGCATGGCGGGGCGCTTGACGCCGGGCGAACTCCACCGCGATTTGCTGATTGTTCCCGCAGGAGACATCGGCCTCTACGAGGTGATCGTGCGCAACCCGTCGCCCGAGGCAGCGCAGCGCGTGGCGGACGCGGCCGCGGTGGTCCTCGCCGATCGCGCCGCGGGATTTGCGGCGTTGGAGCAGGATACGACGCTCGCGCGGCTGCGGCGGACGCTCGCCGAAGCGCAGGCGATGGCGACCCCGCCCCGCACGACGGCCGCGGCGGCGGACGGATCGGCGCCCGCCCAGGTGCGCCGTCAGGCCGCGCGCGACGCCGTCACAACCTTGGAACGGCAGATCGTCCTGCTCGAGGCCAACCGCCGGGCCTCCCCGCCGGAGGCGACGATCGTCCAGCGCGCCGCCCGGCCCGAGGTTCCGGTCACCCCGAGCCGCCTCTTGTACGCCTGGTTCGGGGTCACCTCCGGACTCGTGCTCGCGATCGCGGCCGTCGTGATCGCGGACGGGCTCGGGTGCTCAAGCGCCGGGTGAGTACGCGCCGCGACGCGCGGCCGCGGCGCGTGGTCATCGTCGCGGGTCTGGGAGCCGCGACGGTGATTGCGCTCCTCGGGTGGGGGTGCGCGCTTCCCGCGCGGGGGTGGTTTGCCCTCGGGATGGCGGCGGTCACCGCGCTCCTCTGGCTTCCGTTCGGCGTGGCTGCCGCGCGCGGCCGGCTCGATCCGTTTGAACCCGCGGTCGTGGTGGCGTTGTTCTACGCCGTGGGCTTCCCCGCCGGCGCGGCGATGGCGCTCGTCGCCGGCATCGAGTTCGATCCTGCGTGGTCGCTGGCCTGGTTCCCGGCGGCCCTCGGCGTCGCGGCGGTCGGTCTCGGTGCCTGGTTCTGCGGCTACTACACCGGGCCCGGCGCCGGGTTTGCCCGGGCGCTCCCCGCGATGCCGGCGCAATGGGCAGGCCGGCGCGTCGCGGCCTGCGCCGCGGCGCTGGCGGTGGTGGGTTGGGGTGCGCAGGTCCTCTTTGTGTTCAAAGGCGGGTACCTCCACACGTTCCGCACCCAGATCACCGCCCAGTGGTCGACGACGGCCGGCTGGCTCGCCGGGTTCGCGCTCGTGGCCCTCGTGCTCGTGGCGGTCAGGCACTTCGAGCTGGTCCGGGCGCACGCGCGCTCCCCCTTCTGGCAGACCGGCTTCTGGCTGTTGTTCGGCGCCCAGCTGGCGTACGCGCTCCCGAGCGGCTGGCGCCAGCCGGCGCTCGCGGCGTTGCTCGTTCCCCTCATCGCCGCGCACTACATGCTCGGCCGCATCCGCTGGAAGCTCGTTGTCGCGGCGGGCCTCCTCGCGATCCTCTTCATCTTCCCGGTGCTCAACGTCTACCGCACCGCGCTCGCCCGCGAGGCCAACACCAACCTGCTGCATCCTTCCCGGGCGTCGATCGGGGCGCTGTGGCACGCCGCGTCCGCGGCGTCGCACACGCTGGCGGGCCTCGGCGCGGGCGGGTTCGCGTCGTTGTCGGTGCGCACGTTTGTCGAACGGCTGAACATGGTGCAGATCGTCGCGGCGATCGTGCGCCGCACCCCGTCCGAGTGGCCGTTCGAGTGGGGCAGGACCTTTGAGCCGTTCTGGACGTCGCTGGCGCCCCCGCGGTTCCTCGTGCGCAAGCCGGCGGCGAGCGTGGGGGGCGTCGCGTTCGCGCACCAATATCACCTGATCCACCCCGACGATACCCTCACGTCGGTCGCACCGACCCGCCTCGGCGAGCTGTATCTCGACTTTTGGCTGCCCGGTGTCGTCGCCGGCATGTGGATCGAAGGGGTGCTCGCCCGGCTCGTCTACACGTACCTGGTCGGGGCGTCCCGCGTTTCGCCCGGGGGCGTGGTGCTCTACACGCTCTGGGTGTTGACGTTCGTCGAGTTCACGGCGTTCGCCGACTACGCGCTGATGCTGAAGCAGATGGCGGTGGTGTGCCTGCTGCTCCTGTGGATGGCGTCGCCGGCGCGCGAGCGGCATCCAGCCCCGCTGCCGCTCGGCGCCGCCCCGGAGGTCGGTCGCTGAGCCCGCCGGCCACGGAGGCCGCGGTGATGGGCACCGGTCCGCCGCGCCGAGGGACTTATCCCCTGCGCGCGACCGGCTCCCGGTGATCCGTCCCGATGGTCCGCCAGGCCGTCCGCTGCCAGTTGTCGCGTGCGCCGTCCGCGGGGAGCCATGTCGGCAGCGGCATGAGCAGGCGGGACGCGAGCGCGTTGACGTAGGGTTCATACATGTCGCGCAGCTCCCCCAGGCGCGCCATCGATGCCTCGTCCTCCCGCATCCTCCAGCCGGCGTCCCGGAGGCTGGCCCACAGGCGCCTGCGGTCGGTCTCCGGCAGGCGGTCCCGGTCCGGGTACAGCGGCGGCGTGTTGAAGACCTGACAGAGGTCCACCACGGCGTGGCGCGCCATGGCAAACGCGAGCGGTGCCCGGTTGATCGACGGCGCCTCGATGCCCGACACCATGACGGCGCAGGCGTCCAGCACCGCCGTCAGCGCGGCGAGCCACGACTGATTGTCGTGCTGCGATCGAAAGTACCCGAGCACCGGGTAGGAGACCATCGTTTCCAGGAGCTCCGCGGACCAGATTTCCCACTCCTCGAGGAACGACGCGAGCAGGACCTCCCGGTCGGCGGTGCCGAGCCGGCGCAGCAATTCGCCGGCGGCCGGCGGCGAGCCGGCCCAGGCGTCCAGCACCGAGACGCGCACCTCCCGGCGGGAGAAGGCCTGGTAGAGCACGGGCAGGTACGCGATCACCATGGCGAGGAAGCCAAAGCCGACGCCGGACTCCGCGACCGTGATCGCGCGGGCGGCGGCTGACCGCGGGATGACATCCCCGAGGCCCAGCGTAAAGAATGTCGTCCCGCTCAGGTAGATGTCCGTACCGAGGCCGATTTGCCGTTGCGGCGCGGCCAGCTGCGACCCAAATCCCACATGCACGAGGGCGAAGCCGACGATGAGGCTCAGGGCCCACGCGGCGAACAAGACGAGCATGGAGAGCGGCCCGAAGTAGCTGAGAAACGCCTCGCGGCGTCCGCGATGGCGAATCGCGTGCGAGGCCATGCCCCATAGTCTCCAGCCGGATCGATAAAAGAGGCGTGCGAGCCGCACGCGCCGGGTCACCCGCCGCGGCAGCACCACCGTTTCAAAGGCCTCCCACAGGATGGCGAGGATGATCAGAACGCCGGCGACACCGGCCACGGTCGTCATGCGCGCATGCTCCCCCGCATGGGTTGAGACCCGCACGGCAACGGTACGGCGCTGCGACGCCGAGATCCGGCGGGGTGGCGGTCTTACCCGCGGCCCGGCGACGCGGGACCCGCGCGGCGCGCGGACGTGTGCCCGGGCGGCCGGCGCGGCTCGTCGGCCGTCCGCGGCGCCACCCGTTGCTGGCGCGCGCCGTCCCTCCGCCGCGTCAACGCACGCCCGGCCCCGGCCGGCGCCGCGCCTCCGGCGCTGAGCACCGCCGGCCCCGGCGCCGCTCCCTGAGGCGCGGCCTCGCCGTGGCCGCCGGGCGGACGATCGTGCGGCAGATGCCGCCGCGCCCAGCGGTCGATCGCCTGAACAACCTCGTCCAGTTCGACGCCGCGCGCCGTGAGCTCGTAGCTCGTGCGCGGCGGCATGAGCGAGTGGACTGTCCGGCGCACGATCCCGAGCGATTCCAGCTCCTCGAGGCGGTCGGCGAGCGTCGTCGTATTGCACCCGCCCACCGCGCGGCTGAGATCGTTGAAGCCGCGCGGACCGTCGAGCAGCGTCCGGACGATGTGGAGCACCCATTTTTCCTGGAGCAGGTTGATGGCCCGGGCCGCCGGGCACGGCGGTTCGTCGGTCCGTTTCATACGGGGTAACCATAACATTGGAAGACGCTAAGATCAAGCACTTGACTATATTATGTACTTTATATTATGCTGCATGGCGACACGGCCACACCACCCGGCAGCGCCGGCGCGAGGAGGGACGCAATGCCCTGGACGATCGATCCGAAACATTCGCATCTCGATTTTGCCGTGAAGCACCTCGGCATCTCCACGGTGCGGGGACGGTTTACGAAGTTCCGCGCGGACATCGAGGAGTCGAACCAGACGCTGCGCAGCGTGACGGTGACCGTGGACGCCACCAGCATCGACACCGGCGAGCCGCAGCGGGATCAGCACCTGCGCTCGGGCGATTTCCTCGACGTGGAGCACTACCCGGAGATCCGCTTCGTCAGCACCGGCATCACCGCCCGCGGCCAGGGACAATACCGCGTCGAGGGCGAATTGACGATGCGGGGCCAGACGCATCCCGCGAGCTTCGACGTCGAACTCTCCGAGGCCATGAAGGACCCGTGGGGCAACTACCGCGCCGCCGCGACCGGCAGGGGCAAGCTCAGCCGCCGGGACTGGGGCCTGACCTGGAATCAGGCGCTCGAGTTCGGCGGGTGGATGGTCGGTGATGAGGTGCGGTTCTCCTTCGACCTCGAGGCGGTGATGCCGGCGCCGGACCGCGACACGGTAGCGTCTCGGACGCGCGGCGCCTGAGTCGTAGGTCGGGGGCGCTTCCTCGGTCACCCCCGCCCGCGGGCACGTCGGGAGCGCGCGGCTGCACCTGCAGCATGGGAGGGAGCCACAGGTGAAGGCCATTGTCCTGCACGCCGCCGGAGAGCCGGATACGCTTCGGCTGGAGGAGGTCCCCGACCCGGTGCCGTCCGCCGGCCAGGTCGTGGTCAGGCTCCATGCCGCCGCGCTCAACCATCGCGATCTCTTCATCTGCCGCGGGCAGTACGCGGGGCTGCGGTTCCCCGTCGTGCTCGGGTCCGACGGCGCGGGCGAGGTCGCCGCGGTGGGGCCCGGCGTGGCCGGCGTGCGGCGCGGCGATGCGGTGGTGATCAATCCCAGCCTCGACTGGGGCGACGATCCACGCACTGAAGGAAGCGGGTTTCGCATCCTCGGACTGCCGGACAACGGGACCTTTGCGGAGATGGTCGCCGTTCCGGCCGCCAACGTCGCGCCGTGCCCCTCCGGCCTGTCCGCGGACGAGGCGGCGGCGCTCCCCCTCGCCGGCATGACCGCGTATCGGGCCGTCGTCACGCGCGGCGGCGTGCGGCCGGGCGAGACGGTCCTGGTGACGGGCATCGGCGGCGGCGTGGCGACGTTTGCGTTGCTGATCGCGCGGCAGGCGGGCGCACGGGTCCTCGTCACGTCCGGCAGCGACGCCAAGCTGGAGCGTGCGCGGACGTTGGGCGCCGATCAAGGGTTCAACTATCGGACGCAGGACTGGGTCAAGGCGGTCAAGGCCGCCACCGGCGGGGCGGGCGCGGATCTCGTCATCGACGGGACGGGCGGGAAGCCGTTCGACCAGACGCTGGACGCCGTGCGGCCCGCTGGCCGGGTCGTCACCTACGGCGCGACGCTGGGGCCGGCGCCCGAGCTTGCCGTGCGGCGCGTGTTTTGGAAACAGCTGGACGTCCTGGGGACCAAGATGGGGTCGCCCGATGACTTCCGGAACATGCTTGCGCTGTTCGGCCCGGGGTGCCTGCGCCCCGTGATCGACCAAACGTTTCCACTGGCCGAAGCCGGGCGGGCGCTGCTGCACATGGCGGGCGCGGCGCAGTTCGGCAAGATCACGCTCCGCGTCGCCTAGCGCCGCCGCCTACGGGGATGCCGACGGGAGCGGCAGGCGCATCCCCCGTGCGCACGTCTCAGTAAAACGTGTGCCGCGCGATCCGGCGGTCTTCCAGGATTTCACGCGACTTCACCGCCGAATACACCATGGCAAAGGGCAGCAGGACGCCGCCGGAGAGCGCGATCAGCAGGATCAAGATGATCGCGTGAAACCAGATCCCCTCGGCGACGAACCAGATGGGTCCGAGAAAGAACGCCCACCAGTTCCACCCGAGCTTCGGCGGCGTACGGTGGCCCAAGACGTCTCGTGCCACGAATTCGGCCGGAGAGGCGCCGATGCGCAGCGGCTGATAGTGGGACAGCGCCTGCGTCAGCCACACGAAAAAGACGAGCAGCCCGAACAGGATGAGCGCAAAGACCACAACGGCAGACGCTTCCACACCCGCACCTCGCCGGCAGCCGCGGTACGCACCCTGCGCCGGTACGCAAGGTCGTGCGCAGTAGTATTTCGGCGCGCGGCGGCGAATTCCCTCACCGAGAGCGCCGTGACGGGCGCGCATCCCGGACAGGATAGAGGGGTGAACGCATGGCCGAAGGAACATTCGCGGGGCGCGGCGTGATCGTGACCGGAGCCGGTGCCGGGATCGGGCGCGGCATCGCGGGAGCGTTCGCTCACCAGGGCGCGACCGTGGTCGGAGTCGACATCAACGCCGACGGGGCGGCGGAGACCGCGAGGCTGTTCGCGGAGGAGCGCGGCACCGTCGTCGCGGTCGGCGGCGACGTGGCCACGTCCGGCGGCGTAGAGCACATCCTCCGGGAGGCGCTGCGGCACCTGGACCGGATCGACGTGTTGGTCAACAACGCCGGCGTCTACCCCAACTGTCCGGTCGTCGAGATGCCCGACGAGCAATGGGACTGTGTCATCGAGACGAACCTCGGGGGCACGTTTCGGATGTGCCGGGCGGTCGCCCGCCACATGATCGAGCGCGGCACCGCCGGCCACATCGTCAACATCGCATCGGGCGCGTACAAGTCGGCTCGCCGGGGCGCATCGCACTACTGCGCCAGCAAGGCCGGGATCGTGATGCTGACCAAGGTGCTGGCGCAAGAACTCGCGGAACACCGGATTCACGTCAACGTGGTCTCTCCGGGGCTCATCGACGTCGGCCGGCGAGGCGACGTGAACCCGGCGTATAAGGACACCTTGCTCCGCAACATCCCCTGGGGACGCATGGGGGAGCCCGCGGAGATCGCCCAGGCCGTGCTGTTCATGTCGTCGCCCGCGGCATCCTACGTGACCGGCGCGGTGCTGGACGTGGACGGCGGGTCGGGCGGGGGGCGCTTCTTCCTCCCCTACAGCCGCGGATGACGCCGGACGGCGCGGCGCGCAGCGCGGGACGCCGGCCGGCCCCGGCGCGCGGTGGGGGGACCGCGGTGTTCGATCCCGCGGCGTTTTTGCCGCGCGGGTGGTACGACGCCCTGGTCGACCTCCGGGTCCGCCGCCCCGAGGCGGCGCAGGCGGAAGCGGAGGCGCGCACGAGACGCGCCGCCGTGGCCCCGGACGGCCGGTTGCTGGTCCTCGCCGCCGATCATCCGGCGCGCATGGTGACGCGCGCCGGCAGCCATGCCACGGCCATGGGCGACCGGTGGATGCTTCTGAGCCGTGTGCTGCGCGTCCTCACGGCGCCCGGCGTCGACGGGCTGATGGCGACCCCTGATATCGTCGAGGAGGTGCTCCTGCTCAGCCATCTGGCCCGGCGGCGGACGGGACACGGCTGGCTCGACGACAAGCTGATCCTGGGCTGCATGAACCGGGGTGGATTGTCGGGAACGGCCTTTGAGATCGATGATCGCATGACGGCCTTCACGCCGGGCGGCATGGTGCGCCTGCGCTGCGACGGGGCCAAGCTCATGGTGCGGATCGATCCACAGGACCCGGCGACCGTGGCCACGCTCGAGGCCTGCGCTCATGCGATCGATGCGTGTCACGCGGCGGGCCTGACGGTGTTCCTGGAGGCGTTTCTTGTGGATCGTTCGCCCGCCGGGCCGCGTCCGCGTACGGATGCGGAAAGCCTGATCCGGGCGGCCGGCGTGGCGGCCGGGCTCGGCACGTCCACGGCGCACACGTGGCTGAAGCTGCCGTACGGGCAAGGCTACGACCGCGTCGCCGCGGCGACGACGTTGCCGATCCTCATGCTCGGCGGTGAGGTGCGCGAGGACCCCGGAGTGGTGCTCGACGAGTTCGCCGCCGGCATGGCCGCCGGTCCGACCGTGCGCGGCGCGCTCGTCGGCCGCAACATCTCGTTCGCGCCGGACGAGGACCCTCGTGCGCTCGCCGTGGCCGCCGCCGCGGTCGTGCATCGAGGCGCCTCCGGCGAGGAGGCGCGTGCGCTGGCGGCGGCGGAGCGGGGACGCGAGATCAACACGATCGCACAGCTCGGCGCGGCGCCGGCTCAGTGACCGCCGGGCCGTTCGCGGCGCGGAGTCCGCGCAACCGGCACGGAGGTGTCGCATGATCCGGGTGGGCGTCATGATCGAAGGCCAGGAGGGTCTGACCTGGGACCGGTGGCGGCGGATCGCCGAAACGGCCGAGGCGGCGGGGTTCGAGTCCGTGTGGCGCTCGGATCACCTCTTCTCGCTGTTCGGCGTGGAGACCCGCCCGGGCCTGGAAACGTGGACCTCGCTCGCGGTGCTCGCGGCCACGACACGGCGCGTACGATTCGGCCCGCTCGTGTCGCCGATCACGTTCTATCACCCGTCCGTCCTGGCCCGCCACGCCGCCGCGGTGGATGTCCTCTCCGGCGGCCGCCTGGAGCTCGGCCTCGGCGCCGGGTGGCACGACGGCGAGCACCAGGCGTTCGGCATCCCGTACCCCCGGGTCGGGGAGCGGATCCGGCGCTTGGACGAGGCGGTGCGCGTCATCCGCGGGCTGTGGGGCGAGGGGCCCGCCCATTTCTCCGGACGATACTACAGGCTCGACGGGGGGATTGGGTGGCCCAAACCCGTGCAGCGGCCGTCGCCGCCGTTGATCATCGGCGGCAAGGGCCGGCGACTGCTCGAGGTTGCGGCGCGGCACGCGGACGAGTGGAACTGCGGCGGATCGCAGCCGCCCGCGGCGGTGCGCGAGCGGCGCACGGAGCTCGAGGCCGCGTGCCGCCGTATCGGGCGCGACCCCGGGGAGATTCGCTACTCGTGGATGGGAGCGTTCATGATCGGGAAGTCGCGCGCCGAGCTGGAGCAGCGCGCCCGCAAGATCCAGGAGTACGTCGTGACCCGGGCGGCCACGCCGGCGCAGGAACTGCCGGACGTGCTGCGGGCGGCGGGGTGGCTCGTCGGCGCCCCGGCCGAGATCGCGGAACAGATCGCGGCGCTTGCCGCCGAGGGCATCGAGCGCGTGATGCTGCAATTCTTCGACCAGGACGACCTCGACGCGCTCCACATGGTGGGAGAGGAAGTGATCCCGCGGCTCCGGGATGTTGCCGCCGTGCGCACAGGCGCGGTGTAGGTCCCGATAGCCGCCGGGACCGGTATTCGCGCGCCGCGTTCGATTGACAGGTCCGGCGATGCCCCACTACAATCACGCAGGAACAACGGTCCGGGGAGGTACCCAAGCGGCCAAAGGGGGCTGACTGTAGATCAGCTGGCGGAATGCCTTCGGAGGTTC
>JAJPJL010000089.1 GCA_021324255.1 Bacillota bacterium
CCCAAGTCATAATCCATAAAGCTGACCAGCCAGATATCGTCGTGCACTTCTTTAATGCCGACGGCTTGTCCCGCAAAGACCTGGCTGAGATTGATCTTGATCGCGCCCAGACAGATGCGACCGCACCGGGTTACCACGATCGTTTTGTCATGCAGTGGATAATCGATATCCGGCAAGCCCGTGTAGGGGCGGGGGGACGGCCGATAGACTTCGGCCGGACATTGCATGTTCAACGCTTCGTGCGGGCGCTCGTTGTTGAAGATGTCGACAAACTTGTCAAAGCGCGCCTGCTGCTGCAGGAAGTTGGCCGCGGCGGGCTTGGTGGCTTCGCGCTTCAATGTGAGGTGCAAGCGTTCATGACGGCCATTCTGTTGGGGATGGCCGGGTTGGATGCGTTCGATGCCAATGCCGAGGCGTACCCACCAGACCGCGAGCCGGCTCAGCTGAAAGAGGGCGTGCGCGGACGCGAACGGGATGCCGTTATCGCTGCGGATGTGGGCCGGGAGACCGCGCTCCTTAAAGAGTCGTTCAAACACCGTAAACGCATAGGTTTCTTTGGTCGACGAGAGGGCTTCGCAGGCCAGGAGAAAGCGGCTGGCGTGGTCGGTGACGGTCAGCGGATAGCAGTAGTGGTGATTCCCCAGCAGGAACTCGCCTTTGTAATCGGTGCACCACACTTCGTTGGGCCGGTGTCCGAGCGAGAGCGGGGTGCCCTGTGCTCGACGGCGCACCCGCCCGCGGCGCTGCACCAGGCCGTGGCGATCCAGCACCGCATGGATCGTGCTCTCCGCGGGGAGGGGCATTCCCCCTTTCCGCGGAGGAAGTGTTACCCATGTGTCCGGTACAGCCTCTTACCTATGTCTCAGGTCGCTCATCTCTTTTACGATCGTCGCGCAGCCGCGGGCGCAGCCCAGAAAATAGAAAACCTGGACTCGGGCATTCCGGTGAGAAAAATTGATCGGCCCGGCGAGAGCAATCTCGCCGGGCCCGCGACTCCGCGACTCTATGACGTTGCGTTACTTGTTGACGTCCGAGTGCCTTGCCTACGATCCGGCGTTATTCGTCCCGCCGCACATCGGGTTGGCGTCGAGGTACGGTCCCGTGTCCGGGCTCGGCAGCCCTGAGAGGGCCACGCTCGGAACGTCCACCCCGCCGCAATTGACCGTGTCATAGCTTGCCGTAATCGCAGACGCCGTGGTCCCGGCTCCCGCCATCCCGGTCACTGTCAATACCATCGCTCCGACTATCGCCGCTGCCGCAATACGACGCATGGCCGTCTCGCCTCCCTGCCGACAGATTTACTTTGGATTTACCCGGCGCGCGTAACCGCTCCGTAAAGAAATTTCGGGCTAGTGCGTTGGGCGTAGTGCTACCCGGCAACATCTTACGGCTCTTGATGGGCCGCCTCGAAGCGAGGGCCGCTAGCGCTCGACGATTGTGGGCATCATAGTGATGAATATCGACCGGGAGATGGTAGCGTGCGGATCGACGCTTCACTGCCCGAAGGCTATCGCATTCGTGAAGTCGAGGGCTACTTGTACCTCTTCGACGCGCAGGGAGTCCCGCTCGTCGGCCCGACCGACGCGGCCACGATCGAAGCGTACGCGTGGCACGATGTGTGGCGGCGCATCGATCGCGAGCTCAACGAGGAGCTCGCGGATCTCCGCGCGGGCGCCCGCCCGCTGCACCGGTTGCGGCGGCTCCAGCAGTATGCTCGTATGCTGGGGGCGGCGGCGGCTGCAGCGCAACAGCCCGAGCCGCGGCCCCTGCGCCCTGTCGCGGCGCGGTGGGGCCTCGCGGCCGCCGCGGCGGCCGCGGTGCTGATGATCGCGGCGGCCAGGCTGATCGGCGTCACCGAGCAGCACGCGCGGCCGGCGGCGCCGAGCGACGCGGCGACGGCCCTGCGGAAGCATCAAGCGGCGGCCGAATCGTCCAAGTCCCTGACGGAGGCTCCGGCAGCAGCCGAGGCGACGGCGTTGAAGCTCACCGCCCCGGCGCCCCACCGGTCGGCCGTCACCGCGCGCGCCGTGCGGCGGCCCGTCGTTCTCGGGTACGCGGTGAGCTTCGGCCGGTTCGCCGACCGCGCGGTCGCGAACAGCGCGATGCACGCGATCCGGCGCAAAGGGTATCTCGTGCACGTCGCGCCTGTCGGCAGGGAGGCCGCGGTGATCACGCGGCCGTACCGGACGCGCGTGCAGGCCGAGCGTTTGGTGCGTGCGCTGGCGGAGATCGGCCTTCCCGCCGAGGTGACGACGGCGCGCACCTTGCAGTAGCCCACAACTCCGAGGAAGCCGGCCCTTGTCCGCGGCGGTCAGCCGCCGCGGACGTCGTGTCTCTTCGTATGGCGGCGCATAAGCGGCCCATGATGTCCCGGTCCGCGCGCGCGGAACCTTTCCCAACGCGGCATCGCTTAGGAGGCACTCCTCACCGGAGGCACTCTCACGCAAAGGAGCGATGACATGAGATCTTCACGAGACGCATTTTTGTTGTTCGCCGCGGCGCTCGTGGCCGCCGGTGCCGCGGCCGGCGTGGTCTCAAGCGCGCGCCCGGCCGTTGGGCAATCCGCGCCGCAGGCGCCCGTGGTGCAACAGCCCGGCGCCCAGCCGGCGGCGCCTCAGGGCCGTGCGGTCCGGCGGCCGGTCGCGGGCGCCATCACGTCCGTGTCCGACGGGACGTTTGTCGTGGCCGGGCGGGCCGGGACGCCTGTCACAGTCAAAACCACCCCATCGACGCGCATCGTCAGCCGCGCGCGAGGCACCCTGGCCAATGTCAGTACCGGCGACTTCGTTCGAGTCATCGCCACGAAGGCTCAGGACGGGTCGCTGACCGCGATGGTGGTGCAGGATGTTCCCGCGAATCTTGGGCTTCCGGCGCGCGGCAAGGGCAGCCCGGCTGAAACGCGCGCTGGGCGGACGGTCCTGGGCGGAACCGTGACCCAGGTCGGCGCCGCCGCGCTGTCCGTGAAGGCCGCGGACGGGAGCGTGGCGAGCGTTGCGGTACCCTCGACCGCACGGATCTTTACCATGACGCCGCTGCCGGCGAGCGGGCTCGTCGCCGGCGCGCGCGTCGTCGTGCAGGGTACGCCGAACCCGGACGGTAGCGTGACGGCGGGGCTGATCGTGGTCGCCGGGCCGTCCCCGCACTGACCGGCGGTGACCGCGGGGGGGCAGCACGCCAGGAGCTTAACGGGGCGGGGCGGCGAGCCGGGGCTCGCCGCCCCGCCCCGCGATCGGCCGCCGGCGCGCGTCGACTCACCGCTGTCGGCGGGTCGCTCCGAATCCGGATTCCTTCCCGGCTCACAGGGAGCCGCGTCGGGTCGAGACAGGGGATACCGCACGCAACCGCGTCGCGACCGGTTGCGGTCAGCGCTTCACGCCGAGGATCACAATCTCATCCCAGCCGAAGCTCACGTCGCCGTCGTCCTCGAGACGAACGCGAAAGGCGGCCTGCGCCGCGGGGGACGCGCCGAGCAGCCCAGCCCGGAGCGATGCCCGTTGCTCCGCCGGCACCCCGGCTCGACGGACCCAGTCGTTGAAGCGCAGCGGGACGTGGGTCATCACCACGTCGGTCACGCCGAGGCCGCACCGTTCGAACATCTCCCGCAGCCGCGCCGGCGAGTAGCTCGTAACGTGGGACGGGTCGCGGCGCCGCTCCCAGTCGTCCATCAGCGCGGCGAGCGCGCGGTCCTCGGGCGCGCAGGTGTCGTCCACGACGACGCGTCCCCCCGTCCGGACGACGCGCGCCATCTCCGAGAGGGCGGCCGGGAGGCGCGGAAAATGATGCGCGGCGTGCCGGCACGTCACGAGGTCCGCGCACGCGCTCCGCACCGGCAGTGATTCCGCGTCCGCGAGGCAGAACGCGACGGTGCCGAGCCCGCGCGCCTCCCGGAGCTTTCGCGCTTCTTCCAGCATTCCCGGGGTCATGTCGACGGCAAGGACGCGCGCGCCGCGCGCCGCGAGCGCGAACGCCGTGAATCCGGTCCCCGTCGCGACGTCGACGGCCCGGTCTGCCGGACCCGGCGCGGCGAGCCGTAGCAGCGCATCGAGGCCCGCGGAGTGCCGGTGCACCGCGCTGACCGTGTACCAGGCGGCCTGACGCGCGAATTGAGACCGTACCGACGCCTTCGCGTCGTCGACCATCGAGCGCCTCCACGCAGGACCGGGTGCGACGCGACAGAATCCCAGGACGATGACCTTGCCTCAGTGGCACGCCTGGCCGATTCTGCTGGTCGTGACGCTGGCCGGGGACGCGCTCTGCGTCGCGGCCGCCGTATTCGGCGACCTCACCGGCCGCTACCGCATGCCGCATCTGTTCTGGTGGGTTCTCTGGCTCGCGCAGATTCCCCTTGGCATCCAACTCGTGCTGGGCCTCGCGCTGCTGGCGGCGGGGCGGCGGCCGAGCACCTCGCTGCATTTCCTGTACGGCGGCTTGATCGTGGCGACCCTTGCGGCGCTGGCTGCGCTGCGTCCAGGCACCCGGATGCGGCGCGTCATCGTCCGCGACGAGGCCAGATACCGCGAGTCGCGATGGCTCATGGTGCTCTGTCTCTTCCTGCTGGGCCTGGTCGGCCGCGCGTACATGACCGGGATGCTCGGTCGGTAAGATGTTCCGTGGCGCCACGATCGGCCCCACGGTAAGATTCTAGACGGCGCGATTCGGCCATTTGACAAGGGCTCCGGTGGTCTGGTACAGTTACGGGAACGTCCGGGGGTTTCGGATCGTGCTCGTTGCATCCCACCGCACGGCGGCGTAAACCCAGGGACAGCATCTCGGCCGCGCGCCGGCCGAATGTCATATCGGCGATGACGAGACCGGGTCGCAGCCACCCCGGAGCGGAGAGAGCTGGATCAAGGTGCGAGCCAGCATCCGGCGCTGCGAACGCTCAACTCCGAGCCGCGGGAACCAAAGGCCGCCATCGGCCGAGTAGCACCCGCCGGAGCCCGCCGAGACCGGGATGAGAGCCGTCCGAGCCCAGACGCTCGGGCGGAACTAAGGTGGTACCGCGGGGAGCCCCGTCCTTAGAAGGACGGCTCCGCGCGGTTTCTGTTTTTCAGGCAGAGCTCCACGAAGACGGTGCGGCTGCGAAGGAGGACGCGAAGATGGCACGCCAGACGACGCCCCTCGCGCGGGCGGGTTCCGCTGCCACGACGAAGCGCATGACGGGCGGACAGGCGCTCATCGAGTGCCTGTACCGCGCCGGCGTCGACACCATCTTCGGCCATCCCGGCGGCGCCGCGCTGCCGCTGTACGACTCGCTCTACGATGCGCGCGCCATCCGTCACGTTCTCGTGAGGCACGAACAGGTCGCCGCGCATGCCGCAGTCGGCTACCACCGGGTCACCGGGAAGGTCGGCGTCTGCATGGCCACCTCGGGACCGGGGGCCACCAACCTCGTCACCGGCATCACGGACGCCATGATGGATTCCGCCGGCATCGTGGCGATCACCGGCCAGGTCAGCACGCATGCGATCGGCACGGACGCGTTCCAAGAGGCGGACGTCATGGGCATCACGACGCCCATCACCAAGCACAACGGCCAGGTCCAGCGGGCGGCGGAGTTGCCGCGCGTGGTACTGCAGGCGTTCCTGATCGCGGGCTCCGGCCGGCCGGGTCCGGTACTGGTGGACATTCCCCGCGACATCGCCACGGCCGAGACGGAGTTCGAGTTCCCGGAGCAGATCACCCTGCGCAGCGGCAAGATCCCGCCCGCGGTGCCGAGCCCCAACCAGATCGCCGCGGCGGCCGCCCTCCTGCGCCAGGCCGCGCGGCCCGTCATCTACGCGGGCGGCGGCGTGATCACCAGCAACGCCGCCCCGGAGCTGACCGCGCTGGCGCGGCGGACGCGGATTCCCGTAACGACGACCCTGATGGGCAAGGGCGGGTTCCCGGAGACCGATCCGCTCTCGCTGGGCATGCTCGGGATGCACGGCACCGCCTACGCCAACTACGCCATCAACGCGGCCGACGTCATCCTGGCCGTCGGCGTGCGCTTCGACGACCGCGTGACGGGTCGGCTCAGCGACTTCGCCACGGGCGCCCGGTTCATCCACATCGACATCGACCCCGCGGAGATCGGCAAGAACAAGCCCGCACACGTGCCGATCGTGGGGGACGCCAAAGAGGCGCTGCGCGCGCTGGACGCGCAGACGCCGCCCCCGGACTGCGAGCCCTGGCACCGGCAGATCGCCGAATGGAAGGCGCGCTACCCGCTTCGCTACCGGCAGACGGGCGACACCATCAAGCCCCAGTTCGCGATCGAGCAGGTCTATCGCCTGACGGACGGCCGGGCGATCGTGGTCACGGATGTCGGTCAGCACCAGATGTGGGCCGCGCAGTTCTACCTCAGCACGGAGCCGCGGACGTGGCTCACCTCCGGCGGACTGGGCGCGATGGGCTTCGGCTTCCCGGCGGCCCTCGGCGCGCAGATCGGCCGGCCCGACGCCCTCGTGTGCGCGCTGCTCGGCGACGGCGGCTTTCAGATGACGTTGCAGGACCTCGGGACCGCGGTGGAGTGGGGCCTTCCCCTCAAGCTCTACGTGCTCGACAACGGCTCGCTCGGAATGGTCCGCCAGTGGCAGCAACTGTTCTATCGCGAGCGCTACTCGCACGTCTTTCTCAAGAATCCGGACTTTGCGAAGCTCGCCGAAGCGTACGGCGCCGTCGGGATCAACGTGCGCCGGGTGGACGAGCTCGAGCCGGCGGTGCGCCGGTCGTTGGAGGTGACGGACCGGCCGTGCGTCGTCGCGATCACGGTCGACCCGGAGGAGAACTGCTACCCCATGATCCCCTCCGGACAATCGGTCAAGGAGATGATCGTCGAAGATGACCGGATCCGCGATTGAGCTGTCCCGGGACGCCCCGTCCGCCGCGCGGGCGCCGATGAAACACACCATCTCGGTGCTCGTGGAGAACACGCCCGGCATTCTGATGAAGGTCGCCGGGCTGTTTCGGCGCCGCGCCTACAACATCCACAGCCTGGCGGTCGGCGTGACCGAGCAACCTTCGGTCTCACGCATGATCATCGTCGTGGAGGGCGCCCCCGAGATCCTGGAGCAGATCATCAAACAGCTCAACAAGCTCATCGAGGTCGTCAAGGTCAACGACGTCACCGGTTTCAACACCGTGGACCGAGAGCTCGCGCTGATCAAGCTGAACGCGACGCCGGCCACGCGGATGGAGATCATGGAGATCAGCAACGTCTTCCGGGCCAGCGTCGTGGACCTCACCGAGAAGACGATGACGCTGGAGGTCACCGGCCGGTCGGACAAGATCGACGCCATCATGTCGTTGCTGCACAAGTACGGCATCCGGGAGATGGTGCGTACGGGTCAGGTGACGCTGGTCCGCGGCACGCAGCCGACGTAGGTAGGAGGGGGACAGATGCCGGCCAACGTGTACTACGAGCAGGACGCCAACCTCAACGTGCTCCGGGGGAAGCGCGTCGCCGTCATCGGCTACGGCAGCCAGGGCCACGCGCAGGCCCAAAACCTGCGTGACAGCGGCGTATCCGTGATCGTCGGCCTGTACCGCGGCAGCCGCTCGTGGGAGCAGGCCGCCGCGGACGGCCTCGAGGTGGCGACGGTGGCCGAGGCCGCGCAGGGGGCGGACATCATCCAGGTGCTGATCCCGGACGAAATCCAGGCGCGCGTGTATCGCGAAGAGATGCAACCGCACCTGACCAAGGGCAAGGCGCTCGGCGTCTCGCACGGCTTCAGCATTCATTTCCATCAAATCGTGCCCCCGCCCGATGTCGACGTCTTCATGGTCGCGCCGAAGAGCCCGGGCCATCTGCTCCGCCGCATGTACGTGGAGGGCAAGGGTGTCCCGTCCCTGCTGGCCATCCATCAGGACGCCACCGGCAAGGCGAAGGCCGTGGCCCTGGCCTACGCGCACGGCATCGGCAGCCTGCGGGCGGGGGTCATCGAGACGACGTTCCGCGAGGAGACGGAGAGCGACCTGTTCGGGGAGCAGACCGTCCTCTGCGGCGGCATCTCCGAGCTCATCAAGGCCGGCTTTGAGACGCTCGTGGAGGCCGGGTACGCGCCCGAGATCGCCTATTTCGAGTGTCTGCACGAGATGAAGCTCATCGTGGACCTGATCTACGAGGGCGGCCTGAGCCTGATGCGGTACTCGGTCAGCAACACCGCCAAATTCGGCGACTTCACCAGGGGCCGCCGGATCGTCACCGACGAGACCCGCCGGGAGATGCGGCGGATCCTCGCCGAGATCCAAAGCGGCGCGTTTGCCAAAGAATGGATTTTGGAAAATCAGGCCGGGCGGCCGGTCTTCGCCGCGCGCTACCGGCAGGAGCGCCACCATCCCATCGAAGAGATCGGCGCGCAGCTGCGGGCGATGATGCCGTGGCTCAAGCGCGGCGACGCTCCGGGCGCCGCGGCGGCGCCCGCCGTCCGGAGCGCGGCGAAAGCGAAGCGCTGAGGACCGGCCCAGGCAATCGGCGACACGCGCGGAGGCGACGGCCATGGCAACCAACGTCAGGATCTTCGACACCACGCTGCGGGACGGCGAACAATCGCCCGGGTTCACGATGAACACGGAGGAAAAGCTGGAGGTCGCGCGCGCGCTCGCGGCGATGCGGGTGGACGTCATCGAAGCCGGCTTCCCGATCAGCAGCCCCGGGGACCTCGAAGGCGTGCAGCTCGTGGCGCGCGAGATCCGGGGACCGATCATCGCGGCCCTCGCGCGCGCCAACCGGCAGGACGTCGACGCGGCGGCGGAGGGGATCCGCCGCGCGGAGCGCGCGCGGATCCACGTGTTCATCGCCACCTCGCCCATCCACATGGAGCATAAGCTCCAGATGACGCCGGACCAGGTGTACGATGCCTCGGTCGACGCGGTGCGCTACGCGCGCACCTTCACCGACGACGTGGAGTTCTCCGCGGAGGACGGCAGCCGTTCCGATCCGGAGTTCCTGTGCCGGGTGTTCGACGGTGTGATCCGGGCCGGCGCCACGACGATCAACGTCCCGGACACCGTCGGCTACGCCACCCCGGAAGAGTACGCCAATCTCCTGCGCCTCCTCAGGGAACGCGTCCCGGGGAGCGAGCGCGTGATCTGGAGCGCGCACTGTCACGACGACCTCGGCCTGGCGGTCGCCAACTCGCTCGCCGCGGTCCAGGCCGGCGTCCGGCAGATCGAGTGCACGATCAACGGGATCGGCGAGCGGGCCGGCAACGCCGCGCTCGAAGAGATCGTCATGGCGCTGCACACGCGCCGCAACCACTACGGGATCGAGACGGGGATCGACACGACGAAGATCTACCGCACGAGCCGGCTCATCAGCGCCATCTCGGGCGTTCCCGTGCAACCGAACAAGGCGGTCGTGGGGGACAACGCGTTCGCGCATGAGGCGGGCATCCACCAGCACGGCGTGCTGATGAACCGCGCCACCTACGAGATCATGACCCCGGAAACGGTGGGCATTCCGAGCAACAAGCTGGTGCTCGGCAAGCACTCCGGCCGCCACGCGATCAAGAAGCATCTCGAGGACAACGGCGTGCGCCTGACCCAGGACGAGCTGCAGCGCGTGTTTCAGGAGTTCAAGGCGTTGTGCGACAAGAAGAAGCAGGTGACGATCGAGGACGTGCTGTCGCTGGTGGAGGCGGAGCTCCGGACCGCGCCCCAGACCTTCGCGCTGCGCGCCTTCCACGTCTCCACGAGCAGCACCCTCCCGCCCATGGCCTCGGTGACGCTGGTGCGGGGACAGGAGCTGTTCACGCAGGAGGCGTCCGGCGACGGCCCGGTGGACGCGATCTACAACGCCATCAACGCGATCGTCGGGCTGACGCCGACGCTGGCCGACTACGCCATCAAGGCCATCACCGGGGGGACCGATGCCATGGGCGAGGCCACGGTCAAGGTGCGCGACGGAGACGGGCTGTTTGTCGGGCGGGGCACGAGCACCGACGTGCTGGAGGCCAGCGCGCGCGCCTACCTCGTCGCGGTCAACAAGATCATCTACGAGCGCCAGCACTGGATGAGCAACATCTACGGGTAGCGGGGCCGCGCCGGTGGGTGAGACGCGCGTCGCCGTCTACGACACGACGCTCCGCGACGGGACCCAGGGGGCGGGGATCACCCTGTCGGCGGACGACAAGCTGCGGATCGCGGAGCGGCTCGACGACTTCGGTGTCGACTACATCGAAGGGGGATGGCCCGGCAGCAACCCCAAGGACCTGGAGTTCTTCGAGCGGGCGCGCGCCCGCCCGTGGCGCCACGCGCGGCTGGTCGCGTTCGGGAGCACGCGGCGCGCCGGGGTGGCGCCGGAGCAGGACGAGAACCTGCGGCTGATCGTCGCGGCCGGCACGCCCGCGGCCGCGATCTTCGGCAAGTCGTGGGATCTGCACGTGCGCGAGGCGCTGCGCACCACGCCGGACGAAAACCTCCGCATGATCGAGGACTCGGTCCGCTACCTGCGCGGCCGCGGCCTCGAGGTCGTGTACGACGCGGAGCACTACTTCGACGGCTGGACGGCCGACCCGGCGTACGCGCTCGCCACGCTCGACGCGGCCCGCCGCGGCGGCGCGGCCGTGATCGTTCTCTGCGACACGAACGGCGGCAGCCTGCCGTTCGCGATCCGGGCCGGCGTGGAGGCGGCCCGCCGTGCGGTGGACACGCCGCTCGGCATTCACGCGCACAACGACGGCGAGCTCGGCGTGGCCAACACGCTCGTGGCCGTGCGGGCGGGCTGCGTGCACGTCCAGGGCACCGTCAACGGCATCGGCGAGCGGTGCGGCAACGCAAACCTCGTGTCCGTGATCCCGAACCTCCAGTTGAAGATGGGGTGCCGTTGCGTTCCCCACGGGTCGCTCGAGCGACTCGGCGAGTTGGCGCGCTATGTCGCGGAGCTCGCGAACATGGCGCCCGACGAGTACCAGCCCTTCGTCGGCCGCAATGCGTTCGCGCACAAGGGCGGCGTGCACGTCAGCGCGGTCATGGCCCGGCCGGCGACGTACGAGCATATCCCGCCGGAGCGCGTCGGCAACCGCCGTCGCGTCGTCGTGAGCGATCTCTCCGGCCGGGCCAGTGTCCTCTACAAGGCCGAGGAGATGGGCGTGGACCTCAGCAAGGACTGTCCCGAGACGCGCGAGATCCTCACCGCGCTCAAGCGGCTGGAGCACCAGGGGTTTCAGTTCGAGGGCGCGGAGGCGTCGTTCGAGCTGCTGATGCGGCGCACGCTCGGGCAGCACCGCCCGGCGTTCCGGCTGCTGGGCTATCGTGTGCTGGCGGAGAAGCGGGGGGACGCCGCCGGGATCTCCGAGGCGAGCATCCGCGTCGCCGTGGACGGCCGGGAGGAGCACACCGCCGCGGAGGGCGACGGGCCGGTCCATGCGCTGGATCGGGCGCTCCGCAAGGCGCTGGAGCGATTCTACCCCGAGATCGCGGGTGTGCGCTTGGTGGACTACAAGGTTCGCGTCCTGAACGCCGACGCCGCGACCGCCGCCAGGGTACGGGTGCTGATTCAATCCACCGACGGCGACAAGGCGTGGGGGACGGTGGGCGTCTCGGAGAACGTGGTCGAGGCATCGTGGCAGGCCCTCGTCGACAGCCTGGAGTACGTGCTGCTTCCCCGCGAGCGCCGGGCCGAGCCGGCGGAGCCCGCGGCGGATCCGGGAGCGCTGACGTGATCCGCGCGCCGGCGGGCGGGAAGCGCCGGGGGGTGCGCCCGTGAACGGTTCCCAGCCCTATCGCGTCGCGGTTATCGCGGGGGACGGGATCGGCGCCGAGGTCACCGCGGAGGCGGTTCGCGTGTTGTCCGAGGCGGGCCGCCGGTTCGGCATCGGCCTGGCCTTCGAGGAAGGGCTCGCCGGCGGCGCGGCGATCGATGCGGTCGGGCACCCTATCCCCGAGGACACCGTCGCGCTGTGCCGCCGCTCGGACGCCATCCTGCTCGGGGCGTGCGGGGGGCCGAAGTGGGACCGGGGTCCCGCGGCGTTGCGTCCCGAGCAGGCGCTGTTCGTGCTGCGCAAGACGTTTCAGCTCTACGCAAACCTGCGTCCCGCGCGCATGTCGCCGCCGCTCCTCGGGGCGTCTCCGCTCCGCCGCGAGGTCGTCGACGGCACCGATTTCCTGATCGTGCGGGAGCTGTGCGGCGGCCTCTACTACGGCGCCCAATCCCGCACCGGCGCGGGGGACGCGCGGTCGGCATCGGACACGCTCCCGTATTCGGCCGCCGAGATCCGGCGCGTGGTGCGCAAGGCCTGCGAGCTGGCGCGCCTCCGGCCGCGCCGGCAGGTGACGTCGGTGGACAAGGCCAACGTGCTGGAGACGTCCCGCCTGTGGCGCGAGGTCGCGACCGAGACCGCGCGCGAGTACCCCGACGTCCGCTTCGCGCACATGCTGGTGGACAACGCCGCCCTGCAGCTCGTGCGGGACCCCACGCAATTCGACGTGATCGTCACGGAAAACACGTTCGGCGACATCCTGAGCGATGAGGCGGCGGGGGTGCTGGGGTCGCTCGGGCTGATGCCGTCCGCGAGCCTCGGAGACCACCCGCCCGGCCTGTTCGAGCCGGTGCACGGCACCGCGCCGGACATCGCCGGCAAGGGCGTCGCCAATCCGCTCGCGGCCATCCTCACCGCGGCGCTGCTGCTGCGCTACGGGGCCGGGCACGAGGACGCCGCGGCGGCCATCGAGGCCGCGGCCACGCGGGCGCTGGCGGATGGGTGCCGCACCGCGGACATGGCGGGGACGGCGCCGGCCCTCGGCACCCGTGCGATGACGGACGCGGTCCTGGCGCGCTTCGCGTAGCGCCGCCGGCGCCTCCGGAGCGAACGCGCGGCCTGACGCCGCCCTTGCATTGCACCTCCCCGGAGCATACAATACGCCTGTCGTGTTCACCGGTTGTTCTTTGTGAGCGCATTCGTTCATGCGGTTTCGCGCGCGATTCTCGCAGTCTCTCCCGTAGCCGTCGGCGTCGGTCTCCTCTACGGACTCGTGATCGCGGCGGCGGTGGGCCGCGGGTGCATGCGCCGGGCATGGTTCCTCGCCGCGCTCCTCGCGGGTGCGGTCGCGTTTTGGGTGGCGGCGCTGCTCGTGGACCCGATCCAGGCGCTCGTGGCGTATGTGTTTGGGTGGGAGATCGACGCGTACAGCGTCAATGTCGGCATCGGCCTCGTCGGCGCGCTGATCGCGGCGGCGATCAACGAGATCTTCAAGCTCGCGGCTGCGCTCATGACCCTCGCTCGGGGCGGTACGGAGGCCGACGCAGCCGCGTTCGGCGCCGCGGCGGGAGCCGGCTTCGGCGCGTTCGGCGCGTATCAGGTGATCGCGCTGGCGCTGATCGCGCGCACCCTGCCCATCGGCACGGGCAGCCTGGCCACCCCGCTCGTGCAACAGTTCGGGTTCGTGGCCGCGAACGCCGCGTCCACCGCGCTCGTGACGTACGGGGCAACCCACCGCCGGCTCGGCATGTACCTGCTCGTCGCAGTGCTCTACGAAACGCTGTACGGCATTCTCACCGTGCTGTTCGGCCAGCAGCTGCTGACGCTCCAAACGTGGACGCTGCTCGGCGTCGTCATCGGCCTGGGACTGCTGGGCTACGCGGTCGCGCTGAGCCTCCGGCCGGCCGCCTCGCGCGCCACCTCCTGACATGAGCGGCGGTTCCGACCCGCGGCCCGCCGAGGAACGGCTGGCGGCCGGGTGGCGGCATCTGGCCGCGTTCTTTCACGAGGGACGAACGCACCTGGCCCCGGCCGTCGCCGCGTTCCGTGAGGCCGAGCGGCTGCAGCGGGGCGCGGGCGGCGGCGAGCCGCTCGTGAACACGCTCCTCGGCCTCTCGCTCGCGCTGCGCCTCCGGCGGGACGCCGACGAGGCGCGGCAGGCCGTGGTGCTCGCGCAGGAGCTGGTCAACATCGTGCGCCGCCATCGAAGCGCGGAGGACACGCTGTCCTATCGCCGCGAGCTGGACGGAGCGTACCGGGATCTCGCCGACGTGGAGCGCGGGGAGGAGGCCGCCGCCGCGGCGGAGGCGGGTATCGAGGCGTGCGACCGCACGCTCACGCTCGCGCGCCGGCTGCGGGCGACGGGCGCCGCCCCGCCCGCGCAGGCGACGAAGGCGGCGCTGCTCGTGCGCTTGGACGAGCTCCGGCCGGGGCAGGGGTCCCCGCGCCGCCGGGGCGACGCGCTGCGGCTGTTCGCGACGGCGCTCGACGCATGGCCCGAGCGGGATGTCCAGGGCCGCGCGGCGGCGGCGTGCGACTTCGCGGAGGCGCTGGCGGCAGGCCGGGAGGCGGAGCGGGCCGTGCGGATCGCCCGGGATGCGGCGCTGGTCCTGCACGACACCGGCAATCGGTACCTCGAGGCCAGGGCCGCCCGCGCCGAGGCGCACGCGGCGCTGGCCGCCGGGCGACCCGACGCGGTGGACCTGGTGGTGGCCGCGGCGGCATCGTTTCGCGCGCTGGAGTGCGAGTGGGAAGCGCGGCAGGTCGAGGCGCTGGTATGAGCGAAGGCTGCGTTGCTTGCCGGTGACGCGTGCGCGCCGGGGACGGTGATCACGCCGTGGTCAATCCCAAGCTGCGAAGCCCGCTGACCGATGCGCTGTTTCGCGCCGTGCTGCGGCTGCGGACGGTCGACGAGTGCTACCGCTTCTTCGAGGATCTCTGCACGGTCGGGGAGCTCAAGGCGCTCGCGCAGCGGTTTGCGGTCGCGCGAATGCTGGACGACGGCCGCACGTACCAAGAGATCGAGGCCCGCACGGGCGCGTCGTCGGCGACGATCAGCCGGGTGCGGCGCTTCCTCGCGTACGGGGCGGACGGCTACGCGCTGGTCCTCGAGCGGCTCGGCCGGGGCGCCGATCAGGGGCGCCGGCGGCCCCAGCGCGCGCCGCGCCAGCGCCCGCCGCACCGCGATCATGCCTAGCGGGCCCGCGGCGGTCCGGATCTGCGCGCTGGCCGCGGGCGTGGTCCTGGCGGCGGCGGCGGCTGCGCCGGCGGCGACGCTCGACGACCGTGTCTACGCGGTGGCCCGTCAACTCCTGTGTCCCGTGTGTCGGGGACAGACGGTCGCGGAGAGCGACTCGACCGTGGCCCGGGAGATGCGGGCCGTCATCCGGCGGAAGCTCGCCGCCGGTGAGACGCCGGCCCAGGTGCTGCGCTACTTCGTCGGGCAGTTCGGCGACAGCGTGCTTGCGGAGCCGCCGCGCCGCGGCGTGTCCTGGATCCTGTACGCCGGCCCGTTCGCGGCGCTCGCCTGCGGGCTGGCGCTCGCGGCGTCGCGCATTCGCCGGTGGGCGCGCGCGTCGCCCCCCGCGCCCGAGACGCCGCCGGCCGTGGATCCGGCGGATCTGGACCGGTTGGCCCGCGACCTCGACGCGCTCGAACGCTGACCGGCGAACCGGCGCGGGTCCGCGCGATGCCTCAACGCCGGGCGTCACCGGCGCGGGCGGACCGGCTCGCCTGTCACGCCGTCGATGCCCCTTGCCGGCGAAGGGTGTCGTCGTGTCATGCGAGGTCCGACCGCGACCGCGGCGGCGGTGAGCTCACCCCCCGTGATCGGCGTCCACGCCGCGCCGGGGGACGGGCGGCGCGCGTGCGTTCGTTGACGGCGGGACCGCCGCGTGCTACGATACGGGGCGTTCTTTCGCGCTGTAGTACTTTAGCGTGATGAAGCGCCGCGCGCGCAGGCCGCGGCGCGGAGGCGGCAGGATGCAGTTGGAACGCTGGCAACAGGTGCCGGCAGGCACACGCGATCTCCTGCCGCACGAGGCGGCTCGGGTGCGCGCGGTGATCGACCGCGTCCTCGACCGCATGCGGCGGTGGGGCTACCGCGAGGTGACGACGCCCACGCTCGAATACCTCGACGTGCTCGTGCGCGGCGAAGGCGCCGCCGTGGGCGGGCGCCTGTTCAAGCTGGTGGACCGGGACGGCGAGCTCCTGGCGCTGCGGCCGGAGATGACGACGCCGGTGGCCCGCCTCGTCGCCACGCGGCTGCGCGCCGCGCCCCTGCCGCTCCGGCTCGCGTACGCGGGTCCGGTGTTCCGGTGGCGTGAAGCCGGGTCCGGCCGCCTTCGCGAGTTCCCGCAGGTCGGAGGCGAACTGGTGGGCGCCGGCACGCTGGAGGCGGACGCCGAGATCGTCACGCTGGCGGTGGAGGCGCTGCGGGCCACGGGCGTGGGGCAGTCCTCGGTCAGCCTCGGCCACGTCGGGTTCCTGCGTGGCCTCCTCGCCGGGCTCGGTCTTGCCGAACCGGCGCTCGACGGGATCCGCACGCTCCTCTACCAAAAGGACTTCGTCGGGCTGCGGCGCCTCCTCGAGGCCCACGGCGCGCCGCCGCCCCGTGTGCGCGCCGTGCTCGCGCTGCCGACGTTGCAGGGACCCCGGGCGCTCGAGGAGGCCCGCCGGCTCGCGGACACGCCGGAGCTTCTGGCGGTGGTCGAGGACCTCGCGGCGCTGGAGCGCATGCTACGGGCCTACGGCGTCTGGGACACCGTCACCCTGGACCTCGGCATCATCCGGGATTTCGACTACTATACGGGCATCGTCTTCGAAGGGCATACCACGGCGCTCGGTGTGCCGCTGCTGGGCGGCGGGCGGTACGACCGCCTGCTGGAGCGCTTCGGCGTGCCCCTTCCCGCGACAGGCTTCGCCGTCCGGGTTGAGCGCGTGCTGTCCGCCGGCGAGGAGCCGGCCGACGCCTGGGCGCCGGATGCCGTGGTGGCCTTCGACAACGGCAGCCGGGAGGCGGCGCTGGCCTGCGCGAAGCAGCTGCGCGAGCGCGGGCTCGTCGTGGCGGTCGAGGTGCAGGGCCGCTCGTGGGACGAGGTCGCCCGCGACGCGGAGGCGCGCGGCGCGGAGCGCGCGCTCCTGGTGCGCGGCGAGGCCGTCCTGGTCCGCGAGCGCGGCGGGCGCCAGCGCGTGATGCCGCTCGCTGCGCTGCGGGACGGGGAGGCCGGAGGGTGCCGGGAATGAGCTGCGTCACGATCGCCATTCCATCGGGACGGTTGCAGGAAGACGCGGTGCGCACGCTCGAAGCCGCGGGTTACCTGGCGCCCGGGGCGTGGCGCGAGACGCGTCGGCTGATCCTGCCGGGCGCCGGCGGCACGGTGCGCTGCCTGATTGCGAAGCCCGCGGACCTCCTGACGTACGTCGAGTACGGCGCGGCGGACCTCGGGATCGCGGGCAAGGACGTGCTCCTCGAGCGGGCCGGCGACGTCTACGAACTCGTCGACCTCGGCTTTGGATTCTGCCGGGGCGTGCTCGCGTTTCCCGAGGATTCGGCCGGCGACTGGGAGCGCAAGCATGCGGTGAGGATTGCCACGAAATACCCGCGGGTGACGGAGCGCTACTTCTGGAGCCGCGGCCGCGCGGTCGACGTCATCACGATGCATGGGACGGTCGAGTTGGCCCCGCTGGTCGGCCTGGCCGATGGGATCATGGACCTCGTGATGACGGGGCGCACGCTCGCGGACAATCATCTGGTCGAGGTGGCGGAACTGTTCCAGGCGACGGCCCGGCTGGTGGTCAACCGCGTCAGCCTCCGCAGCCGCGCGGACGCGGTGGCCGCCGCCGTCGACCGGCTGCGCGGCGCGGCCGGCCGGCGTGCGCCGGCGCCTCGATGAGGCCCGCGACGCCGCCGGACGGGGAGGAGCGCCCGTGGACGTCCTGAGGCTCGGCGAGGCATCGCCCGCGCGGTTGGAGCGCATGCTTCGCCGCGCCCGCGCCGAGGCGCTGACCCCGGAGCGGCTGGCGCACGTCCGTGACATCATCGACGACGTGCGGCGGCGGGGAGACGTCGCCGTGGTCGAGCATACCGAGCGCTACGACGGCGTCCGGCTCGCGCCGGAGCGCCTGCGCGTCGATCGCGCGGAGACCGTGCGCGCCTACGAGACCGTCGATGACGGTCTCCGCACGGCCCTGGAAACGAGCATCGCGCGGACCCGGCGGTACAGCGAGTGGCTGCGGCCGCCCCAGCTCGTCTTGGACGAAGTGGAGCCGGGCATGACCGTGGGCGTCAAGTGGACGCCGGTGGAGAGCGCCGGCATCTACGTGCCGAGCGGCAAAGGGGCGTTCCCCTCCACGTTCGTGACGATGGCGGTGCCCGCGGTCGTGGCCGGCGTCGAGGAGATCGCGGCGGTGACGCCGCCCAGCCCGGACGGCGGCGCAGACCCGGCGCTCCTGGTTGCGGCGGACCTGCTCGGGATCACGCAGGTCTTTCGCGCAAACGGCGTGGCCGGCGTCGCCGCGCTCGCGTTCGGCACGGCGACGTTTCCGCGCGTCGGGCTCCTCGGCGGCCCGGGCAATCCCTACGTGCTCGCGGCTCAGCTGGCCCTCCAGAGCTACGGCATCCGGCTGCTCGCGGCGCTCGGCCCGACGGAGTCCATGATCCTGGCCGACGGCACCGCGGATCCCCGGCGCCTCGCCCTGGATCTGTTGAACGAAGCCGAGCACGGCGCCGACTCCGCGGCGATTCTCGTGACCGACGACGCGGCGCTGGTGGACGACGTGCAGGACGTGCTGCCGCGCTACCTGGCCCAGTTGCCGGAGCGGCGCCGTGAGTTCGCGACCGCGGCGCTCCAGGACTGCGGGGGCGCCGTCGTGGCGCGCACCGTCGACGAGGCGATTGACTTCGTCAACGCCTACGCGCCGGAGCATCTGCAGATCGCGACACGGGATCCCGCCGCGACGCTCGGCCGGATCAGGCACGCGGGCGAGGTGCTCCTCGGTCAGGATACGCCGTTCTCCGCGGGAAACTACGCGATCGGCGTGCCCGCCGCGTTGCCCACGGGCGGATCGGCGCGGATCGGATCGGGCGTGACCGTCCTGAGCTACCTCAAGACCACCTCGGTGGCGCATCTGGATGCGCGCGGGCTCGCCGCCGTGCGGCCCGTTGTGGAGCGTCTCGGCCGATACGAGGACTTTCCGGCCCATGTCCTCGCGGTGACGGCGCGCGGCGGGCCGGCATGATCCGACGTGGACACGCCGCCCGCGCCACGGCGGAGACGCGCGTCGAGGCGGCGTGGACGCTCGACGGCACCGGCCGGTGCGAGGCCTCGACCGGCATCCCGTTCCTGGACCACATGCTGGCGCAGGTCGCGCGCCACGGGCGGTTCGACCTGGCGGTGACCGCCGCGGGGGACCTCGCCGTCGACGGGCACCACACGGTGGAAGACGTCGGCATCGCGCTGGGCCGCGCGCTGCGTGACGCGCTCGGTGCGGGCGCGGGCATCCGGCGGTACGCGTCCGCGCACGCGCCGCTGGACGAGGCGCTCGTGCTGGCCGTCGTGGATGTGAGCGGGCGGCCGTTTTTGCACTACGCCCTTCCCGTGGCGCGCCGCCGCCTCGGCGCCTATGACACCGACCTGACGGAGGAGTTTTTCCGCGCGCTCGCCATGAACGCGGCGATCACCGTGCACGTCATGCTCGTGCACGGTCGCAACGCGCACCACATCGTGGAGGCCGCGTTCAAGGCTCTGGCCCTGGCGCTGGACCGCGCCACGGAGCGGGACCCGCGCGTGGCCGACGTCCCGTCGACCAAGGGGACGCTCACATGATCGCCATCGTGGATTACGGCGCCGGCAATCTCCACAGCATCCGGCAGGCGCTCGCGCGTCTGGCGCTGGATGCGAGGATCGTCGAGGCGCCGGCCGCGCTGCGCGACGCCGCGGCGCTCGTCGTTCCCGGGGACGGCGCGTTCGGGCCCGCCGCCGCGCGGCTGCGCGCCCTCGGCTGGGACGAGCGGATCCGCGAACACGTGCGCGCGGGGCGGCCGTTTCTCGGCATCTGCCTCGGGATGCAGCTCCTCTTCGACGAGAGCGAGGAGGACGGGCGGCACGCCGGCCTCGGCATTGTGCCCGGCCGCGTCGTGCGCTTGCCGGATACGGTCAAGGTGCCGCACATCGGCTGGAACCGGCTGCGCGTGGTGCGGCCGTCCCCGCTCCTCGCCGGCGTCGCCACGGGGGCGTACGTGTACTTCGTGCACTCCTACTACGCGGTCCCGGCCGATCCGGCCGTCGTCGCGGCGACCGCGCCCTACGGGGTCGAGGTCCCCGCCGTGGTGGGCCGGGGCAATCTCTGGACGACGCAGTTTCACCCCGAGAAGTCGGGCGCGGTGGGGGTTCGCATGCTGCAGAACATCGCGAGGTGGATGGTCGGTGCTGGTGCTGCCGTCCGTTGACATCCGGCAGGGGCGGTGCGTGCGGTTGATCCAGGGCGCCCGGGACCGCGAGCTCGTCTACGGTGACGATCCGGTCGCGGCCGCGCAACGGTGGGAGGCCCAGGGCGCGCCGGCGTTGCACGTCGTCGATCTCGACGGCGCGTTCCAGGGGCGCCCCGTGAACGAGGACACGATCGCGCGGTTGATCCGCGCGGTGCGCGTGCCGGTCCAGGTCGGTGGCGGCATCCGCGACGCGGCGGCGGTGGCGCGGTACCTGGCCGGAGGCGCGGCGCGGGTCGTCCTCGGGACCGCGGCCGCGACGTCGCCGGACCTCCTTCGAAGCGTCTGCGCGCAGTTCGGCGATCGCGTGGCCGTCGGCATCGACGCGCGCGGAGGGACCGTGGTGACGGACGGGTGGATCACGGCGACGGGTGAACGGGCGGTCGACGCCGCGGCGCGGGTGATCGAGGCCGGCGCCGGGCGTCTCGTCTACACGGACACCGGCCGCGACGGGATGCTCGGGGGGCCAAACCTCCGCGAGCTCGAGGCGGTGCTCGAGGTCGCCGCCGTGCCGGTGATCGCGTCGGGCGGGGTGGCCTCCGCCGCCGATGTGCGCAGCCTCCGGACCCTCGAGGCGCGGGGGTTGGAGGGCGTGATCGTGGGCCGCGCCTTGTACGAGGGGCGCGCGCGCCTCGGGGACCTCCTCGCCGCGGCGGCGTAGCGTGCTGATCCGGCGCGTCATCCCGTGTCTCGATGTGCGCGCGGGCCGCGTCGTCAAGGGGACGCGGTTTGTCGATCTGCGCGACGCCGGCGATCCGGTCGAGCTCGCGGCGCTGTACGATCGCGAGGGCGCCGACGAGGTGGTGTTTTTGGACATCGCCGCGAGCCACGAAGGGCGGGGCATTATGGAGGACGTTGTGCGCAAGACCGCCGAGGTGCTCACGATCCCGTTCATGGTGGGCGGCGGGCTGCGCAGCGCGGAGGACATGCGGCGGATGCTCCGTGCCGGCGCCGACAAGGTGGCGATCAACACGGCGGCCGTGCGGCGGCCGGAGCTCATCCACGAAGCGGCGCGCCTGTTCGGCAGCCAGTGCGTCGCCGTGGCCGTGGATGCGCGCCGGACCGGGCGCGGCCGGTGGGAGGTGTGCGTGCACGGCGGCCGCACGCCCACGGGCATGGATGCGGTCGCGTGGAGCGTCGAGGCCGCCGCGCTCGGTGCGGGCGAGCTCTTGGTGACGAGCATGGACGAGGACGGGCGCGAAGACGGCTACGATCTGCCGCTGCTGCGCGCCGTCACCCAGGCCGTGCGGATCCCCGTCATCGCGTCCGGCGGCGCCGGAACCCCTGAGCACCTCTGGGCCGCCATCGTCGAAGCGGACGCGGACGCCGTCCTGGCCGCTTCGATTTTCCACTATCGCAAGTACAGCATCGCCGCGGTCAAGGCATTCCTGGCGGAGCGCGGCGTGGCCGTGCGCCCGGTGGAGGGACAGCATGCTGCAAGCCGATGAGGTCGCCTTCGACGCGGCGGGGCTCGTGACCGCCGTGGCCCAAGACGCCGCCACCGGCGGGGTGCTGATGGTGGCGTACATGAACCGCGAGGCGCTTCAACGGACCCTCGCCACACAGGAGGCCTGGTATTGGAGCCGCTCGCGGCGGCGGCTGTGGCGCAAGGGAGAGACGTCGGGGCACACGCAGCACGTGCGCGGCGTGCGGCTCGACTGCGACGGCGATGCCCTCGTCGTGACCGTGGACCAAACCGGCCCCGCCTGCCACACCGGCCGCGCCACGTGCTTTTATAGGAGGGTGACGCTCGACGGTGATCGGATCCGCGCGGATGCCCAGCCGGACGGCCACGAGGGATCGCCGGGCGCGGCCGCCTCGACGGAGCGCGGCGCGGGCGCCTCGGTGCTGGACGAGCTCATCGGCGTGCTCCAGGAGCGAGTCCGCGCGCCGCGGGCCGGGTCCTACACGTCGGCATTGCTGGCCGAAGGGCTCGCCCGGCTCAACGAGAAGGTGATGGAGGAGGCAGCCGAGGTCACCCGCGCGGCGAGGAAGGAGACGCCCTCGAGGCTCGTCGAGGAAACCGCGGATCTGTGGTATCACACGCTGGTCCTGCTCGCGCACCAGGGCGTGGATCCGGCGCGCGTGTTCGACGAGCTGGCCAAGCGCAGGCGGTAACGGCCGCCGCGTGCGCCGGCGTGGCGCGTCGCGCGGCCGCCGCCGGGCCGGGATAGCGCGATGCGGTACGTCATCTTCTCCGATGTGCACGCGAACCTCGAGGCGCTCGAGCGGGTGCTCGCGCACGCCGCTCGGGCGCAGCCGGACGCCTACGTGTGTCTCGGCGATGTGGTGGGCTACGGTCCCAACCCAAACGAATGCGTCGCCCGCGTGCGCGATCTCGGCGCCGGGACCGTCGCCGGCAACCATGACCGGGCGGCCGTCGGCGCGGTGGACCTCGGGCGGTTCAGCCCCGTGGCGCGGGCCGCGATCGAATGGACCCAGGGCGCGCTGGACCCGGCGGCGCGCGCATGGCTCGCCGCCCTCCCGCTCCGCCGCGACGTCGGCGGTTGTCTCGCCGTCCACGGGAGCCCGCGCGACCCGATCGAGGAGTATCTCCTCGATCTTCCGGGCGCGCTCGCGAACTTCGCCGCGGAGCCGTTCGCGTGCTGCTTCGTCGGGCACACGCACGTGCCCGGCGCGTTCGCCCTGGAGCCCGACGGGCGGGTCGGCGCCACCGAGCTGCCTCCCGGCTCGGCGGTCCGCTTGCGGCCCGAGGTCCGCTATCTCATCAACGTCGGAAGCGTCGGCCAGCCGCGCGACGGCGATCCCCGGGCATCGTACCTGGTCTTCGATGACCGGGCCGCCACGGTGACGCTGCGGCGGGTGCCGTACGCGCTGGAGAAGACGCAGGCCAAGATCGCGGCGGTGGCGCTCCCGCCGCTGCTGGCGGAGCGTCTGGCGATCGGGCGCTAGCCGGGACGCGACGACGGCGATCCGCCGCCGCGTCCGCCCAACGGGAGGGAGCGCTTTTCGCACCGGCGAACGTGGACTCGCCGGATGCTCCGCGCGGACGTCGCCGTGCCGCAGCGTCCGGACCAGCCGCACCGAACGGAGGTGGACCCAGCTGTGGCGACGACCGAGGCACAGGCCAGCGCCGGACGCCGGCCGATCACGATCGAGGACCTCGTGGCGCTGCCGGTGCTCGGGGATCCGCAATACTCGCCCGACGGGTCCCTGATCGCCTACACGGTGACCCTTGCCGACCGCGGCGCGAACGCGTATCAGACCCATATCTGGCTCGTCCCATCCCGCGGCGGCGCGCCGCGCCAGTTGACGACGGCGAAGGCGCGGGATACCGCGCCCCGGTGGTCGCCCGACGGGTCTCGGCTGGCGTTTGTCTCCGACCGCGGCGGCGACAAGCAGATCTGGATCATCGCGGTGGGCGGCGGGGAGGCGCGGGCGATCACGCCCGGCAAGATGTCGCCCTCCGACATCGCCTGGGCGCCGGATGGGCGCTCCATCGCGTTCGTCGGCAAGCCCCCGGCCCCGGCCGAGGCGCGCGAGGACAGCGACGTGCGCGTCATCTCGCGGCTGCGCTACAAGCAGGACGGTGAGGGCTTCTGGGACGGCCGCTGGAAGCAGATCTTCATCGTGCCGGCGGCGGGAGGCGAGCCGCGGCAGCTCACGCAGGAGAGCTGCGACCATCTCGCGCCGGCGTGGTCCCCGGACGGCGCCTGTCTCGCGTACACCGCCAATCCCGACCCGGGGGCCGACCTCACGACGGCGACCGACCTGTGGGTCATCCCGGGGGCGGGACCCGCCGCCGGGCCGCGGCGGCTCACCCGCGGCACCGGCCCGGTCCAGGCGCCCGCGTGGTCGCCCGACGGCGCACGCCTCGCCTACGTCGGCCACGACAACGAGTGCTGGGGCGCCACCAATTGGCGGGTCTGGGTCGTGGCCGCCGCCGGCGGCGAGCCCGTGTGCCTGACCGCAAC
The DNA here is from genome assembly GCA_021324255.1 of Bacillota bacterium. Lineage (GTDB taxonomy): Bacteria > Sysuimicrobiota > Sysuimicrobiia > Sysuimicrobiales > Segetimicrobiaceae > JAJPIA01. Next base: position 24,105 of record JAJPJL010000089.1, read on the forward strand.
GTTCGACCACAGCGTCGGGCACCACGTCGTGACCGATCTGCGCGCGCACCCGTCGTCGGGCGGGCTCTCCTGGTCCGGCGACGGCCGCCGGATCTTCTTCATGTTTGCCGACGGCGGGAGCACGCAGATTGGATCTGTGCCCGCGGCCGGCGGCCCGGTGCGCGTCGAGACCCGGGGGCACCACGAGTTGATCGGATGCTCCCTGGACCGGGAACATCGGCGGATCGCGTGTATCGAGGGCGATCCGCTCAACCCCGGAGAGATTGCCGTCGCGGATTTGGGGGACGAGCCGGCGCCGCTCCGACGGTTGACCGATCACGCCGGCCCCGTGCTCCGCGGGCTCGAGCTCGCGATGCCGGAGCGGTTCGAGGTCGCCAGCGTCGATGGGTTGCGGCTCGAGGGCTGGGTGATGCGCCCCGCGGGCGCTCGGCGCGCGCCTGCGATCCTCGAGATCCACGGGGGGCCCCATGCCGCGTACGGCTACGCCTTCTTCCATGAGTTCCAGCTCCTCGCGGCATCCGGATACGGGGTCGTCTACCTCAACCCGCGCGGCAGCCAGGGCTACGGCCAGACGTTTACCGCCGGGACGCGGCACGATTGGGGCGGCAAGGATTACGAAGACTTGATGCGCGGCCTCGACCACGCGCTGGCCGAGCATCCCTGGATCGACGCCGACCGGCTCGGCGTGGCCGGCGGCAGCTACGGCGGCTTCATGACCAACTGGGTCATCGGGCACACCCAGCGGTTCCGCGCGGCGGTGACCATGCGCGGCATCAGCAACGCGGCGAGCCAGTGGGGGACATCCGACCTCGCCTACATGAAGGGATTCTGGGAGTATCCCGGGGAGCCGTGGGAGTCCCCGGACTTCTACCGTGAACGCTCGCCGATCACGTACGCCCCGAAGATGCGGACGCCGACGCTGATCCTGCACAGCGAGAACGACCACCGCTGCCCGATCGAGCAGGGCGAGCAGCTCTTTGTGGCGCTCCGCACGCAGGGCGTGCCCACACAGTTCGTGCGGTTCCCGAACGAGAGCCATGACCTCTCGCGCAACGGACAGCCCAAGCATCGCATCGAACGGCTGCGGCACATGCTCGCGTGGTTCGGGACGTACCTCGGGCAGGCCGGCGCCGGACCGGCCGCGGCGGCGGGCCGTCGCGAGACCGTCACGGCCGATGAGTGAGCGCCCCGCGGCGTGACCCGGATCTACACTCGCAGCGGCGACGGCGGGGACACCGGGCTCTTCGGCGGGCAGCGCGTCAGGAAGGACGACCTGCGCGTGCGCGCCTACGGCGCGGTGGACGAAGCCAACGCATCGATCGGCGCGGCGCGCGCCGCGGCGCCCGGTCCGGAGATCGACGCGGTGCTGGCGCGGGTGCAACACCACCTGTTCGATCTCGGCGCGGAGCTCGCGACACCGCCCGCGGCGCCGCAGGCCGCGGCCGCCCATGTCCCCCGGGTCGCGCCCGAGTGGGTCGCCGCGCTGGAGCGGGACATCGACCGCTTCGAGGACGCCCTGCCGCCGCTGCGCGCCTTTATCCTGCCCGGCGGCACGCCGGGAGCCGCGGCGCTGCACGTCGCCCGGACGGTCGTCCGCCGCGCCGAGCGCGACATCGTGACGCTGGCGGCGGCGTCGCCCGTCAATCCCGACCTGATCAAGTTCATCAACCGGCTCTCGGACCTGCTCTTCGTCCTGGCGCGCGCGGCGAACCACCGGACGGGCGCCGGCGACGTGACGTGGTCGCCGACGCGATAGCGCGCCGTCCCGGCGCGGATCGGCCGCGCGCGCTCCCCCGTCCGTCCCCGGCCACCATGTGCGCGCTGCGCCCGGCCGGAGCGCCGCGGCGGCCGGCCTCGGCGAGGGGAGGAGACGTCCAGCCGGTGCCCGAAGCAGCATAAGAGCGTCGCACCGCAAGTCAGGCATCCGGACGGTTCCCATGGCTGACCAGGCAGCCGCGCATTCGTACGCCCCGGAATATCCGTGGTGGCTCCAGCCCGTCGCAACGGTCGTCATCTTGAGCGCGTTCGCCCTGTATTCGATCTGGGTCGCACTCCAGGGGCGCGGCTACGCGGCGCCATACCTGTCGCCGTTCTACTCGCCGCCCGTGCGCGTGGGCGGGATCCCGATCTCGCCGGCGTGGTGGGTCGTGTGGGTGCCGGCGGGCTTCCGGGCGACCTGTTACTACTACCGCAAGGCGTATTACCGATCGTTCTTCCGCGATCCGGTCTCGTGCATGATCGGCGAGTCACGGCGGCGCTACGCGGGCGAGACCGCGTTCCCGTTCATCCTCAACAACCTGCACCGGTTTCTCCTGTATCTCGCCATCATCGTGCTCGCGTTTCTCTGGCGCGATACGGTCGCGGCGTTCTTCTTCGACGGCCGGTTCGGGGTCCATCTCGGCTCGCTCTTGTTCCTCGTCAACGTCGTGCTCCTCACCGGTTACACGGTCGGGTGCCACGCATTCAGGCACATGGTCGGGGGCAATCTCGACTGCTATTCGTGCGCCCGGGGCGGCCGCGTCCGCTACCGCCTCTGGCAGTGGGTCAATCCATTCAACCACCGGCACGCGCCGTGGGCGTGGGCGAGCCTGTTTTCGGTCGCGGCCGCCGACGTCTACGTACGCTTGCTCATGGCCGGGGTGATCTCGGATCCGAAGCTGTTCTAACGCGGCGTCGCTCATGTGCGACAAGAGGAGAAGGGGCCGAGCGGCCGGACGTCCCTGCTCACGCCGTAGAGAGCGGGCGTTGGTCTCGGCCCTCATGAAATCCAATCCAGCGAGGGCCTCGACCCCTCCGGCGGCTGTGGCCGCCTCCGGTCGACGCCGGCGATGGCTATATGTGGGTGGCCTCACCCTACATGCGCTGCTGACGAACCGAATAGACGGATGTGTGAGGCGTCGTGCGTGGAGCGGAGGTCAGGTCTGCCTGGCTCCAACGCTTGCGGAAATACCGCAACGGTGCACGAGCGCTGCGCGGCGGTGCCGCACCGCGAGGGGGAGGGTGCGTCCGGGTGGCTGACTGGTACGAAGCCCGCCGGTACGATGTGCTGGTCGTCGGCGCGGGGGGCGCGGGCCTGCGCGCGGCAATCGCCGCCGCCGAGGCCGGCGTCAAGGTCGGCCTCGTCTGCAAGTCGCTGCTCGGCAAGGCGCACACGGTGATGGCCGAGGGGGGGATCGCCGCCGCCCTCGGCAACGTCGATGCCAAGGACAGCTGGGAAGTGCACTTTGCGGACACGATGCGCGGCGGGCAGCGAATCAACGACTACCGGATGGTCGAGATCTTCGCCAAGGAAGCGCCCGAGCGGGTCTACGAGCTGGAGCGCTGGGGCGGGCTGTTCGACCGGACGCCCGACGGCAAGATCTTGCAGCGGCCGTTCGGCGCGCACACCTACCGGCGGCTCTGCCACGTCGGCGATCGCACGGGGCTGGAGCTGATCCGGACGCTCCAGGATCGCGCGGTGCACAGCGGGGTCGAGGTCCTGATGGAGGTGACGCTCAGCCGGTTGCTCAAGGACGGCGACCGCGTCGCCGGCGCGTTCGGCTACCGCCGGGAGGACGGGCGGTTTATCGTGATCGGCGCCAAGGCCGTCATCCTCGCCACGGGCGGCTGGGGAAAGGTTTACAAGGTGACCAGCAACTCCTGGGAGTGCACCGGCGACGGCTGCGCCATGGCGTACGAGGCCGGCGCCGAGCTCATGGACATGGAAATGGTGCAGTTCCACCCCACGGGCATGGTGTGGCCGCCCGGCGTGCGCGGCATCCTCGTGACCGAGGCGGTGCGGGGGGAGGGCGGCATTCTCCGCAACGCGAAGGGCGAGCGCTTCATGCAGGCGTACGATCCGAAGAAGCTCGAGCTCAGCAGCCGGGACGTGGTCTCCCGGTCCATCTATAAGGAAGTCGAGGCCGGGCGCGGAAGCCCGCACGGCGGCGCGTTCCTCGACATCTCGCACCGCGGAGCGGAGTACATCAAAAAGAAGCTCCCCAGCATGTACGAGCAGTTTCTCAAGCTCGCCGACGTGGACATTACGAAGGGACCGATGGAGGTCGCGCCCACGATTCACTACGTCATGGGCGGCGTGCGGGTCGCGCCGGGCGAGGGCGCCTCCACCGTTCCCGGACTGTTCGCGGCCGGCGAGGTGGCCGCGGGGTTGCACGGGGCCAACCGGCTCGGCGGCAACTCGCTCAGCGACCTCGTCGTGTTCGGCAAGCGGGCCGGCGAACACGCCGCGCGCTATGTCAAGGGCCTGGACCGCGCTCCCCGCATCGACGACGGCCAGGCGGACGAGGAGCGGCGGCTGCTGCTGCGGCCCTTCGACTCCGGCAACACCGAAAATCCCTACGAGCTGCACGCCGACCTGCAGGAGGTCATGGGCACCCACGCCGGCATCGCCCGGACCGGCGACGGGCTGCGCGCCGGCCTGGATAAGATCCTGAGCCTGCAGGAGCGGGCGGAGCGCATGCGCGCGGCCGGCTCGCCGCTGTACAATCCCGGCTGGCACGCCTGCCGGGACGTGCGCTTCATGCTGACCCTGTGCGAGGCCATCCTGCGCTCCGCGATCGAGCGAACCGAGAGCCGCGGCGCGCACTGGCGCCTCGACTTCCCTGATCAGGACGCGGGGTGGGGGCGCAAGAACCTGGTGGTGCGGCGCGGCGACGCCGGCATGACGGTCTCGACGCGTCCCGTGCCCGAGATGCCGTCCGGGCTCGCGCGGCTGCTCGAGGCAACGGCATGAGATGGGGGCGGCCATGACCGAGGCGACGCTGCACGTCTTCCGGGGCGACAAGACGGGCGGTGAGCTGCGCCCGTATCAGGTGCCGCTCACCGAGGGCATGGTCGTGCTCGACGCCATCCATTACATCCAGCAGCACGAGGACGCCACGCTCGCGTGCCGGTGGAACTGCAAGGCGGCGAAGTGCGGCTCCTGCGGCGCCGAGGTCAACGGCAAGCCCCGGTTGATGTGCAAGACGCGGCTCGACCAGTTCAAGGGGCACCCCGTGACGGTGCGGCCGCTCGCGGCGTTCCCCTTGATCAAAGACCTGGTCACCGATGTGTCGTGGAACTATCGGGTGAACCAGGAGATCCCGCCGTTCACGCCCGCCCGGGACGACACGGGCCCCTGGCGCATGTACCCGGAAGACGTGGACCGGATGTTCGAGTTTCGCAGGTGCATCGAGTGCTTCCTGTGCCAGGACGTGTGCCACGTGCTTCGCGAGCACGACGGCACGTCGCGGTATTACGGACCGCGCTTCATGGTCCGCATCGCCGGGCTGGAGATGCATCCCAAGGACACCGTGTCGCGCGCGCACCTGCTGCGGGGGCGCGGCGGCATCGGCTTCTGCAACATCACGAAGTGCTGCGAGGAGGTCTGCCCCGAGGAGATTCACATTACGGACAACGCCATCATCCCCCTCAAGGAGCGCGTCGCGGACGAGTACTTCGACCCGTGGCGCGCGCTCCTGCGCGCGTTCGGCGGGCGCAGGGAGCCGCGGGGGACCTGATCCTGCGGGCGGCGGCCGGCGCTCCGCCGCGGCCGCCGCCCTACTCCGACCGAGGAGCCGCGAGATGCCGACGTTCGACTCGCTGACCCCGCCCACGGACGGCGCCGCGATCGAGATCCGCGACAATGCGCTGCACGTGCCCGCCACGCCGATCATCCCGTACATCGAGGGCGATGGGACCGGGCCGGACATCTGGAAGGCCACCGTGCGCGTGCTCGACGCGGCGGTGGCCAAGGCGTACGGGACCAAGCGCCGGATCGTGTGGTTCGAGGTCTTCGCCGGGGAGAAGGCGTTTCACCGGTTCACCACGTGGCTGCCCGAGGACACGCTGCGGGCGTTTTCGCACTACGTCGTTGGGATCAAGGGGCCGCTCACGACACCGGTCGGCGGGGGCATCCGCAGCCTGAACGTCGCGCTACGGCAGCTCCTCGACCTCTACGCCTGCGTGCGGCCCGTGCGGCACTTCGTCAACGTGCCCAGCCCGGTGCGGCGTCCCGAGGACGTGGATCTCGTCATCTTCCGCGAAAACAGCGAGGACATCTACGTCGGGTACGAGTTCGCGAGCGGGACCCCCGAGGCGAAGCGGCTGATCGAGTTCGTGAATGCGGAATTCAAGTGGAGCGTCCGCCCCGACTCCGGCGTCGGGCTCAAGCCGATGAGCCCGTTTGGGAGCAAGCGCCTCGTGCGGAAGGCGATCCAGTACGCGATCGACCGCAAGCGCAAGAGCGTCACCCTGGTCCACAAGGGCAATATCATGAAGTACACGGAGGGGGCCTTCAAGGACTGGGGGTACGCGCTCGCGCGCGAGGAGTTTGGCGACGTCACGATCTCCTGGGACGAGGTCGAGCGCAAGCACGACGGCGTGGTCCCGCCCGGCAAGATTGTGATCCAAGACTACATCGCTGACGTGACGTTTCAGCACGTGCTCACGCGGCCGAAATCGTTCGACGTGATCGCGACCGGCAACCTCAACGGCGACTACCTGTCCGACGCCGTCGCGGCGCAGGTCGGCGGGATCGGCATGGCGCCGGGCGGCAACCTGAGCGACTTTCACGCGGTGTTCGAGGCCACACACGGGACCGCGCCGAAGTACGCGAACCAGGACAAGGTCAACCCCGGCTCGCTCATTCTTTCGGGGGTCATGATGCTCGAGCACCTCGGATGGTCCGAGGCGGCGGAGACGGTCGTGCGCGGCCTCGAGGCGGCGTTCCGCAAGAAGATCGTCACGTACGATCTCGCGCGGTTGATGTCCGGCGCCCGCGAGGTGCGCACGAGCGAGTTTGCGACCGCGGTCATCGAGGAATTCTAGGCGGTCCCGGGCAGCCCGGGTCGAGAACGGCGGCACGCCGGGGGGCGCGCAAAGGAGACGTTCGTGGTCGTGAAACGGCCGAAGGTCAGCATCGTGGGAACCGGGAACGTCGGCCACTCGGCGGCCCAGTGGCTCGTGTCGCGGCGGGTCGCGGACGTGGTGCTCGTCGACGTGATCGAGGGCATGCCGCAGGGCAAGGCCCTCGATCTGGCGCAGGCGGGCCCCATCGAGGGGTTCGACCTCGCGGTCACCGGGACGAACGACTACGACGACACCGCGGGCTCCGACGTGGTCGTCATCGTGGCCGGCGTCGCCCGCAAGCCGGGCATGAGCCGCGAGGACCTGCTGCACACGAACGCCGGCATCGTCACCGCCGTCACGCGGGAGGTGGCCCGGCGGTCTCCCGCGGCGCGTCTCATCGTCGTGACCAATCCGCTCGACGTGATGGTCTACCTGGCGTACCAGGCCAGCGGGTTCCCCGCGGCGCGGGTCATGGGGCAGAGCGGGGCGCTCGACAGCACCCGCTTCCGGACGTTCATCGCGCGCGAGCTCGGCGTCTCGGTGCGCGACGTGGCCGCGCTGGTGATCGGCGCGCACAGCGACACGCACATGGTGCCCCTCCCGAGCCTCGCCACGGTGGGCGGGATCCCCCTGCGGCTGCTGCTGCCGCCGGAGCGGATCGCCGCGCTCGTCGAGCGGACGCGCCGGGGCGGAGCGGAGATCGTGGGGTTGCTCAAGACCGGCAGCGCGTTCTTCGCGCCCGGGGCGGCGATCTGCGAGATGGTCGAGGCGATCCTCCAGGACCGCAAGCGGGTGATCCCGGTGTCGGCGTACCTCACCGGACAGTACGGCGTCCGCGACCTGTACGTCGGGGTGCCGGCGCTCCTCGGCGCCGGCGGCGTGGAGCGCATCTTCGAGATCCCGCTCGAGGGTGCGGAGCGGGCCGCGTTTGACGCCGCGGTGGCCAGCATCCGGGAGAACGTCGCGCTCGCCGGCGTGAAAGGGTAGGCGGATGAAGCTCCACGAGTACCAGGCCAAGGAGTACTTCGCCCGCTACGGCCTCCCGGTGCAGACGGGCGTGGTGATCGACCGCGCGGAGCAGATCGCGGGACTGGCGCTGCGCTATCCGGTCGTGATCAAGGCGCAGGTGCTCGTCGGCGGGCGCGGCAAGGCGGGCGGCGTGCAACTGGCCGCGACGCCCGAGGACGCGCAGGAACGCGCCCGCGTGATCCTCGGGATGGACATCAAGGGCGAGCGCGTGGCGCGCGTGCTGGTGGCGGAGGCCGCCGACATCGAGCGCGAATACTACCTGGCGTTCGTCACGGACCGCGCCGCGGGCCGGGTCGCCGCGATCGCGTCCGGGGAGGGCGGCGTGGAGATCGAGGCCGTGGCCCGCACGGCCCCGGACAAGCTCGTCCGCGCCGAGGCCGATCCCTTCCTCGGGTTTCCGGCGTATCAGGCGCGGGTCGTGGGGCGCCGCCTCGGCTTCGCCGGCAGTGTGCTCGAGGAGTTCGTGCGGATCGCCACCGCGCTGTATCGCCTGTACTGGACGGAGGACGAGGATCTCGCGGAGATCAACCCGCTCGCCCTCGTGGGCGGCCGCCTGCTGTGCGTCGACGCCAAGCTGGTGCTCGACGACAACGCGCTGTACCGGCACGCCGAGGCGCCGCCGAGCGAGGAGCTGACCCAGTTGGAAGCCGCGGCCCGGCGCGCCGGCCTCGCGTACGTCGAGCTGGACGGCGACATCGCCGTGATCGGCAACGGCGCGGGCCTCGTGATGAGCACTCTCGACCTGCTCGCGCACTTCGGCGGGCGGGCGGCCAACTTCCTCGACGTCGGCGGGGG
>JAJPJL010000009.1 GCA_021324255.1 Bacillota bacterium
GGGGACCCCAACCTCCGGCTCGCGAGCCGCGGCGGGTCGTTTCGCGGCCTGGGATTCAACGTCAAGACGCCGCCATTCAACGAGCTCCCGGTGCGGGACGCGCTGGCCAAGGCGATGGATATCGACAGCGCCGTGCGCTCCGTGATCGCGCCGTACGGCGAGCGCGCGTACGGTCAGGTCCCGCCCTGGGTCCCGTTCGGCTACGATCCCAGCCTCAAGGCGCTGTGGCGGTACGACCCGCACGCGGCGCTGGACGAGCTGGCCAAGGCGGGGTTCACGGAGAAGAACCGCGACGGCATCCTCGAGCGCAACGGCACGCCGCTGAGCTTCAAGATCAAGGTCATCGCCGGGGCGCAGGTGCGGGTGCTGACGATCCTGGTGACACAGCTGCGGCAGATGGGCATCGACGCGCAGATCCAGCAGCAGGACGTCGCCGTCTGGGCGTCCGATCTCATCAAAGGCAACGAGACGGGTGTGTTCTTCGACTTCAGCTACGCGGGCACCACGGGACTGTACGAGCTGTTCGGCAGCGCCAACATCGGCAAGTCCAACACGCACTTCTACGCCAATCCCAAGGTGGACGCGCTGTTTACGGCGGCGCTCGTCGAGCCGGACGCTGCGCGGCGCAGCAGCCTGTGGAAGCAGGCCCAGCGGCTCATCATGGAGGACCGGGTGGTGATCCCGCTCTACTTCGAACGGCAGTACTCCGCGATGAACAAGCGCGTCGTCGACTGGGTCGTCCCCTGGGCGCCGCTCCGGCTCGAGTCTCCCGAAAACAATGTGTACCTGACGAGCTAGCGATCTCTCGCCTCGCAGGCCGCCCGCGGTCTGCGAAGGGCCTGACGTCGTGCTCCGCTACCTCGCCCGGCGCTTCCTCTTGATGATCCCGGTGTTGCTCGGGATCACGTTCATCGTGTTCGCGCTGCTTGCGTTCGCGCCCGGCAGCTTCGTCAGCCTGATGCTGAGCTCGGGGGTCGTCAACCCGGATGCGATCGCACGGGTCCGCGACGAGCTCGGGGTGAACCAGCCGTGGATCATCCGGTACGTGCACTACCTCGCGGCGCTGGCCCACGGGAACTTGGGGCGGTCGATCGTGTTCGACCAGCCGGTGGCGCAGCAAATCGCGCAGGCGTTCCCTAACACCGTGATCCTGACCGTCGCGGCAACGGTCTTTGCCCTGTCCGTCGCGGTTGCGGCCGGCACCGTCTCCGCGATCAAACGGAACACCCTGCTGGACTACGCCGCGATGATCGTCGCCGTCGGCGGCGTGTCGGTGCCGAGCTTCTGGCTGGGGCTCATGCTGCTGCTGGCGTTCGGGCTCGGGCTGCATTGGCTCCCGATCGGTGGGGGTGGAGCGGCCGGCGGGCGAGGAGGATGGGAATTCCTGAGCCATCTAATCCTGCCCGCCGTGACGCTGGGGGCGGAACTCGCCGCGCTCCTGACCCGCCTCATCCGAAATACCCTTCTCGACGTGCTGTCGGAGGACTACATTCGCACGGCCCGCGCGAAAGGCCTCGCGGGATTTCGTGTCGTGTCCCGGCACGCCCTCAAAAACGCGCTGCTGCCGGTGGTCACGACCGTGGGCGTGCAGTTTGGGGCGCTGCTCGGCGGGGCTGTGATCGTCGAGACGATCTACTCCTGGCCCGGCATGGGCCTGTTGACGGTCAACGCCATTCAGCAGCGCGACCTGCCGGTCGTTCAGGGCGCCGTTCTGGTGTTCGCGATCTGCTTCGTGCTGGTCGTCCTCCTCACGGATCTTGCGTACGTTGCGATCGATCCCCGTGTTCACTATCAATGATGCCGCTGGTCAAGCCGGTACGGTTGTGCGAGCGTGGCGGCGCCGCATATTGGCGAGACGGGTGTGCGCAGTCGTGGCAGTCATGATCCCGGTGGGAGGCGATGCGGATTGAGCCCGTGTGGTGAGCCGCCGGAAGGGAGGCGGGCAGGATCGGGACCGCGCACCGCGGGGCGGCCGGACGGCGTGAACCGGACCGTGGAGCGTGCGGCTCCGGCGCGGGGCGGCGCGAGTGCCGTGGCGGGGCGGCCCCAACGGAGCCGCGTGGCCCGCGCGTTTCTGCGGAACCGCCTCGGCGTGGCCGGCGGCGCGGCGCTCCTTGCCTGTCTCGGGTCGGCGCTGTTCGCGCCGCATCTCGCGCCGTACGATCCGTACCGGCTCGATCTCGCCCACGCGTTCCAGGCGCCGTCCTGGCGGCATCTGCTTGGGACGGACAATTTCGGCCGGGACGTGCTGTCACGCCTGATCTACGGCTCGCGGATCTCCCTGCTGGTGGGCGTGGTGGTTGTCGCGTTCGCGGGGTCGGTGGGGACCGCCCTCGGCCTGCTCGCCGGGTATCTCGGCGGCTGGCTCGACCTCGCCGTGATGCGCGTCGTGGAGATCTGCTTCGCGTTCCCGTTTTTGGTCCTCGTGATCGCCATCATCGCGGTGTTGGGTCCCAATATCGTCAACGTGGTCTGGGTACTGGGCCTGGTCAACTGGCCGTTCTACGCGCGGCTGGTGAGAAGCCACGTGCTCGCGCTGCGCAGGCGCGAGTACGTCGAGGTGGCGCGCGCGTTGGGGGCGCGCGATGCGCGGATCATGCTCAGGCACATCCTGCCGAACAGCCTGACGCCGGTGATCGTGGCCTCGACGTTTGGGGTCCCGCAGGCCATCCTGGCGCTCGCGGCGCTCGGCTTCCTGGGTCTCGGGGCGCAACCGCCGGCGCCCGAGTGGGGCGCCATGGTGAGTACGGGGAGGGAGTTCATCTTTCAGGACCCGTGGCTCATCACGTGGCCGGGCGTGTGCATCGCGATCGTCGTGTTGAGCTTCAACTTTCTCGGGGACGGCATGCGCGACGCGCTGGACCCGCGGGCGCAGCGGGTGTGAGGCGGCGGTGAGCGATCGCATCCTGGCCGAGCTCGGGCGAGTACCGCGCTACGAACGCTTTCTCGGCGTCGACGAGCTCCTGGCGGCGGTCCGAGGCGCCGCGGCGCGGCATCCCGAACTCGCGCGGCTGCGGGATGTCGGCCGCTCCAGCGACGGGGAGCCCATCCCGATGCTCACGATCGACGGCGGCCCGCGCGCGGCCCTGCTCGTCGGTTGCCCGCACCCCAACGAGCCGATCGGCGCGATGCTGGTGCGCTTTCTTACCGACGCGCTCCTCGAGCGGCCCGAGCTGCGGCGCGGCTGGACGTGGCACCTGATTCCCTGCGTCGACCCGGACGGAACGCGTCTCAACGAGGGCTGGTTCCGCGGCCCGTTCACGCTGCGGAACTATGCGCGCCACTTCTACCGGCCGTGGTCCGAAGAGCAGGTGGAGTGGACGTTCCCGGTCCGTTACGAGCAGTTTGCGTGGACCGCGCCGCTTCCGGAGACGCGCGCGCTGATGCGCGCCTTTGAGGAGACCCGTCCGGACTTCGTGTACTCGCTTCACAACAGCGGGTTCGGCGGGGTCTACTACTATCTGTCGAAGCCGCTTGCGGCCGGATACGAGGCCCTGCACCGCCTTCCGCGGGCGCTCGGGTTGGTGCTGTCGCTCGGGGAGCCGGAGATGCCGTGGGCCGTGGAATGGGCTCCGGCCGTGTACCGGTATCCGAGCGTGCGGGATGCGTACGACTACCATGCACGATACGCGCCGGACGCGCCCGCGGCACGGATCGCGGGCGGCGGATCGAGCCTGGACTATCTCCTGTCGATCCGCGGCGCCGGTGGCGCCCCCATGATGTTGATCGCGGAATTGCCGTACTTTCAGAGCCCGGAGATCTCGGACCGCACGCCGGTAGCGGAAAGCAAGCGGGAGGTGATTCTCTGCGGCATCGAGCGGGCGCGGGCGATGCTCGACGTCCTGTCGGGGATCCTCGCGGACGTGTCGGGCGCGGTGGCGCCCGACACCCGGCTCATGCGCGCCTTCTCGTCGTTCATCCGACACCAAGTCAACACGTTGGACAGCACGTGCCGGTGGGTCCACGAAGCGGACGGCATGGGGCGCCCCGCCACTGTGGCTGAACGGGTCGATGCATGGTACATCAGGACCTTCTATCGAGTGCTGATGGCGAGCATGCTCGGCCGGGCGCTCGGGGCCTCGATCAGCGGCCAGCACTCGCCGGCAGTCGCGCGCGCGCAGGCGCGGCTTACGCGGTGGCTCGACACGTGGCTCACCGATGTCGAGGCCCACGTCCGCTACGAGGCGACCCCGATCCGGACGCTCGTGCAGGCGCAGTACGGGGCGATGCTGGCCGTGCTCGAGCAGACGGCCTGATCCGGCACCGGCGGCGCGGCGCGCCGGATCCAGTGGGCGCGTGGATAGGAGCGCTCACGATTCGCACCGAACAGCGCGAAAGATCAATCGCTGCCAGGGGAGGATGCTCGTGAAGCGTATCGCGCTCCTGCTCGTGTGTGTCTGGCTCGCGCTCGCGGGCGTGCGCGCCGTGCCCGCGCTCACGGCGGCCGCGCTCACCATCGACCTGCAGGGCGATCCGGCAACGCTCGACCCCGGCAAACAGTACGACACCAACAGCTACGACGTCTACCGGAATATTTACGACAACCTGCTCCGGCGCAACCCGGCCACCAGCGCCATCGAGGGTGAGGTCGCGACGGCGTGGAAGGCCGTGAGCCCGACGGTCTGGCGCTTCACGATTCGCAAGGGGCTGACGTTCCAGGACGGTACCCCGCTGACCGCCGCCGATGCGGCCTGGAGCATCACGCGGATTCTCGACCGGCAATTCAACAGCCCTCAGTACGGGAACTTCAACACCATCACGAGCGCGACCGCGACGGACCCGCAGACGCTGACCATCGAGACGGCGCGCCCGTACCCGGTGTTGCTCGCCCAACTCGTGAACCTCAGCATCGTTTCCGCCAAGTACGTGCAAGCGCACGACGAGCCGGATGTGGCCGCGCATCCGATGGGAAGCGGCGCCTACCGCCTGGTCACGTGGCTGCGGGGCGATCACGTGACGCTCGCCGCCAACCCTCGGTTCTGGCGCGGCCGTCCGCGGATCGACGAGGTCACGTTCCGTGCCGTTCCCGAGGACGCAACGCGCGTGGCGGACCTTCAGTCCGGCCGCGCACAGCTCGCGCTCGGCCTGACCTCCGACGACGCGGCGACGATCAAGGCCAACCCCAAGCTCCAGCTGCTGAGCGGCCCGACCGAGCGCGTCGCCTACCTCGCGTTCAACACGCTCGGCGACAGTCCCCTGCGCGACGCGCGCGTCCGCGAGGCGGTCGTGGACGCGATCGACACGCGCGCGCTCGCGCAGAGCCTCCTCGGCGGCTACGCGCAGCCGGTCCGGGAGTTTCTCACGTCGGCGCACGTCGGCTACGACAAAGCGATCGCCGGGTACAAGTATGATCCGGCAGCGTCCAAACGGCTGCTCGCGGAGGCCGGCCACGCCGGCGGGCTCACGCTCGTGTTCACCACCTCGCCGACGTACGATCAGCGGATCGTGCAGGCCCTCCAGGGCCAGCTCGCCCAGGCCGGGATCAACGTGAAGATCCAGTCCTACGATTTCGGCACGTATCTGCAGAAGATCCAGTCGCCGCAGCACGATTGGGGCGATCTCCGGTTCGGCCAATGGTCCTGCGCGTGCCTGGACGCGGACGGCGTGATCTATCCCTTGTTCCACACCGGCAGCATTTGGTCGAGCTTCAGCGATCCGGCCTTCGACCGTGCCGTCGACGCCGCGCGGTCCACGCTCGACGCCGCGGCGCGGTCGCAGAACTACGCGGCGGCGCTACAGGTGCTGCAGAAGGACATCCCCGGGTTGCCGCTGTGGCAGGTGATCGCGCTATACGGGGCCGACCGCGGCCTTCGCTGGCGGCCGACCCCGGACGAGCAGTTGTTCGTGTTCGACATGACGCTCGGCGGGTGATCCGGCACACGCCCGCCCCCGCCGCCCGCCGGCCTGATGGGCTGCGGCGATTGCGCGGCGGACTGAGGATCGCACGGCCGGCGTGACGCGGTTCATCGCCGTCCGGTTGCTGCAGGCCGTCATCGTCCTCTGGGGCGTGTCGACGCTCGTCTTCGCGATCTCGCGCCTGTCGGGTGATCCCGTCGCGCTGATGGTGCCGCAGGGCACACCGCCTGACGTCATGGCCCGGATGCGGCATACGCTGGGACTCGACCTTCCCGTGTACGAGCAGTACGGCCGGTTTCTTTGGGGTCTCCTGCGGGGCGATCTGGGGACCTCGTACGTGCAGGACGCGCCCGCGCTCCGGCTCGTCCTGCAGCGGCTGCCGTACACGGCGGAGCTCGGGGTCGCGGCGTTCGGGTTGGCCCTGGCCGCCGGCGTCCCGCTCGGGGTCGCGGCCGGCATCGGCCGCGGCGGCTGGGTCGACCGCGCCGCCCTTCCGTTCATGCTGATCGGCCAGGCGATGCCGTCGTTCTGGACCGGTCTCCTCTTGATCCTCGTCGTGAGCGTCGACTGGCGCCTGCTGCCGTCGTCCGGGTCCGGGAGCCTCGCGACGTTGATTCTCCCGGCGGTGACACTCGCCTGGCTGTCGCTCGCCACCATCGCCCGGATGAGCCGTGCGGCGGTGTTGGAGGAGTTGGACAAAGACTACGTCCGGACGGCCCGGGCGAAGGGGGTCGCGCCGCGCCGGGTGATTCTGCGCCACGTGCTTCGCAACGCCGCGCTCCCGATCGTCACCGTCGCGACGCTCGACATCGCGAACCTGTTGGGAGGTGTGGTGACCACCGAGAGCATCTTCGCCTGGCCGGGCATCGGCCGGCTGGCGTTGGAAGCGATCCAGTCGCGCGACTACACGGTCGTGCAGGCCGTCGTGCTCGTCGGCACGGCGGTGTTCGTGCTGGCCAGCGTGGTGACGGACGTGCTCTACGGCGTCATCGACCCGCGTATCGAGCTCGGCGACGTATCCGCGTAGCGGTGGGTGCGACGGCCGGTCCCCTGCCGTCCGTGCGCCGCGGGGCGCGGCCGCGCATTCCAAGTGGCGCGCTCGGGGCGGCGATCCTCGCATCGGCGCTGATCGCCGCCCTCGGTGCGCCGTATCTGGCGCCGCAGAGCCCCTTCGCGCAGACCCTCGTCATGCGCCTCCGGCCGCCCGCCACGCACGGGCCAGGCGGCACGTACTGGCTCGGCACCGACGGGCTCGGCCGCGACGTCCTCAGCCGGCTCGTCTTCGGCGCCCGCGCGTCGCTCATCGTGGCCGGGCTTGCCGTCGCGGTCTCCGGTGCGTCGGGGACGGCGGTGGGGATGGTTGCCGGCTACTACCGGGGCCGGATCGGCGCCGTGTTGATGCGGTTCGTCGATACGGTCCTGTCGATCCCGTTCCTGCTGCTGGCGATCGCCGTCGTTGCGGTGCTCGGCCCCAGTCTGCTGAACACCGTCCTCGTCCTCGGCCTCACGCGGTGGCCCCGTTACGCGCGCGTGGCGTTCGGCCAAACGCTCGCGACTCGCACGCGAGAGTTTGTGGAAGCGGCCCGGGCGCTCGGCAGCGGCGACGGCCGGCTGTTGCGGCGGCACGTGCTGCCCGACGTGCTCCCATCGGCCGTCGTCGTGGCGACGCTCGAAATCGGGCTCATGATCGTCTTCGAGGCTGCGCTGTCGTTCCTCGGACTCGGCGTGCAGCCCCCGGTGCCGAGCTGGGGCAGCATGCTCGCCGATGGACGCAACTACCTCGCCACGGCGTGGTGGCTCGCGACGTTTCCAGGCCTCGCCATCATGCTGACCGTGCTCGGGGCCAATCTCGTCGGCGACGCCGTGCGCGATCGGCTGGACCCGCGGATCCGCTGAGCGGCGCACGTTCGAGCGGCGCGCGAGAGCGGCGGCGGTGGGCGGTCACTCCTGCGCGCCGCCACCGGCAGCGCTTGCTCGACCGGCGAACGTAGATGCCATCAATATGTCGCTCGGCCGCCCGAGATGTCAAAGACTGCGCCGGTGGAGAACGAGCATTCGGCCGAGGCGAGCCAGGCGACGAGCGCCGCGACCTCGTCGGCGGTGCCGAAACGGCCCATCGGAATCTTGGATCGCATGAACTCGATGTGCTCGCGCGTCATTTGACTGAAGATATCCGTTTCGACCGCGGCCGGCGTCACGCAGTTCACGATCACGCCCGTGCCGGCCAGTTCCTTGCCGAGCGACTTGGTGAGCGCGATGACCCCGGCCTTCGCCGCGCTGTACGCGGAGGCGTTTGGGTTGCCCTCCTTGCCTGCGATCGAGGCGACGTTGACGATGCGGCCGTAGTTGCGCGCGAGCATCGCGGGCACGAGCGCCCGGCAGCACAGGAAGACGCCCGTGAGGTCCACGTCGAGGACACGCTGCCACGCCTCGAGGGGGTACTCCCAGGTCTTGGCGTTTGGGCCGGCGATCCCCGCGTTGTTGACGAGGATGTCGACGTGCCGCTGCCGGGCGAGCGTGTCCGCCGCGGCCGCTTCGACCGACGCCGCGACGGACGTGTCCACCACGATGGCCTCCGCGCGGCCCTCGGCCGCAAGCCGCTCGGCAGCGCGGCCCGCCTCGTCGCCGTCAATGTCCCAGATGGTCACGGCCGCGCCGCAGGCAGCGAGGCGCTTCGCGATGGCTAGGCCGATGCCGCGCGCCCCTCCGGTTACGATTGCGTGCCGTCCCTGCAAAACGTCTGTCATTCGTCTGGGCGCTCAGCGGCCGAAGCTGGCGCGGCCTGCCCGATCGATGAGCGCGTTCAGGGAGGAAACCCTGTCCACAACCCCCTCGGCCTGCTCTGCCCCGACGACCGGCAGGCTTGCGGGATTCAGCAGCCCGACCTGCGCGAGCAGCGAGGCCTGATCCCAATAGATGTGCTCGTGCGCGACCTTGCCATCCTGGAACTTCATCACAACCACGTGCGGCAGGACCACGCGCCGCCCGGTCGGCGGAATGCCCGGCAGGAAGATGTCCATCACGACATCGTGCGTGAACGTCACAACGAGCTCGTCCACGACCTGGTCTGCGCCGACGGTTCGCGACACCCGTGTCATGGCGGTGTCTTTGGGCCATTTGCCGATGAAATGCGCCGCGTAGAACGCGCGCACCCCGTCCGCGCCCACCCCGCCGGTCATGGTCGGAACATGGTACACATAGGGATCCGCCGTCATCGTCCGCATGGTCGCGTCCACGTCCCGGTCTTCGAACTCGTGCCGGACGTGCGCATCGAATACCGCGCCCAGGTCGGGATGGTTCCGGTCAGGCATGGACTGTCCCCCCTCCCCTTGCGTGTCGCGCCGGTCGGTCCCGCCTGCGCGGCCCGCGACGCCGCGAGCTGACATGAAGGGCGGCGACGGCTACCTTGGACAGTCTCCCCATCAGGCGGCTCCGACCGACGTCCGAGCACCCGCAGCACCTGTGCCTTGGCAAAGGGTACGGCTTCCCTGAGCCGGCACTTCCATTTTGACGCCTGCACTCCTCCCTCAAAGGTACCCGCCTGGCTTTCCCGTCCGCCCGCTTCTCTTTCCTGATCCGTTGCTCCGCTGTCCCCCGTCTATGGTAGAACCGCACGACGGGGGACAACGCGCACAGATCAAGGCGTTCGATGTATCTCCACAGCTTCCGCTCCATCATCACATCGGAAGTCCTGGCTCGAGAATGCGTTGCGGCGCTGGCTGGCGGGAGTTGAATGAGCCGAGACCATCCCACAAGGTGCGTGCTCGGAAAAACGGCAGCGAGGCGGGATGACGGCGGCGTTGGTAGCGCGCCGATCACGCGAGCAGTGAACCTCGAACGAACGAGGCCGCGACGAGCGCGACGTCGCGCCCGGCGTCGCGGTCATTGCGCTTCACTCCCGCCACGTGGAACGAGTGGTCCGCTCCATCCACGAAGTGCAGATGGGCCTGCGGGCCGAGCTGGCGCACTGTGGCTTCCATGAGATCCCGCCTGGCCAGCGCGTCCCGGGTCCCTTGAATGAACAACATCGGTCTTTGGACCTCGGGCAAATGCGCATCGCGCAGATGTCCGACCTTGCCCGGAGGGTGCAGAGGATAGCCAAAGAAGACGAGGCCCCTCCCCGGGAACTCGTCGCCCTGCCGAGCGGCTAGGACGGAGGCCATGCGGCCGCCGAAGGACTTGCCCGCCGCGACCACCGGAAGCCCGCGCGCCCGAAGCACGACGTGGCTGAGCGCGGCGCCCCACGCTTCGAGGATCACGGCCGTGCTGTCCGGAACTCGCCGCTTCGCTTCCATATAAGGGAAGTTGAATCGGAGCACCGAGATGCCGGAGGATGCGAGCCCGTCGGCCACGCCCTGCAGGAACGGATGGGTCATCCCCGCGCCCGCTCCGTGCGCCAGGGCGCACACCGCGACGGGCACAGGCGCATGTGTCCAGAGCGCCGTCAGCCGGCGGGCTCCGGCCACGATGTTGGTGGGCTCCGTGTCCAGTGGTGACATTCCTGGCCCCGATCATTCTGCCGATCCGGCGCGTCTCCTATCCGCCGCCTGCGGCCGCGAACCCTGAATGCCGCGCACCCGGGCCGCGCCCGCGCACCGGGCGCTTCGGGGCATTGACGGTTCGTCCGTGCCCCTGGTAGTGTGCAATCAAGGCAATGACGGAGAGCAGTAGCGTGCGGTCCCGGGGCAGAGAGAGCCGCGGGGTGGTGGAACAGCGGTCTCCGGACCACGCGAACGACACTTCACGAGCCGCGGGGTAGAACGCGACGCCAGGCCAGTAAGCCCCGCCGGCGGCCCGCCGTGACCAGGGCGTGAGGCTGCGGCTCCGCTTCGGGCCGCAGCGAAGTGCGGTGGCACCACGGGATCCCCCGTCCGGATACACTGGGGGACTGCGGAGGTGCCTTTGTCGTGCGCGCGTGGTCGACCGAGCTTCGAGAGTATGCGGGTCGTGATGTGGCTCTGGCCGGCTGGCTGCACCACTGGCGTCGTCTCGGGCAGATCGGCTTCTTGATTCTGCGCGACGGGCGCGGGCTCGCTCAGGTGGTCGTCGAGGACCCGGAGGTCTGCGCCCGCATCGACGGACTCAAGCGGGAATCGGTGCTTCGGGTCCGCGGCGAGGTGCACCTGAGCGCGCGGGCTCCGGGAGGCGTCGAGCTCCATGCTCCCACCATCGAGATCCTTGTCGCGCCCCCGGCCGTCCCGCCGCTGGACCTCAGCCGTCCCCATCTCGCTGCGGCGCCCGCGCTGGTCCTCGATCACGCCCCGGTCGCGCTACGGCATCCCAGGCGGCGGGCGCCGTTCGAGATCGCGTCGGCGTCGATGGCGGGGTTTCGCGCCGCGCTCAGGGCCAGGGGCTTCGTCGAGATCCAAACGCCGAAGGTCGTCGGCACGGCGACGGAGAGCGGTGCGAGCGTCTTTTCGGTGGACTATTTTGGCCGGCCCGCGTTTCTCGCGCAGAGCCCGCAGTTCTACAAGCAGATTATGGTGGGGGTCTTCGAGCGGGTCTTCGAAGTCGGGCCCGTGTTTCGGGCCGAGCCCCACGACACCCCGCGCCACCTGAACGAGTACGTCTCCATGGACGCGGAGTTTGGGTTTATCGATGACCATACGACCGTGATGGCGCTTCTGGCCGAGGTGGTGCGCGGCATGGTCACCGCGGTGGCCACGGAGGCGCCGGACGCGGTGGCGCGTCTCGGCGTGCGCCTCCCCGCGGTCCCGCCTTCGATTCCCGCGATTCATTTCACCCGCGCGCTGGAGATCGCGGAGCCTCGCGCGGGTCAAAGTGGGGCAGAGATGTCCGACCTGACGCCGCAGCACGAACGGGGGCTTGGCGAGTGGGCGCGAGAGACGCATGGTTCCGACTTCCTGTTCGTCGTCGGTTTTCCGATGAGCAAGCGGCCATTCTACACACATCCCGACCCCCGGCGGCCGGGCTACTCCAACAGCTTCGATCTGCTCTTCCGAGGCACGGAGTTGGTCACCGGCGGCCAGCGGTTGCATCTCTACGAGGACTACATGTCCGCGCTGGGCCGCCGCAATCTCTCGCCGGCGCCGCTGGCCGGGTATCTCGAGGCGTTTCGGCACGGCATGCCGCCCCACGGCGGGTTCGCGATCGGACTCGAGCGGTGGGTCGCGGGGCTCGTCGGCGCGGCGAATGTGCGGGAGGTGACGCTGTTCCCGCGCGATCAGCAGCGGCTAGCACCGTAAATGCATCGGCGGCGTCGCGGCCGCTCGGGGGCAGCGCCGACCGCGCGACCTGACCGGTTCCGCTGATCCCGGCCCGCGCGCCACCCGCCCGGGGTCCCCGGAGCCTCACCGGGCGGCGTCGGCCGGCGTCGTCCAGGGCCGCTCGACAAACACGGTGCCCGCATCGTCTTTGCTGGGGCAGTTGCCGTAGGTGAAGATCAGCTCGGCCTCCTCGGTCTCGCTCATGTTCTGCAGGCCGTGGATGGCACCGGGCGGGATGAACACGAACTGATTCTCGTGGACGATGTGCTCGGTCCGCGCTTCGCCGATGAACAACTTCAGGGTGCCCTTGCGGATGAAGAAGGACGCCTCGCAGGAATGGTAGTGTGCCTGATTGCGCCCCGCGGGCGGGATCCGTGTGCGTCCCATCGTGACGGTCCGCGCGCCGACGCTGTGCTTGTCCACGCCGAACGCGATGACGAGCGGCGGCTCGTACGTGACATCCCGGCCGATCTTGTCCGAATCCACGATCGCAAACCGCGACATGCCCTCACCTCCGCGGGACCAGACCGCACCGCGCGTGGCTTCGACGGGCGGCACACGGCTCCCCGCCGCGTGAAACGGCCCCAACCCCCGGAGCCAGCGAGAACGAGACAGCGCGCACGAATCGCCACGGTGTCCATTGCCCGTGGCCCTGAGGGCCAAAACGCCGGCGGGGGCAAATCGGCCGGAGGGACTAAGCTCGAAGAGGTGTTGTTCTCGAAAAGCGATACGCAGAGGTATTGCGTTGACTAACTTGCAAATTTAGAGCCGGACACGGCCTCGTGGGCCGGGTCACCCGAGGAGGTGGCGTGGTCCATGCCCGAACTGCCCGACGTCGAAGCGGTCGCCGATCTATTGAGGCGTCGACTTGTGGGCCGCCGGATCGACCGCGTTCGCGTCCTCGATCACGCGGTCGTGCGGTCTCCGTCCGCGGCAGCCTTTGCGCGGCGCTTGCGCGGGCGCACCGTCCGGCACGTGTCCCGCCGGGGCAAGTATCTGATGCTGTCGATGGACGGCAACCTCACGGTCGTCGGACATCTTCGGATGACGGGCGACTTCGTCGTGGTGCCGAAGCGTGCGCCAATTCACCCCCACACACGCCTGGTCCTCGGCTTCGACGCCGCCGATGTCCGATTCATCGATCAGCGTCGCTTCGGCCACCTCGACCTCGTGGCCACGGACCGGGCAGCGGAGCTGGAAGGCATGCGCGCGCTGGGGACCGAGCCCCTCGGTCCGGACTTCACGGAGGAGCGCCTGCACGCGCTCCTACGGACCCGTCGCGGCGCGGTCAAGGCGCTGCTGCTCCGTCAGGACCTCGTCGCCGGGATCGGCAATATCTATGCGGACGAGATCCTGTTCCAAGCAAGGCTGAGCCCGGACCGGACGGGTGCCTCGTTGCGGCCCGCGGAGTTGCGGCGGCTCCATCGCGCCATCGTGACGTCGCTCCGGCGCGGGATCGCCGCGTTGTCGGGACGCGGCCGGACCATCGGCGATTTAGTAGAGGTTCGAAAGCGCGGTGGTACGTGTCCGCGATGCCGCCGCGCGCTCCGCACGGCCACGATCGGCGGACGCACGACCTACTACTGCCGGCATTGCCAGCGCTAACCGGCCCGGCGCCGGCCGCCGGCACGGCGCCCGCGAGCCGCGGTTTACCTCGTCGCCGTCTTGTCATCCCGAAGGCCCTTGAGAACGGCGCCGGCGAGGCCGGTGGCGTCGCGCCGGCCCGTTTCGATCTCCACAACGACTTCCGGTTTGACCCAGTGTGGATCGCGGTCCGCCGCCTGGTTCGCCGGGGTGTCGTCGACGGCCGGCACCCGCCCGAAGGGAGGCCGCTTGCGCTCGAGCCCGCGCAGGCGGGTGAGCAGTTCGCTCCGGAGTTCGTCCGGCAGGCTGCAGTCCACGGTTCCCGCGTACACCGGTTTCCCGCCAGCGCCTTGCTCGGCGACGATGAGGCGCGCGAGCCTTCTCTGGCGAAGGAAGAATCCGGCGACGAGAAACTCGTCGCGAGGACGGGCCGGCAACTTCACCCAGTCGTCCGAACGGGCGCCGGGGCGATACGGGCTGGAGCGCCGCTTGGCGATGAGTCCTTCCAGGCCGAGCTTGATGGCGGTTTGAAACGCGACCCTGCCGTCGGCCCCTTCGAGGACCGGGGTGACCTGCACCGCCGGGCCGTTGAGCGCTTGCTGCACGGCTTCGAGCACGCGCCGGCGTTCGTCCAACGGTCGCGCCAGCAGGGCGTGGCCGTGGAGGTACAGACAGTCGAACACTTTGTAGCTCAGGACCCCGCGCCGGCCCCTCCACGCGCTGACGGCCTCCAGGCTGGGGCGCCCGTGCTCGTCCAGGACGACCATCTCGCCGTCGACCACGAGGGAGGTCGGAAACACGCTCAGACGGTTGGCCACGGGATAGAAGCGGCCCGTGAGATCGCGTCCGCCGCGCCCGCGCAGCGTGGCCACGCCATCGTGGACGAAGGCGAGCGTGCGGATCCCGTCCCACTTGGCTTCCATGAGCCAATTGGGATCCGTAAACGGCTCGCGCCCCAACACGGGAAGCATCGGCTCGAGGCGTCTTGGGAACGCCGCCTTGCCGGGGGTATCGAGTCCCAGTTCCACGAGCCTGAGATAGACGGGTTTTTCAAACATCGCTCGTACCCCTTCGCGTCCGATCCGGTGGAATCTTCCCGGCCCGCCGCGACATCATCCTTGTGCGCAGGCCCAGGTCGCAGCATGAACCGCTCCCGCCATCGCGAAGGGTGTAGGACGCGCGCAAGGTGACGGCGATCAAGACGCGCCGACCGGCGCACCAAGGAGGAGATCGCATGACGCCCGCTCCCGTCGCGGTGACGATCGCGACCCGCGACTACGATTACGTGGCGCCGTTGGCTCTCGGCGACGTCAAGGTCGACGGGGCCGAGCTCACCCTCATTCGCGCGTTCGACGCTCTCGACCGGTTTCGCCGGGACACGGCCATCGATGGTGCGGAGGCTTCGTTCAGCCAGTACCTGCGCCGCGTCGCCTCCGGCGATCGGTCGCTCGTCGGGCTCCCCGTATTCATCATGCGGGAGTTTCGCCACCGCTGCTTCTTCGTGCGCCGCGACAGCGATCTCGTGGAGGTACGCCAGTTCCGCGCCCGGCGCGTCGCGACCGACTCATGGGGCGCGAGCGGCAATACGTGGAGCCGCGCGCTCGTGCGCGAGCAGGGCGTCTCCCTGGACAGCATCGAGTGGTGGGTGGGTCCGGTGGATTCCGTCGACCCCGGCGGCTCCTCGGCCCGGGACGCGCTTCCGGACGGCGTTCATG
Organism: Bacillota bacterium; assembly: GCA_021324255.1. GTDB lineage: Bacteria > Sysuimicrobiota > Sysuimicrobiia > Sysuimicrobiales > Segetimicrobiaceae > JAJPIA01. Next base: position 15,383 of record JAJPJL010000009.1, read on the forward strand.
CGGCGCCGCCCGGCCGGTCTCTTGGGGATCTGCTGGTCGCGGGCGAGATCGACGCCGTGATGTCGCCCTGGCCGCCGCGCGCCTTCCACGAACGACGATCGCCGATCCGGCGGCTCTACGTCGACTACCGGGCCGCCGAGCGCGACTACTACCGCCGTACAGGCATCTTCCCAGGGCATCATGTGATCGTCCTGCGACGCCCCGTGGCGGAGCGGCATCCGCGGCTCGTGGCCGGGTTGTTTGACGCATTTGTGCGGGCCAGGGAACTGTCCGAGGCGAACCACCGTGTCTTGCACGAGTCGAGCCCGTGGGTGCTCGCCGACCTGGAGGAGCAGGACGCGTTGATGGGGCCGGCGTTCCGGCCCTACGGGTACCGGGAGAACCATGCGATGGTGGCGGCATTTTGCGAGGAACAATTTGCCCAGGGCCTGATCCAGGAGCGCCTCGATCCCGACGTGCTCTTCGAAGACTTCGAGCGTCTCGTAGGGCGGCGGGCCGTCTAGGCTCGGCGGGTGGATGGCGGCACCGGCGGCGACCGCAGATACCGGAGGGTACCAGGCTCCTCGATTTGACGGCGGCTGCGGCGCTTGTTACACTTCTTCTGTCGTCATACATGCGTTCGGCGGGGGATGCCGGCGGCATCCCCCGCGGTGTGTCGCAGGCTTGCTCGTGACGAGTTGGTCCCGGCGAGACACGCGCTGATGCCGGCACCAGCTTGAGCGGCGAGAGCCGCGGCCCGGCACCCGCCGGGTTACACGAGGAGGCGATTTGTATCAGCATCACGCTGCCGGAGAGTCCACGGGTCGATGCCGGCCCTGCCGGTTCTCCAATTTCGTTCGACGAATTCTCCCTCCACCCGGAGACGATCCGAGCGATCGGCGCGCTGGGGTGGGCGCGTCCGACCCCGATCCAAGCCAAGGTCATCCCGATCATGGTCGCGGGTGGCGACATCGTCGGTCAGGCGCAGACCGGTTCCGGCAAGACCGGGGCGTACGGGATTCCCCTCGTCGAGCGGCTGAATCCGCAAGCGGCCACCCTCCAGGGCCTCGTGCTCACGCCGACACGCGAACTGGCCCTGCAGGTCGCGGACGACCTGCGGGCGCTCGGGCGCGAACGCGGCCACAAGATCGTGGCGCTCTACGGCGGCCAGCCGATCGAGCGCCAACTCGCCGAGCTCGCGCGGCGGCCGAACATCGCCGTCGCCACCCCCGGCCGGCTCCTCGACCACCTGCAGCGCGGGACCGCGGCGATCGGGCGCGTGGACACGGTCGTGCTGGACGAGGCGGATCGTATGCTCGACATGGGCTTTCTTCCCGATGTCTCGAGCATCCTGAAGCGCACGCCCCGCGGGCGCCAGACGGCGTTATTTTCGGCCACGATACCGGCCGAGATCCGCGCCATCGCCGGCCAGCACATGCGTGCGCCGCTGTGGGTCGCTATCGAGACGGCGGCGCCGACCGTGGAAACCGTCGACCAGTTCTACGTCGAGGTGGCCGAAGAGGACAAGGTCGCGGCGCTGCGGCGGCTGCTGCGGGACGAGCCGATCCAGTCGGGCCTGGTGTTCCGGCGGACCCGGCACCGCGCCGACCGCCTCGGGCGAGCCTTTGCGAAGAGCCGCCAGGCGGCCATCATCCACGGCGGAATGCGCGAGGGCGCCCGACTGCGCGCCCTCCGCGATTTTGAAGCCAGGCGCGTCCGCCTGCTGATCGCCACGAACGTGGCGGCACGCGGGCTGGACCTCGCCGATGTCTCCCACGTCGTCAACTACGACATCCCCGAGGACGTCGACACGTACATCCACCGCATTGGACGGACCGCGCGCGCGGGCCGTTCCGGGACGGCGATCACCTTCGTGAGCCAATACGACCTGGAGGCGTTCGACCACCTGCGGCGCGCCATCGGTCAGGCGCTGCGGCGGCACCCGCTGAACCTGTACGACGCGCCGCGTCCAGGGCGGTAGCGGACATCGTTTGACCGCGGGGGCCGGGGCGACGCGACAGCGCGCGCCGGCCCCGGCACGCGCGTCCTCCGTTTTCGGACTGCCCGGCGCTCTTCGCACCCGCACCCGGCATCTCGGTCTCGACGCCGCCGTGCTGCCCGCGGCGGCACGACGCCGGGCCGGCGTGATCTCGGCGCGGCATTCGCCATCTTCGCGGCCGCCCGTGCGGCCAAAGACGGGTGTGAGAATGGCTCTCAACGAACGCCCGCCCCGGAGCGTGATCGGGTGAGATTTGGTTATCGATGACGATGGCGAATCGAACGGGAACGCGCATTCTGTAAGGGTTTGCGAACGCATCTTGCAACCGAGCGCTGCCCGGTGACTTCCTGGGATTCCCGGCGAATTCCGGATCGTGGCTCCGGACCCTTGCGTTCTCTCAAAATCTTTTCTGATTTCGCGGTCTTCCAGGAGGAAAAAATGGGATAGTGTCGTATGAGGGGTTATTGAGGGGCAAGAACAGGTCCCCCCTGGACACCACAAATCGAAAGGAGGGCCCAGTCCATGGCGACCAAGAAGAAGGCAGCCAA
>JAJPJL010000109.1 GCA_021324255.1 Bacillota bacterium
GATGAGCGGCACCTGCTCGGCGACGATCTCCTGCCACTGGTTGTAGTAGTCCCGCCGGCGATTTTGGTCGACCGTCGTCGCGGCGAGATCGAAGTACCGGTCGATCTCCGCCTCCCACGGCGTCGCCGGCTTGGCCTGCCGCGGGTACCACATGTGCAGGCTGCCTGACGACTTCCACACGTTTTGCCCGTCCGCCGGCTCGATGCCGCCCGTCAGGCCGAGCACCAACGCCTCCCACTTGAACGAGTCGGTGAGCTTGGCCACGAGCGTGTTGAACGCCTCGGGGGCAAACGTCACCTGCATCCCCAGGGCGGTGAGGTCCTGCCGGATGATGTTGCCGATCGCGACCCGGTCCGGGTTGTCCGCGTTCGTCGTGATCACGAACTGCACCGCGTGCCCGCCGGCGTCGCGCAGCACGCCGTCCGTCCCCTTCGTGAAGCCGGCCTCCGCCAGGACCGCGGCGGCCTTGTGGAGATCATACGGGTACTGCATCACGTGCGGATCGAAAAAGAACTTGTCCGCCGGGCTCTCCGGACCGTACTCCGGCACCGCGTGGCCGGCGTAGACCTGATTGATGATCGCCTGCCGGTCGATGGCGTAGGACACGGCCTGCCGGAACTTCTGGGTCTGGAACCACCGCAGCTTGTAGTCCGGCATCCCCGACGCCGGATTTTGATTGAAGGCCAGGAACTCCGAGCCGAAGCTCGGACCGCCGTCGTACACCGTGTAGTTGCCGGCCCTGGCCCCGCGCACGAACTCGGCGTACTCCGCCGGCCGCACCCCGTAGCTGTCCGCCTGGCCGCCCTGGAAGAGGAGCCGCAGCGCGTTCTGGTTCGGCACGATCGTGAGGACGATGTGGTCGATGTACGGCAAGCGCTGCCCGCGCGCATCGACCTTCCAGTAATGCGGATTCCGATCGTAGACGATGCGCTGCGCCGGACGGTACTCGGTGATCCTGTACGGCCCGGTGCCGACGATCTGGCTCGGGGGCGTGTTGACGCCCCAGGTCTGGTTGAACTGGCCGGCATCGTACGCCCGTCGGAGGACGTGCTCCGGGATCAGGGACGCGTTGCCGATCTCGCGGAGAAACGGCCCGAACGGTTCCGCGGTGTGGAACTGGACCGTGCGCGCATTGACCTTGGTCACCTCGATCGGCTTGCCGGCCACTTTGAGGACATCGGCGGCGCTGTTGGGGATGCGCTTGTCGTAGACGACCCGAAACGTAAACAGGACGTCGTCGGCGGTGACCGGCGTGCCGTCGGCCCACTGCAGGCCCTGGCGCAGCGTGAACGTCCACGTCCGGCCGTCCTTGCTCACGTTCCACGACTCCGCGAGACCGGGTTCGATGTCGGTGGTCTTCCCGTTGGCCTCGACCAGCCCGTCGAACACGTTGGCCAGGGGACCGGTCGACGAGGTGGAATTGGCGAGGATCGGATTGAACGTGGACGGATCGCTCTGCTGTGAATCGAGAAAGACGCCGCCGTAGCGGCCCGGCTGCCCGAGCATGACTTTGGGATCGGGCAACCCGGGGAGGCTCGGATGCGGCGCCGTCGCCCCGCCGGTGGCGGCGGGCATGAAGGCCGCGGCGGCGAGCGTCACGAGCGCGATCAACACGGATCCCCGCACGGTGGCAGGCCCTCCTGTCACGAGCTGCTGCTTACCGGATTCCCATCCCGCGGCGCCGGGGACAGACGCTCGAGCGGAGCGTACCCGAGCGCCAGGCGCTTCGTGCCGGCGGCGTCGAACCGCACCGTGACGATCGCGCGCGGCCCGTCCCCGTCCACCTCCAACACGCGGCCGGCGCCAAACACCTTGTGCCGCACCGCGTCCCCGACGGCCACGGCCGCTACGGGGCGTGCCGTATCCGGCCAGTCTTCGGTGGCGGTACGGGCCGTGACCTCGCGGACGATGGCGTCCTCGGGGATCTCCGCAAGGAACCGCGACGGCACCCCCGGTCGCGCGGTGCCGTAGACGGTGCGCTGCCGCGCGTACGTCAGGAACAGGCGGGACCGGGCGCGGGTCATCCCCACATAGCAGAGGCGGCGCTCCTCCTCCATCCCCGCCGGATCCTCGAGCGCGCGGGCGTGGGGAAACAAGCCCTCCTCCAGGCCGGCGAGGACGACCGTGGGGAACTCGAGCCCCTTCGCGCTGTGGAGGCTCATGAGGACGACACGGTCGGCGCGGTCGTCCCCCGCGTCCTCATCGGTCAGGAGCGAGAGGTGCTGGAGGAACATCTCCAGCGACGCATCGCCCGTGCTGTCCTCGACCTCCTGCGCGACCGCCGCGAGCTCATCCAGGTTCTCCAGCCGCGCGGACGCCTCGTCCGTCCCCTCGGCTTCGAGCAGACGCCGGTAGCCGCTCACCGCGACCGCGCGGTCGAGCACCTCGCGCGCGGGATGATCCACGGCGCAGGCCGCGATCTGCTCCACGATGCGCACAAACTCCTCGATGGCCCGCCGCGCGGGCGCGCTGCACCCCGCATCCCCGGCACGCCGGAGGGCCTCCCACAGGGACACGCCTTCCACCCGGGCCCACGCCTCCAACCGCCGCACCGTCGTGTCGCCGATGCCGCGCCGGGGCACGTTGAGGACCCGCCGCACGCTGGCCTCGTCCGCGGGATTGTACGCCGCGCGCAGGTACGCGAGCACGTCCTTGATCTCCGCCCGCTCGTAAAAGCGCAGGCCGCCGACGATCCGGTACGGCACCCCCAGGCGGAGGAACATCTCCTCGAACTGGCGCGACTGCGCGTGCGTGCGGTAGAGCACGGCCACCTCGCCGGCCCGGCCCCCCGCCGCGATGTGCCGCTTGATCCGCTCCCCGACGTACCGGGCTTCCTCGTACCCGTCCCAGGCCTCGAACAGCGTCACCGGGTCCCCCTCGCCGTTCGCGGTCCACAAGACCTTGTCGTGCCGGTGAGGGTTGTGCCGGATCACCGCGGACGCCACGCGCAGGATGCGTTGGGTGGAACGGTAGTTCTGATCCAGCGTGACGACCGCCGCCTCGGGATAGTCGCGCTCGAACTCCAGGATATTGCGCACGTCGGCGCCGCGCCACCGGTAGATCGCCTGATCGTCGTCCCCCACGACCGTCAGGTTGCGGTGACGACGAGCCAGCAGGCTGACGAAGACGTACTGCGCGTGGTTGGTGTCCTGGTACTCGTCCACGAGCACGTGGACAAAGCGCGCCTGATACTCCGCGAGCACGGAGGGGTGCTCCCGGAACAACTCGACGGCGCGGCCCAGCAGGTCGTCGAAGTCCAGGGCATGGCACTCGTCGAGCCGGCGCGTGTACGCGGCGTAGAGCTTCGCGATCACCTCGTGGCGCCGCGACTCGGCCCGCGCCGCGTAGGCGACGTGATCCACGAGATCGTTTTTGGCGCGGCTGATCTCCGCGAGCACGGCGGACGCCGGGAACTGACGATCGTCCACCCCGATCTCGCGGATGACCTCGCGCATGAGCGCGCGCTGATCGTCGCCGTCGTAGATCACGAACCGGGGATCCACTCCGAGCGGCGCCCCGGAGAGGCGCAGGATGCGGCTCGCGATCGCGTGAAAGGTCCCGATCCACAACGCCCGCGCGGCGGCCGGCCCCAGCAGCCGGACGAGACGCTCCCGCATCTCCCCGGCCGCCTTGTTGGTGAACGTGACGGCGAGGATATGAGACGGCGCCACGCCCCGATCCCGAATGAGCGCGGCGATGCGATACGTCAAGACGCGCGTCTTCCCGGATCCGGCGCCGGCCAGCACGAGCAGGGGGCCGCCGGGATGGCGCACGGCTTGCAGTTGCCGGGGGTTGAGGAGGGCGTCGAGGTCGATCGCGGGCGTCATCCTTCTCAGTGTATCATCGCGCCGGCGGCGTCGGACGCGCGGGGCGACGCGGCGGTCCCGCGCGTGTGACGGGCTACTCCCACTCGATGGTCGCCGGCGGCTTGCTGCTGATGTCGTACACAACCCGGCTGACGCCTTTGACCTCGCCCGTGATGCGGTTGCTGATGGTCTCCAAGAGATCCGCCGGCAACCTGGCCCAGTCCGCGGTCATGCCATCCTCGCTCGTCACCGCGCGCACCGCGACGACGTTGCCGTAGGTGCGGGCGTCGCCGGCCACGCCGACGCTCTGCACGGGCAAGAGCACGGCAAACGCCTGCCAGATGTCCCGGCTGAGCCCCGCGCGGCGGATCTCGCCGGTGACGATGGCGTCGGCCTGGCGCAGGACGGCGAGCCGCTCCTCCGTGACGTCGCCAAGGACGCGGATCGCGAGCCCGGGCCCCGGAAATGGGTGGCGCCCCACCAGCTCGTCCGGCAGCCCGAGCGTCCGCGCCACCACGCGCACCTCGTCCTTGAACAGCGTCCGGAACGGCTCGATGAGGCGAAACGGCATCACCGCGGGGAGCCCGCCGACGTTGTGATGGGTCTTGATCCGCGCCGCGGTGCGGGTCCCGCTCTCGATGACGTCGGGATACAGCGTGCCCTGCACGAGAAACTCCGGGCGGCCGAGGCGCTCCGCCTCCTCCGCAAACACGGTAATGAACTCTTGCCCGATCAAGGTCCGCTTGTGCTCGGGATCGGCGACCCCGCGCAGCCGGTCCAGGAAACGCGCCCGGGCGTCGACGTGGACGAGCGGCATGCCGAAGTGATCGCGGAACACGCCCACCACGCGCTCCGCTTCGCCGAGCCGCAAGAGCCCGTGATCCACGAAGACGCAGGTCAGCCGGTCGCCGATCGCCCGGAACACGAGCGCCGCCGCCGCGGAGGAGTCGACCCCGCCGCTCAGGGCGCAGATCGCGCGCCCGCCGTCGACCTCGGCGGCGATCTCGCCGGCCGCCTGCTCGACGAACGAGGCCATCGTCCACGACGGCGCGCAGCCGCAGACGTTGTAGACGAAGTTGCGCAGCACCTCGGCGCCCCACGGCGTGTGGGACACCTCGGGGTGAAACTGCAGGCCGAAGAGCCGCCGCGCGGGATCGGCCACCGCGGCATGGGGCGTGTGATCAGAATGCGCGAGCGTCTCGAACCCCGCCGGCAGGCGGTGCACCGTATCGCCGTGGCTCATCCAGCAGATCAGCCGCCGCTCCAGGCCGCGAAACAGCCTCCCGTCGCGCTCCGGCTCGTCCACGAACAACCGGGTTCGACCGAATTCCTTGCGGACCGCCGGCCCGGTCTCGCCGCCCAGCACATGCGCCATGAACTGCATGCCGTAGCAGATGCCGAGCGTCGGCACGCCGGTTCCGAACAGCGCCGGGTCGCATCGCGGCGCATTGTCCTCGTACACGCTCGCCGGTCCCCCGGACAGGATGATCCCTTTGGGCTTGAGGGCCAGCAGGTCCTCGAGCCGGATGTCGAACGGGAGGATCAAGCTGTACACCCGCAACTCGCGGATGCGGCGGGCGATCAGCTGGCTGTACTGCGCGCCGAAGTCGAGGACGATGACGAGGTCGTCGACCGGCGGCATCACCTGGGCCGCGGCGCGTTCCTGCGGGCGGGTGCGCTCCTGCTGCACCTGGGTGCCCGGCATCAGCGTCCCTGGCCCACGCGCTGCACGATCTGCATCCCCTTGCCCTCGGTCACGAGCGCGGGCGCGATGATGACCTCGGCCTGCTGCATCTCGCCGAGCGTGCGGGCGCCGCACATCCCCATGGCCGTGCGGAGCGCCTCCATCAGATTCTGCGAACCATCGTCCACGCGCGCCGGGCCGTGCAGGATGTCGCGGAGCGTGCCCGTCGTCCGGACCGCGATCCGGGTGCCGCGGGGCAGCGCGGCGTGCGGCGTCGCCATGCCCCAGTGGAACCCGCGCCCCGGCGCTTCTTCGGCGCGCGCGAACAACGACCCCAGCATCACGGCGTCGGCGCCGCAGGCGATGGCCTTGGCGATCTCGCCGCCGACCGTAATGCCCCCGTCGGCGACGATCGGCACGCGCCGGCCCGTCCGGCGCAGGTGCTCCGCCCGCGCCGCGGCGACGTCGGCGATCGCCGTGGCCTGCGGGACGCCGACCCCGAGCACCTTGCGGCTCGTGCAGGCCGCTCCGGGGCCGACGCCGACAAACACCGCGGCGACGCCCGCCTCGAAGAGCCCGAGCGCCGCCTCGTACGACACGCAGTTGCCCGCCATCACCGGCAGCCGGGTGGAGGCGGTCAGATCGCGGAGCGATACGGTGCGCCCTCGTTCACTCCGGTGGTGCTCGGTGATGACCGTGGATTGCACGAGCAGCAACTCCGCGCCGGCCTCCGCCGCCAGCGGCCCGAGGCGCGGCGCGGCGCCCGGCGTCGTGGACACGACGGGCACCCCTCCCCCCTTGCGAATCTCCTCCACCCGGCGGCCGACGAGGTCGTCCTTGATCGGCTCCCGGTAGGCCTCCTGCATCACGCTCACCACGCGTTCGGGCGCGGCCTCGGCCAGCCGGTCGAGCACCTCGTCGGGCCGCTCGTACCGGGTCTGGATGCCCTCGAGATTGAGCACCGCCATGCCGCCGAGCTTGGAGAGGGCGATCGCGAGCCGCACATCGACGACGCTGTCCATCGCGGCGGCGATCACCGGCAGCGCAAACGTCCGGCCCGCGACTTCCCACGATAGGTCGACGTCCTCCGGATCGATCGTCCCCGACGCCGGCACGAGCGCGATCTCCTCGAACCCGTAGGTCCGGCGGGCCGGGCGCCCTTTGCCGATGAACTCCACCCAGGGTCACCTCCTCGCAGCGTGTGTCCGCATTGGCCGGCGCCGCCCTCTCGCGAGGGCGGCGCCGGGGTTCACGTATAGACTTCCGGCTTCAGCACGCAGATAAACGGCAGGTTGCGGTAGATCCCGCCGTAGTCCAACCCGTATCCGACGACGAACTTGTCGGGGATCTCGAAACCCCGGTAGTCGATCCCAACCCGGCGCCGCCGCCGTGTCACCTTGTCGAGCAGGGCGCACACGCGCAGGCTCGCGGGATACCGCGCCTTCAACGTTTCGAGCAGGTAATCCATCGTGAAGCCGGTATCGATGATGTCATCGACGATCAGGACGTGGCGCCCTTCAATGGTCTGATCGAGATCCTTGAGGATGCGCACGATGCCGCTGCCCTCGGTCCCGCTCCCGTACGCGCTCGTGGCCATGAAGTCGAGCATACACGGGATCGTGACCTGGCGAATCAGATCGGCGAGAAAGACGGACGCGCCCTTGAGGATGCCGACGAGGAGAGGGGTCTTGCCTTCGTAGTCGCTGCTGATCTGTCGACCGAGATCCGCGACCCGAGCCTGCAGCTCGTCCTCGCGGATCAACACTTCCGCGACGTCATCCAATAACGACACTCGGCGCCGATCCTCCACGGATATCCGGTGTGGCGGCCGTCCGGATAATTAGGCGCATTATAGTACCTACGTTCGCTAGTGTCAAACGACGCGACCGCGTCGCGCGCGGCACGACGCGCCGCGAGGCGGGATGATCTCCCGCCCCGCGGCCACCTCTACACTGCGGGCTCAGTGCGTTGTCGGCTGGTTTGGGGGATTCGCAAGACTCGGCGGCACGTTCGGCGGCGGCTGCTGGGGCTCCCTGCCGGGCTTGCCTGGAAGCGTCGTGCCGGCCGACTTGACGATCGTCCAATCCCGGCCGTCGAACTTCACGGTGTCGCCGACCTGGGTCTCATAATAGAAGTTCTCGGGCACCGTGTACCACTCGTCCACGACCTGGATCGTCCACGATTGGTTGTCCCCGGTAGCCGGATACTTCGCGGAGACGATGCCGTACACGTAACGCTGCCCGCACCCCACCGTGAAATCCGCGGCAAACACGGACAGCGCGAGCAAGAATCCAACGGCGGCTGCGACTCGGACCGACTTGCGCAACGCCAGCACCTCCTGCGTATCCCTCACGCCAGTATACCGGCGCCGCCGTGCATTAGCAACTCAACGCATCGCGCCAATCGCGCCGCGGTCAGCCGCAGCAGCCGGGCCGAACCCGCTCCGATGCGGGCGCCAGTTGCGTCACGAGCCAGGGCACGGCGGGTGCGAGCGCATTGCGCAGGACGTCGCGCACGAGCACTTCCGGCACAACGCCGATCGCGGTCCCGGCGGCACTGCGCTCCGCAACGATGCGGCCCTGGCCGGCGTCAAAGACCTGCACCACCACCGCCGCCTGCGCCAGCCGCACCCCGTTGCCATCGGGAACCATCGGCTCGCTGCCGGCACCCCCCATGCTCAGGGTCCGGATCCACCCGACCACGAGCCGGTCGGCCCCGGCGGCGCGGGCGAGCGCGCTCAGGCGATCAAACGACAGCGCATCCTGCTCGCGCCACCCCATCGCGCGCTCGGCCTGCGCGACCGTTGCCCGGGGCACCACGGTCACGCCGTTGCCCGCGCGCGCCAGGAACGCGGACAGTTCGTCGGCGGCGGTGCGCTCGGGGATCACGCTGCCGATCACCGCAAGCGGGCTCGGCGCGTAGAAGTCCACGACGCCCACGGTGCCTGCGGCCGCCGCGGCGGTTCCCGCCCGGAGCAGCGTCACCGCCATGACGAGTGCGAGCGCCACGGGTCCGGGCCGGCACCGCATCGAGCCCCTCCGCCGTCCGTGCATCATGATGGCACGTACCTCCCGGGCCCGCCCAATCGGACGATCGGCCGTCCGGGCCGTCCCGCGGGCCACCTCCATATTATGGCGAGATTATGGCGGGGGTGTCACACTCGAGTCACCGGTTCGCATGTCCACGCCCACCGATAAGGCCGGGACACCAGAGCGACACGCGGAGGGGACCCGTGAACCGGCGGGCGGCCCGCCGCTTTGCGTCCGGCCGGCCAAGCGCGGTAGCGGAGCCCCTACGCCCGGGGCCGCGGCTGCGCGGGAGCGTCTTCGATCTCCCGCAGGACCTCCTCGGCGGCCCGGGCCGGGTCGGGCGCGTGTGTGATCGGCCGCCCCACCACGAGCAGGTCGGCGCCCGCGCCGGCGGCGGCGCCCGCGGTGCGCACGCGGCGTTGATCGTCCGTTGCGCCGCCCGCCGCACGGATACCGGGGCACACGAGGAGGAACTCGGGGCCGCACGCCGCCCGGACTGCTTCGACCTCCAGCGGCGATACCACCACCCCGTCGAGCCCCGCGGCCCCGGCGAGATGCGCGAGGCGCAGCGCCACCTCCGTGGGCGTCCCGGCGGCACCGATCTCTCGGAGCGTCCGCTCGTCGATACTGGTCAGAAGCGTCACCCCGATGACCCGCGCCGGCCCGGCGCCGGTGTCACGAAACGCGCCATGGGCGGCCTCGCGCGCCGCGCGCATCATCTCGGTCCCGCCCGATGCGTGCACGGTGCAGAGCGCGACGCCGTGCCCCGCAGCCGCCCCGACGGCGGCGCCGACGGTCGTCGGGATATCGTGAAATTTCATGTCGAGAAAGACGCGTCCCCGCTGCGCGATCGCGGCGATCGCGCGCGGCCCGGCGGCCGTGAACAACTGCGATCCGATCTTGAACCAGCGCACCACGCCCCGGAGCCGGTCGGCGAGCGCTTCGGCCTCGTCGAGCGCCGGGACGTCCAGCGCCACGATCAGCCGGTCGCGCGGATCAGCTCGGGTACCCCGCCGCTCAGCCATCGATCATCGCTCGATCCGGGCTCCTCACCGCTGCGTTGCGCTACAGGCAGTGATCCACGAGCGCCTGCACGGCCGACCCGTTGCCCCCTCCGCCCCACACACCGTCCGCCCAGGAGCGGAAGAGACCGAGCTTGTCGCCGCGGGAGTCCAGGCACTGGAACAGGGCGAGCGTCTTTTGGCTGCTGATCGATCCACCGCCCTGCGCGACTGCCGCGAACACGGAGACGGTATCGTAGACGCCGGCCGCGTACCCGTTCTTGAACGAGTCGCTGTCACGTTGAATATCGGCAATACCTTCGAAATACGCTCCCGGCGACGCGACGGCGGCAACGGCGGATCCGGCGACAAACGAGAACACGCATGCGGCGATCAACTTCATCGTTGTCTCCCCCCTTGGTCGGGTCCCCAGGCCAGCGTGAACGCGGACGGGCAGAGCAGGCCATGCCCGATGGACTCCGCGGACGAGAATTCTCCAGGGTGCCCCCCGCTCCTCGGTCGAGTGACGGTGTGCGCCCAGGCGGCATGGCCGGTCTGTTGGGTGTCCGGAATTTGTGGGGAAAAGTCCAACGTGGCCGTCTATCGCGCTACAATTAGCCACAACGGCCCCATGGAGATCGCGGCGGTTGCCTGTGTCCCTGACGCGGGGGTATTACGGGCGATCGAGCACCGGCCCGGCAGCGGCACAGGGCTTCGGAGACCGGCGGCGCCGGCAACCCGCCGCGGCAGTTTTGCAGAGACTTCGCGCAACGTTAACGTGAGCCTGCTATCATGCGATGCGAGGACGCGCGCGGGAGGGGCCCGTCATGGGCACTGCGTTCGGGCAGCATGTGGCACTGTGGCTCATCGTCGCGGGCCTTGCGGCGCTCGTGGCCGTCGAACTGGCGCTCATCGCGAGCGGGCTCCTGCGGATTCCCGGGGCCGGCGTAGCGGAGCAAGACCCGTATTTGTGGTCCCTCTACATGGCGGACGCCGATCCGTACGTGTGGAGCGCGTACGTCGCGCCCGAATACGCTCCGGCGGGGCCGCAGAGTGAACCCGACGCGGACCAATCGCGCGGGCCGGACCGGATGGCGAGCTAACTCCGGGCCCCCGCCGGCACCGACCTATCCATTCGCGGCGTTGCCGCGTCGCAGGAACACCAGGAGCGGCAGGCACAGCAGCGAGACGAGGCCGATCACCCCGAACGCGTAGTCGTACCCCACCACGGCCGCCTGCTGATCGAGCACCCGCTCGAGCCATGACAGCGCCTGCCAGTGGGCCACGCCGGGGGCGCTCCCATGCCGCAGGAAGGTCGCCTCGTAGGTCGCCCACCACCGCACGAACGTGGCATTTGACAATGACGCGTAGCGGATCAAGTGTGCGCTCGCGGTCGTCGTCCGGTGGTCCACGAGGGTGATCGCAATCGCCGTCCCGAGGCTGCTGCCCAGCTGTCGCAGCAGGCTGTTGATGCCGGTCGCGCTCTGCATCAACCGGCGGGGGATCGTGGACAGGGACGTGGTCGTGAGCGAGACAAAGACAAACGCGGACCCAAGCCCCTGGATGACTTGCGGCAGGAGCAGTTGGGCGGGTCCGCTGGCGAGATTGAACCGCGCCATTTGAAAGCAGGACAGCGCGCTGAGCCCGATGCCCACGAGCAACATGACGTACACGCCGACACGATTGTACAAGGCCCCCGCGGCCGGCATCACGAGCACCATCGTCAGCGCCCGCGGCATCACGGTCACGCCGGACCGGATCGGACTGTACCCCAGCACGTTTTGAAGAAAGAGCGGCAGCAGCACCAGGCTCCCGAACCGCGTCAGGCTCACGAGGCCGCCGATCAGGGTTCCCGCGGCAAACGACACATTGCGCAGAATCCGCAGATTGACCGCGGGCTCGGCGGTGCGGAGCTCCCACACGATGAACCCGGCGAGCGCCAGGGCGGAGAGCAACGAGAGCGTCACGATGACGTCGCTCTGAAACCATCCGTCCTGCTCGCCCTGCTCGAGGACGACCTGCATCGCCCCCAACCCGATCGCCATGAGGGCGATCCCGACCGCGTCGAGCCGTCGGAGCCCCCTGGCCCGCATGTACGGCGGGTCGGTAATGAACTGCGCGCCGAGCAACAGCCCCGCGATGCCCACGGGTACGTTCACAAAGAAAATCCAGGGCCACGATTGTGCCTCGGTGATCCAGCCCCCGAGCGTCGGGCCGACCGCGGGGCCGAGCAGGACGATCATGCCGTAGAAGGCCATGGCTTGGGCTTGCTCTTCCACCGGAAAGGTTTCGCGCATGATGGCCTGCGCCGTCGGCTGCAGCGCGCCGCCGCCCAGCCCCTGGAGCACGCGGAAGGCGACGAGCTCGCCGAGGGTGCGCGACAGCCCGCACAGCAGCGAGGCTCCGGCGAAGATGGTGATCGCAGCCAGAAACATCCGTTTGCGGCCGAGGACCGACGACACCCACGCGGTGAGCGGCATGGTGATCACGAGCGTGATCAGATAGGAGGTGGTCACCCACGCGACTTCGTGGGTCGTCACGCCGTACGCCGCCTGGATGTGCGGGAGCGATACGGTGACGACGCTGGTATCGATGGAGGCCATCATCGAGCCTGAGAGGACCGAGGCGGCGACGACCCACTTGCCGGGATGCGCCCGCGCGCCCTGCCCCGCAGGCGTCGCGACTACCGCCACTGTCACCCCTCTCGAAACCGCGGGTAGGGTCGGGCAGCCTTGGCGACGCTTCGGCCACGAAACGTGGACAGACCGATGAGCTCAGCGAGCCGTTCCTAGAGTGTTTTTGGGCGTCGATGACGGCCTCCCCTGCCGCCGGGGGCGCGCGCACCGCGATCCTTAGAGCCGCGGCTGCCGGGAACTCAGGGGCGGCGGATGGGAGCGTCGGTCGGACGGAGCGGGTTTTGTCCCGCGGGCACGTGCGCCACGCACCCGAACGATGACGCGGCCACGGCATCGACCTCGGTGGTGACGGCCCGGGTGCGCACCCATGCCGCGAGGCCCACGACGACGCCGCCATCCACCACCGGAGCGCCCGAGTCACCGTTCACGGGCGCCGCGGCGGCGGGGAAGCGCATCGTGAGGATCGTCGCGCCATCGGGCGCCCTGGCGGTGCCGGTCAAGCGCCCCTCCCGCTCCACCGGGATGGGCGAATGCCCGGCGCGACCCCCGAAGCCGACGACGCGGACAGCGCCAGCTCGAGGCGGCGCGGAGGACGTTCGGATCCGCAGCGGGACGGCGGCCAGCGCGGATGTGGCGGGGGCAAACCCCCAGAGCGGGAACAACGGGACTTCGGGTCCGACGTGAACGATCGCGACGTCGCGACCGATTGCTCCGGGCGCGCCGAGCATCGCCGGATTCCAGCACGCCACCCGCGCGGCATATTCCGCGTGATTCACCACGGCAACCAGCATGACGTTCGTGTCCCGGACCGCATCCGCGACCACGTGCGAGGCGGTGTAGGCGTCGCCGGACCCATCGAAGAAGAACGCGGAGCCGTACTCGTACGGCTGCCACGTGTGCTTGTCCACGGTCACGAGCAGCACCACCCCGGGTCCGACGCTGGCCGCCACGGCCGCGGCCGGCCGGTCCGCTGTGCCGCCCGCCGCCGCCGCGAGCGCGACGCATGCCGCGGCACGCAGCGCCACGACCCGGCGGGCGCGCCGGCTCGGCCGCGGACTGCCCATCGGCCCCGGCATCGGGCGTGGAGACGTCCGCTATTTGGCCGAGAGTCTCACCCTCGCGAGCGGATCGCCGCCAAAGAGCACGAAGGGTTCATAGTTGTGCACCCGTGCGCTGGTGAGGAAGATCTCCTTTTGCACGTAGTACTCGATCGCCGGGACATCCGCCGCGAACCGCTGCTGGATCTCGCGGAGGATCTTGGCCCGCTCCGCCTTACCCGCGACCGTGCGCTGTTGCTCGAAGAGCTGATCGACCGCGGTGTATCGGGGAATGTTGAGCCCGGCCGGGGGAATGCGGCGGCCGATGAACGACGCGATCTGTCCGTCCGGGTCCGGCGAGAGCGCGTCGCCAATCACCACCGCCGGGGTCGTAGGCAGGATTCGATCCTGCACGAGGGTGCCGCGCTCGAGCGGCCGCGGCTGCAGTTCGATCCCGACCTGCGCGAAGTTGGCGGCGAGGAACTGCGCGGCGTTGATGTCCGCGGTGTCATTGTAGGTGTCAACGAACCCCTTGATCGGCAGTGACACGCCGGACTCCTTGAGGAGCTCCCGCGCCTTGGCGGCGTCGTAGGTGTTCTGCGGATTGGCGGACGCGTCGTACCCGGTCATCCCCGGCAGGAGCAGCCCCGCGTACCCAGGGGTGCCGAATCCGCGGAGCACCGTCGAGATCAATCCGGGATAGTCGATCGCGTACCGCATCGCCTCGCGGACCTTGAGGTTGTCAAACGGCTTCACCGTGGTGTTGAGCTCGAGGTAGTCGATGCGCAGCGCCTGCTTCGCGATCACGGTCATGCCGGGGACGTTTTGATACTGTGTCGCGATGATCGGATCGGTGCTCGTGATGTCGACGGCCCCGGTTTTCACCGCCAGCGCGGCCGTTTGGCTGTCGGCGATCGCCTTGAAGTCGATCTCGTCGATCGCCGGACGGGAGCCCCAGTAGTCGGGGTTGCGCACGATCACGACATCTTGATTGGGGGTGATCGATTGCAGCATGTACGGCCCGGTCCCGATCGGCGTCTTGTCATAGCCGGCCCGGCCCAGCTTGTCCCACGCCGCCTTCGACATGACCCACCCGGTCGACGGCTCGACGTTGACGACATTCCAGATAAAACCCTGAAACGGCGCGCTCAGGTGGAACGCCGCCGTGTACGGGTCGGGACACGTCACGCTGTCGACGATGGAGGCCTGGGTCTGCCAGAATGAGTGATTGGCCGGGTCTTTATTGAAGTCCCACGTGAATTGGACGTCCGCGCAGGTGAACTCGCCGTAGCCCCGCTGCCACTTCACCCCCTTGCGCAGGGTAAACGTCCACGTTTTCCCGTCCGGGCTGATCGTGTACGCCGTGGCGAGATCGGGGCCGATCTTCCAGGTTTTGGCGTCGACCTGCAGCAACGCATCGTAGATCTGCGCCATCACCTCGGTGTCCTCGCCCGTCGTCGTGAACGCCGGGATCTTGCTCGTCCCCGTCGAGATGAGCGCGTACACCAGCGTCGCGCCGGCCGCTCCCGCGGGCCGGCCCGGCACAGCCGCGGACACGCCCGCGGTCAGGACCAGCAGCAGCACACACCGAAGCAACGCGCTCAGACATCGCCGCATAACTCGGGCTCCTCTCCCGGCGGGACCGGCAGATTTCTCGTGCGAATACGCCGCGGGTGATCGCTCCGGGTGCCGCGGCCAAGGCGCGACGAGCCGTCGCGGGCGCGCCGCCGCGAAGCGTGCGGCGGCCGGTGTGCCGGGCGGATCTGCGTCAGTGCACCGGCAACACGATGTAGGTGCCCGGCGGCAGCGCGCTCTGCAACAGGGCCGGCAGCATCAGCACCGGGTTCACCCCGCGTACGGGCGCCGGGGGAACGATGACTTGGGGACTGTGCTGGACCACTCCGGGCAGGGACGATGCCGTGCTCGACGTCGGGATCACGTACGCCCGGCTTTGCCGCTCGGGTTGGAGCAACAGCACAGCGGGCACCGAGGTCGCGGCTGTGCCGGGCGCAATCGTGCTGCGAATCGTGCCGTTCGGGGGTGCGCCCCCGGAGAGCAACGGAACCGGCGGGCCGGCGAGCGACCCAACCGGGGCGGTGAAGACAATGGCGTTTGGCGCGTCGGCCCACGCGGGACCACTGAGCGCCGCCGCCGTGCCGATGCCCAACAGGACAACCGCCGTAACGCGCCCGCGCATGCGCACACCTTCCCTCCGTACCAGCCCCACTCTGCCATTCCGCGTCGCGACGCGCGTTCCCTCCGGCGATCAGCGGCCGGCTGAAGGACAAGAGCCCCGCGAACGAGCCGCATGCCGCGCGCGTAGGCAAATGTGTGGGCCTTACGTGGTCGTCGCCACACGGGATCGAATTGACGCAGGGACACGAAGGAGGATCAGCAATGCGACTTATGCTTCGCCCCCGGCCGGACTGCCGTCACCCAGAGCTACCGTCGATCGCCACGGCGGTGGCGCTGGCAGGATCGCTGGCGGTGCTCGGAGGAGGCGCGTTCCAGACTGCTCACGGTGCGGCTACCACCCCGCCGCCGCGGGTCGATCCGGCGCCCTCGGCGCAACCAACGATCGAGGCAGCGCACACGACCCTTGGCGAGATCTTGGTGGATGCCAAAGGGATGACGCTCTATCGCTACACGGCGGATCGGAAGGATCTCAGCAACTGCTACGCGGCCTACGGTTGCGAGGCGCTGTGGCCCATTGTCTCGCCGGGCCCAGGCGGGCGGGTGGTGGCCGGCCCAGGCGCGGTCCACAACGCGCTCGGTGTCATCACGCGGAAGGATGGGAAGAAACAAGTGACGTATGGCGGCTGGCCGCTCTATACGTACACGGTGGACCGAAAGCCCGGGCAGACGGCTGGCCAGGGCTTCAAGGATGCCCGTGGGATCTGGTTCGTCGTGTACGCGACGCCGAGCAAGAACCCAGCGCCCGCGTCCTAGTGGCGCATGACTGTCCCATGTCGCGCATCGGTCGCCCCATTCGTGAGGTAACGTACGTGCCGCTCGAAGAACCCGTGCCCCGCCCCGTGCGGTTACCCGCGCCGCCAGCGGAGCCTGACAGGCCGTTGGAGCCGGCGCGAACGCCGGGCCGGCCTGCTCCTGCTCCCGAGCAGGCGCCGACGGAACGGTGATCTCTCGCGCCACCTGCGTGCTCGCGCCGCTGATCGCGGGGTTCTTTGCGCTCTGGGCCTCCCACGCCGCGACCGAAATTCTGATCTTTTACGGGGTGTTCATCTGTCAGGGTGCGCTTTGGGCGCTGTGGTGGTTCGAAGCGCGCCCGGACGCGGCCCCGTTCTATCACCGCGTGCCCGGGTCGAAGCCGGTGCCGGGATACGTCGAGGGGTGGCGCCGATGGCGGCTGCGCGAGATGCCGGAAGGCCTCCGCCTGTTGTCCTTGTGGGATGACAGCGTATGGCCGGCCCGAGCGAGGATGGCCGCCCACCGGAGGCTCTCGTGCCATGGGGCGGGCCTGTACGCATATCGCCGGCTCCATCTTGCGGTGCGCGACGCTACGGCGTTCCAAGGCGCCGGCCCGCGTTCGCTCGCCGGTCCGCAGCCTCAGGTCTTCGGCCGCGTGGCGCTGTGGGGTCGGGTCATCGAGTGCGAACGCGGCTGGCAGGGAGAGTTTGGGTACCCGCAGGTACTGTACGTGGTCGGGCTGGCGGACGATGTCCGCGACGCGCTCCAGCGCGACTACGCGATCGAAGTGTACGCCGTGACCGCGAAGGAATTGTGTGACCTCGCGGCTCGCGAGCAGGCGGAGGTCACAGGCGCCCCCGCGTGATCAACGTCGCCGGCAGGCGGCGACGCCGACAAACAATGCCGCGAGCACGGCAGCGGCCTCGCACCCATCGTATCCGCAGCAAGTATGTCTTTTGAGCGCGGTCCCGACGGCGGCGATGTCGGCGACGTTGGCCCCGGAGATCCCCGAGAAGATGACGGTGGCAACGAGCACCACTGGCAGGCGATCGACGCGTCGGTCTTCGGGATCGGAGAGCGATGTCGTTCCTTCCAGGGGCGGGGATCCCGGTTCAGGATACCGCTAGGGTCAGAGGAACCTCGGCTCGGTACAATACGTGCTGCTTCATGGTGACGAAGCCCTCGCGTTCGTAGATGCGGTGCGCGCCGGTGACGTTCTCCGAATCCACGCCGGATATGCACGAGTCCATGCCCAGATTGCGGCAGGCGATCAAGCCGGCGCGGGTCAGCGCGACGCCGAGCTTGATGCCGCGCCATCGTGGCCGCACGCCGATGTACCGCATCAAGGAGCGCTTCCTCCCCGACAGCGCGTTCTGCTCATCGTTGATCACAAAGTGCCCGAAGCCCGCGATCTCCGCCTTGTCCCAGGCCACCAGGCTGATCTCAGGCTTGAACCACCGGCGGCGCACGTACCGGCTCCACAGCTCGAGCGACATACCCATAAATCCGCCCCAGTGATCGGCGAAGGCTTCATTGAACGCGCGCACCCACGCTTCCTCGTCCCGGCCCACGCCGTAGGGCCGCACGGTGATCCCTGGCGGGAACTGCGCCGGCTTGAGGTGATCAAGCGTAGGGCGCAGGATCGTGAGGAGCACGCGTGCCGGCCGCAGTCCCATCGATTCGAGGATCTCGATCGAGCGGCGGTCATCCCGGTTGCAGCGCGCCTGCAGAATGCCCCGCCTGGCTCCCCGCTCACGCACGATCTCCCCTGCTCGCGCGAGCGCGGCGCGAAACACGGCGCGGGCCGCGGCGTTGTCCCTCGCCCCCGGGTGTGTGGCCCCCCACGATTCCAGAATCGGCTCGATCTCGTCTCCACGGGCCCAGACCCGGACGTCGCGCGCAGCCGCGAGCGCCGCCCCCCCGTCCACGGGGGCCACAAAGAGATCGGTCTCGGGTCGAAACCACGGGTAGTCGAGGAATTCCCGCAGGGCGCTGTCGGTCATCGTGCGGTCCGGGGCGGCAGCGGCGTTGATGAGATCACGAAGGGGGCCGAAGTCCTCCGCCTGGTATCCGCGCACCACGTCGATCATCGATGCGTGCGCCCGTCCCGCCGCGCCCGCGGCGGCGTGGGCCACCGAGACACGACGCTATCCCAGACCGCTGCCAGCCGCTTCGGGGTGAAGGCGGGATCCCGCGTGCACGCGATGATTTCCCTCTCCAGCCGCTCAATCTCGGCCGCCACCCGGGGCAACTCGGGCGCGATCTCTGAGGGAATCACCAGCACCCCATGCTTGTCCGCGTGGATGAGGTCGCCAGGCGAGACGCTGAGGCGACCGATCTGCACCGGAGTGCCGAAGTCGACGACATGGACGTACGCGTGCGACACGAGGACGGCCGACGCAAAGACGTGAAACCCGGCCTGGTGCATCTCGTCGAGGTCGCGCACGCCGCCGCGGGTGACCGTGCCCACGGCACCAAGCGCGCGGTGCACATTGGCGTTGACCTCGCCCCAGAACGCCCCGACCGGTTCCGGGTCGAGATCCTGCACCACCACCACTTTGCGCCCCTCGCTGCCGGCAATGTATGACCAGTATGCGAGCGGCGCGCCCGCGTTGCCGGAGGCCGCGTGGCGGTTGGCGGCGATGCGCACGGTGCACGCGTACCCGACCATCGTGCCGAGCGCGGGAAAGATCGCGCGGATTTCCGGTCCGGCGAACCCCTGATTGTAGGGACGCAGGCCGAACGTTTCAATGGCGTTGGCCAGCGCGGGGGTGCTGACGCGGCCCAGCGCCTCGAGCGCTTCTCGAGTCAATCGGGCTGCCACGCTACCCTACCTCGGGTCCTGCTCGATCCGGTAGATCGCGCCCTCGACGTACTGCCGGCCGCTCTCGTCGAACAGGTGGTAGCCGGTAAATACCCGTCCGTCGTCGAGGAGGATCGAGCTTGGATAGCCGATGTGCCAGAGCAGGCCGCGCTGCACGACGGAGTTGATCGGCTCACCCTCCCAGGTCGGGAACACCGGCCGTACCTTGGCGGGGTCGTACGCAGCCAGCGTAAACACGTCGTCCTGGGACCACCGCTCCCCGTCCGGCGACACCGCGATGCGCACCCCCATAGGCTTGGTCCGATAGCTGTACGCGGCGAGGACGGCCCCGTCCGGAAGTGTAATCGCGTCCGTGGGATAGCCCCAGAGCCTCGTGTTCTTCGGCCAGCTCCACGACATGCCGTCGTCCTCGGAGACCGCAGCGTAGATGTAGCCGCTCGGCGGGCCCATCTGCTCGCCCGGATCGGCGGGCGACGGCCACCGCTGCGTGCGCATGAGCCCGAGCAGGCGGCCGTCGCGCAGCCGGACCAGTCCCGGCTCGTGGTAGTGAATGATCTCGGCCGGATCGTACCCCATGGTGCCGTAGTAATGCCACGTCCGGCCCTTGTTGGGGGACCACAGCACAAACGAGCGCTCCCGCTCAACGCTCGAGATGTCGGGCATGGTGCGCTGCCACCGGAATCCGTGCAGCGGCATCAGCAGGTCCCCGTTCGGAAGCTCCACGATCGCGTCCCTGACCCGCGCGTTGCGCATCGGGGCAAAGTTGACGCGCTGGGCGGCGCTCCATGTTAGGCCCGCGTCGGTCGACCGCGTCAGCCAGACGCCGTCGATCTCCGACTGGCCGTGCTGCCGCTCGATCCTCCCGTGGTCGAGGTACCGCCAGCGGTTGCCGTGCACCAGGAGGGTACCGTCCGACAGCTTGCAGATGGCGGCGACGTTCCATCCGGCATCCTCTTCCTCCTCCAGCACCACGATCTTGCTGCGCGGGTCCCATGTCACGCCGTGATCCTTGGACCGAACGAGGATAATCGTCCCGGTGTCGGTGTGGACGAGGCCGCGATTCTGCGCGAAGACCCCGACCAGCTCGCCGCCTCCCAAGTTGGCCACGGAGACCTCCGCGCAAAAGTTCTTCCGATCGCTGTAGACGTGGACACGCTGGAGATCGACCACACGATACATGCAACACTCCCTTCAGATCGTCTATCGTACGCGGCAGCGTCGAGCGCCGCGCCGATGACACGCTTCCGCCGCGCTAGACGCCATGGTACGATTCCTGAATACAGGTCACGCTGTCGGCGCCCTCGTCGGAGTAGGGGGTGAACACCGGGCGAACCAGCACCGACGACGGATAGCCGCGGGTCGCGTTTGGAAAATCGTCCCGCACCACGACCCGCAAGATGCCGGGATGCGAGCAGTAGAACGGATCCACCTATCCCTTGATCCCGGCGCCCGTTGCGCCCTCGATAAACTGCCGCTGCAGCACGAGAAACGCCACGAGCGTGGGGATGCTCAGCACGGTCATGGCCGCCATCACCGTATCGTACGCGTTGATATCCGTCGGTCCGCCCCCGATGCCGCCCGGGCTGAAGATCAGCATCCCCACAGGTAGCGTTTTCATGTTGTCCTGAAACGAGATCAGCAACGGCCACAAGAACGTGTTCCAGTAGTTCGTGAACAGCAGAATCGAGGCGGCCACCATGGCCGGCCGGGCCAGGGGCACAGCCAAGGCCACGAAAATCCGAAAGCGGCTGGCGCCGTCGATCGCCGCTGAATCTTCCAATTCAACCGGGAGGGACAGGAAGAAGTTGCGAAACAGGTAGACGCTGAAGGCGCTCGCGACTTGGGGTATGATCATCGCCACCCACGTGTCGGCGAGCCCCCGGTTCACCAGACCGGTCCGGAGCGCGCCGATGAACAGCGGCACGATGGTCATTTCGGTCGGGATCATCAGGACGATGAGCACGGCCCAAAAGACGAGCCTTCGGCCCGGAAAATGCAGGCGTGCGAGCGCGTACCCGGCCATCGCACCCGTGATCAGGCTCATCACGGTCGACGTCACCGTCACCACAACGCTGTTCAGGAGCCACTCGAGAACCGGCTTTTTGAAGACGTCGATGTACGGTTGGATCGTGGGATGGACGGGGACCCACGCCAGCGCGTGGGTCAAGACCTCGCCCGGCGGCTTCAGCGACGTGGAGATCATTTGGACGAGCGGCACTGCCCACGTGAGGGCGAAGGCCATGCCGAGCGCCCACAGAAACGCGTCGAGCGTCCCCCGCAGTGGGCGCCGTCGCGTGACGATCGGTAGCCGCGGCATTGTCATCGCCCTCCTCTACGACGGTGCGTCTGTAACACGGCTCGAGGCCGGGTCAGTGGGTCATCTCCCGGAACACCCGCAGCTGCACCACGGTGACGATCAGAATCGTCACGAACAGCATCATGGAGATGGCCGCTGCGTAGCCGAGCTGATACTTCCCAAACCCCATCTCGTACACG
This sequence comes from Bacillota bacterium, assembly GCA_021324255.1. Taxonomy (GTDB): domain Bacteria; phylum Sysuimicrobiota; class Sysuimicrobiia; order Sysuimicrobiales; family Segetimicrobiaceae; genus JAJPIA01. Next base: position 21,442 of record JAJPJL010000109.1, read on the forward strand.
TAGCCAATCACCGACTGGGATGCGTCCGCGGGGCCGCCGTTGGTCATGATGTAGATCTGGCTGAACACCCGCAGGCCGGCGATCGTCAGCAACGTCAAACTCAGGCTCAGAGCGGGCCGGAGCAGGGGCAGCGTCACGTGCCACAACGTCTGCGCGTCGTTGCAGCCGTCGATGCTCGACGCCTCGCGCAACTCCTTGGGGATGTCCTGAAGGCCTGCGAGCAGCAGGACCATAATGAATCCCGCATCCCACCAGATCGAGGTCGCCGCCAATCCGATGAGAACCCATTTCGGATCGGTGAGCCAGCCGATTGGGGCAATGCCGAAGTAGCCGAGAACCTGGTTCAGTAAGCCATGCTGCGTCGCCAAGATCCAGACCCACACCACGCCGACAACCGTCACCGAGATCACGTTGGGCATGTAGAATGCCGCGCGGGCCAGCACGTAGCCACGGCGTTGCCCGTTGACATACAACGCCATGGTCAGCGCGACCAGTAGCGTACCCGGGACGTAGAGCATGGCGTACCGCAACGTGTTGGACCAGGCGCCGACGACCCAGTGATCGCCCATCGCCTGGGCGTAGTTGCTGACGCCGACCCAGTGGGGCGCCCCGACGATTTGCCAGTCGGTGAAGCTCACAAACACGCCGAACACGATCGCACCGAGTACGGTGACCGTGAACGGGAGCAGGAACGGGAGAAGAAAGAGGTAGGCGGACCAATCGATACGCCGGCCGGCCCATCGTGCGTTGCGCACGCGCCACCACAGATCCCGCCGCGGCAGACCGCGGATTCGGGCGTCCCGCTCCGCCCGTGCGAACCGCCCGATCTGCGCCATGCGTCACGACCTTTCGATAGAGGCGCCCCGGGGACGCGCGGCGTCTCTCAGGCGTACCGCCTCTCCTGGGACCCGTTTCGGCGCTCCTCGGGCGCCGGCAACGGCTTCCAACGGACGGGGGCCGGTCCGCCGAAGCGGCACCGGGCCCGGCCGGCTGGCGCCCGGTGCCGCATCACCACGCACGCGTCATCCCGCGTTGAGATCGGCCTGCCACTTCTGGGTAAGGGAACTGATCGCCGCGCTGGGCGACATCTGCTTGGACCACACCAGATCCATCGTCTTGGCCGGCAGGATGCTGGACCCGTAGATTTCGAAATCGGGCGCGGCGGCGATCGGGATGTCGGTGATTTGCGCTTCCGCCATCCCTTCAAGGAACCCGCTCTTGTAGGCTGCCGGCCATCCCCCGTCCTTGAACGCGGCGCTCGCCCGGATGGACTTGCGGGGCGTGTCGACGCGGCCCGTGGTGACCCAGGGGAGGCTGTTGTCCGACAGCCACTTCAGCGCCTCCGCCGTTGCCGCGTACCGTCCCTTGTCCTTCTGAACGTACATCTCAACGCCGTCCACTTCGTAATAGCTGGAGCGGTTGTCGCCGATTTTCGGGATGGGGAACGATATGAAGTTGAGCTTCGCGTCGGCGTAGCCCCTGATAGCCCAGGGCCCCGTGAAGAACATCGCGGCGGCGCCTGCGCCGAATGCCCGATAGCGATCGGAGTCGGCGATGGATCGAGTGGAAACCTTATACTTGTCAAACATGTCGAGGACCCACTGCGCAGCCAGGACGCCGGCTGTCGGGTTCAGGCCGGCCTTCTTCAAGTCGGGGCTCGCACGGCGGAAGCCCATCTGGTATGCGACCACGTTCCAGATTACCAGCGGCAGCGCCCCGGAACCGGTCATCATCCATCCCGACCGCGTGATGGTATCGCCCTGGCGGACGGTCATCTTCTGCGCCCACTCGATGAGGTCGGCCGCTGTCTGTGGGGGTTTGCTGACGTCCAGGCCGGCGGCCCGCGCATACGGCACGTTGAGCAGCACCGCCATGGTCGAGACGTCCATCGGGAGCATATGGAGACTCCCATAGTACGTGCACACCTGGAGCGACCGCCGGTCGAAGTCGGACAGATCCAGCCCCGCCTGCTTGAGTGGACCCTCCATCGCGACGGTCACACCCTGCTTCGCCCACTGCGCGGTGCGGCCGTTTTGCGCGGTCCCAAAATCCGGGGCGTTGCCGGTGGCCGCCGCCGCGAGCAGTTTCGTGCCGTAGGTGTCATCCGGCACAAACTCGTGGCGAATCTGCACGCCCTTACCCTTGTGGGCTTCGTTGAAGTTGTCGATGAGTTTGCTCCAGTCCGTATTGTCGGAGGCGGAGTACCAGCTCCAGTGCACGAGCTCGGTCGTCCTCCCTTGCGCGAAGCTCAAGTGAGGACTTGCGAGATGGCGTGAGAGAACGGCGCCGCCGGCGGCCGCACCTGCAAGTTTCAGCGCCTTACGACGGGAATATCTGATCGTCATGCCCTCCACCTCCCCGAATCGGACCGTGCGGATTGCGTCTTCTGCGGTTGCAACGCCTTACGGCGAGAATATCTCGACGCCATGCCGCCCCACCTCCGGAGACGTCTGTCAAGGCCCTGCCGGCGACCCCACACGGGCCGAGTTCGCGTCCGCCTGCCCGACACGACAAAGTCCGATTAGTTTCGTCTCCCCCGCCGCACCACCCCATCGCCACCGCGTCGACTCGCATTCCTATCCCTGGATCGACGCGCGGCACCATGGACACGCTGCGCCGCCGAGTGCTGGGCGTCGATGTCGAACAACTTTCGCATGATGTGGATGCGGATCGCTTCGCAGCATCGACCGGGGTCACGCCCCCGCAGTGCATCGAGCAGCTCCCGGTGGCGGGCGTGGAACACCACGCCCCACTGATCAAACGCAAGCGGGTAGCGCTCCCGGTCGGGAGACCAGGTCAGAAAGGCGAAACCCGCGTTGTACCACAACCGCGACAAATACCGATTGCCGGCCGCGTCGATGAGCGACGTATGCCACTGCATGTCGAGCTCGATCGCCGCGATCGCGTCGTCTCGACGTACCGCCTCGTGGATACCGTGCAGTAGGTGTTCGAGCCGTCCACAGAGCGCGCTCCACTCCTGTTCGTCCATGCGCTCAAGCGCCTGGCGCACCGCGAGCTCTTCCAGCGACACGCGAACGAGGAGACTGTCCTGAATTTCCGCCCGGTGGAGCGTGGCGATGTAGGTGCCGTTCTTCGGACGGCTCTCGACCAAGCCTTGTAGCTCGAGGATGCGAATGGCCTCGCGGATCGGCGTACGGCTCACGCCGAGCTCGTCGGCGAGATCCTGCTCGGGGATCTTTTCGCCGGATCGGAAACGGCCCTGGATGACCGCATCTCGGATGGCGCTGACGATTTGGTCGCGCAGTGATGCTTGCTGAATCTTACGGAGGCGACTGGAACCCTGTGGCCGCGATCGGATGGCCATGATTTGACCGCCAGTTGTTGTATACAAGATACAAGATGATGACGAGGTAGTCAAGACACACACAAGCGTTTTGAGCGTTTCTGTGGGGGCGAGGTTGTAACAGGTGCTCTCGTGCCGGCTCGTCTAACTACACGGCGGCCGTGCCCGGCGACCGGCGAAGGTCAAATCGCGCGCTGGCGCACCGCAACAGGATGAACACCTGCCGCGACCCATCGCCAAGAGGAACGCTGTGCTCCTGACGGAAGAGTACGGCGTGATCAGCAGGTGCTCGCGAGGCGCTACGGGCGAATGCGTCGGCCACGGGCTTGCCACTGAAGCCGCCAAAGCGCGGTACGTGCGCGGGATGTTCAACGCCATCGCACCACGCTACGATCTCGCCAATACGCTGCTGAGCGCCGGCTGGCATCGGGCGTGGAAACGACACGCCGTGCGGCTCGTGGACGCGCCCGCTCGGGGCCGGGCGCTGGATCTGTGTTGCGGCACGGGCGACCTCGCGCTGCTCCTCGCCCGCCAGGTCGGGAGCGGCGGAACGGTCGTGGGCGTCGACTTCAGCGAGGCGATGTTGCGCGTCGGCCGCAGGCGGGCTGTCGCCGCCGGGCTCCATCGGATCTGCCACTTCACGGAAGGCGATGCGGAGACGCTGCCGCTCGCCGGCGGCGTGTTCGACGTGGCGACCATCGGGTTCGGCATCCGGAACGTCGGCCGCCCCGCCGCGGCGCTCGGTGAACTGCGGCGCGTCTTACGGCCGGGCGGCCGGCTGGCGATACTGGAATTTGGCCGCCCCGTCAACGCCGCGCTGCGCCTGGTCTACGACGCGTATTCCTTTGCCGTGGTGCCACGTGTGGGCCGCACGCTTACGGGCCATCGCGACGCCTACCTGTACCTTCCAACGTCGATCCGGCACTGGGCGGATCAGGACCAGTTCGACGACGCATTGCGGGGAACCGGGTTTGTCGAGGTCCGGCACGTAAACCTGCTCGCTGGCATTGCCACCATCCACCTTGCCACACGCCCTCGGTGACCTGGCGTGACCCTCGGGAGCCCATCCTCCGCCGCCACGGTGCCGCGCGCGAAACTGTTTCGGGTCTGGCTCATCGCGGCACGGATCCCGACGTTGTATGTGGGCATTGCACCTGTCCTGGTCGGCACGGCCATCGCGATCCATCGTGGCGCGTTCCATCCGTGGGCCGCGCTCGGCGCCTTGATTGTCGCGCTGTGCGTCCAAGTCGGGACCAACTTCTCCAACGACGCGCTCGATTTCATCCGAGGCGCGGACACGGCGTTGCGCCGCGGCCCGCTCCGGGTCTCGGCGGGCGGCCTGCTCACCCCCGGCCAGGTGGCGGCGGGAGCCGCCGCGTGCTACGGGGCGGCAAGCCTGGTAGGTCTTGCGTTCGCGCTGCGCTACGGCTGGCCGGTTGTGCTCGTCGGGGTCCTGGCGATCGCGGCGGGGATCGGGTACACGGCCGGGCCGTGGCCGCTCGGATACCACGGTCTCGGTGAACTCTTCGTGTTCGTGTTCTTCGGGGTGGTTGCCGTGGTCGGCACCGCCTACGTCCAGACAGGGAGCATCAGCGCGCTCGCGGCGGCCGCGTCCGTCCCCGTCGGCCTGTTGGCGACGGCAGTCTTGGTCGTCAACAACCTCCGCGACATCGAGACCGACCGCACCGCCGGCAAACGGACGCTGGCCGTCCGCATGGGGTACCGAGGAACGAAGGTGCTCTATGCGGCCTGCCTCGTTGGCGCTTTCGCGGCGATCGGCTGCATGCGCGCGTGGGACTTCACGGGACCGTGGTTCTGGCTGCCCTGGCTGGCCGTGCCGCTTGCCGCCTCGCTTGCCCGCGCGGTGGCGGGATCCGCCGGTGCCCCAGCGCTGAACCTCGCGCTCCGGAAGACCGCGGAGCTGCACCTGTTGTTCGCATTGCTCCTTGCGGCGAGCGTCCTATGAGGGATGGCGTCAGGCAAGCCGGCGAGCGCGGCGCTGTTGCTTCACAGACGGGGAGCTACGGTGCCGCGGGCCGGAACACCCGATAGCCCAGCGCATAGGCCACTTCAAAGCTGAGCCCGAACGGGAGCACGGTGTCGTTCCACGCGGTGTAGTTCAAGCACACGGTCATCGGCGGCAGGTGCAGATGTGGCAGGGCGCCCGTAAACCGCCTCGCCGTGGTCCCGTCGACCCGGCCGAACGCCAGCGGGCTCTGCGCCGGCTCGCCGCGGTCCTGCGACAGCCACGTGACGACGTGCAGGGCGCCGCTCACCTGCATCGCCGCGTCGACTTCGTCGAGCAGCGCCGCCTGGGCCGGCGGGGGCGTGCAGTTGATTCCGAGCCGATCTTGCTTCGCACGCGGCCCGATACCCCCGCTCCGAAACGTAACGGGATCGGTCGCGGCACCGTGAGCGGAAGGGCAAGCACACTGGCGGCGCCGCCGGCCGGCACGCGCTGGAGCAATGCCCGCCCGGCGTTGATCGGGACGGCGAGATTGAAATTCTGCGCCCCCGCGACCGAGGCATCCATGATGCCGATGACGTTGCCGTCGACGGAAAGCACGGGACCGCCGCTGTCACCCGCGTTGGCGGAGGCGTCCACCTGAATAAACCGGTCTTCCGCCCGCAGGGCGCTGACGATCCCTTGGTCAACGGTCACCGCCGGCGCGCTGGGCGACGGGAACGGGTACCCGATGACCACGACCCGCGCGCCCACCGGCACGGCGTCGGAATCGCCAAGCGCAAGCGGCCGCACCCTGTTATGGGGCAGGCTCGGGACGCGCAGCAGCGCGACATCATGATCGGCGTCGATCGCGATGACGTCCGCGCCGAGCGCGGGATATCCCGGGAGGGTTACCGTGATCTGGCTGGCCGCAGCGACCACATGCAGGGCGGTGAGCAGCAACCCGTCGCTAGCGGCGACGAATGCCGTCCCGGACTCCACGGGTTGCCCGCTTTCATCCTGCGCCACCACGAACGCCACCGACGGTGTCGTGGCGCTGACGAGCGGTACGAGATTCAGGGGCTGGGACAGCCCCGGGGAGGTCGCCGCGAGGACGCACGCCAGCAGTGCCATTGCGGGCGCACCCCGCAGCGCTCGCCGGACTATCGTGAGTGCCGTCGATGGGGCCACGATCGCACCACGGTGGCCGCGCAGCCGGCCCGCACAGCGCTCGGACCGGCTCAGTTCGGCGTCGATATGGTGGAGGGCACGTTGAACACCCGGTACACGAGGGTGTACGTCACGTCGAACGTGCGCTGTGCGCCGCCTCCGCCGCTATTGTACACGAGATAGTTGAGGCAGACCACGCCGGGCTGCGCATCCACCCGCAAGGGCTGGATGAGCTGTTGCGGCACCGTGTCGTCGATCAACCCGAACTTGCGCGGATCTTCCGGGGGTAACCCCTGGTCCCACGAGAGCCAGGCGAGCATGTGCAACGGCTTCTGCACGGCCATCTTGACGCGGATCTCCGCGAGCCGAGCGGCGTTCGGCGGCGGCGGGACGCACGCGGCTCCTTCCCGTTCCTCGTGCGTCCCCGGGCCGATGCCGCGGCCGGCGTGACCGAGGGTCACCTCGCGGAGTGATGTCAGCGGAAGGGGCAGCGCCGCCAGCGTCGATGCCCGCTGGAGAAGCGGACGGGCGAAGTCGATGGGCACGGCGAAGTTGACGGCCTGGGCGCCGCGGACGGAGGCGTCGACGACACCGATGACCCGGCCGTCCCCGGTGACAACCGGCCCGCCGCTGTTGCCCGGGTTGATCGCGGCGTCAATTTGTATCATCCCCGCCTGCTGGCGGAGCGCGCTCACGATACCTTGCGTGACGGTGACATCCGGGTGGTCCGGCAACGACAGGGGGTACCCCACCACGACGATGCTCTGTCCCAGTTGGACGCCGTTTGAGTCCCCAAGAGCGAGCGGCGCGCGGATTCCCGGTAGACCGCCGGCCCGAAGCAACGCCAGGTCGTGACCGATATCGATGCCGGCGACGTCGGCGGGCTCTGGCGTCGCGGCCGGGAGCTGGACGGAGAGTTGGTACGCCTCCTGCACGACGTGCAGCGCCGTCAGCAACAGCCCCGGCGCCACCACAAACGCGCTCCCGCCGCTCATCGGTTTGCCGTCCTGGTCCTTGGCGATCACGAACGCCACCGATGGGCTGACACGGGTCACCAAATCCACGAGCGGCTGCGCGCGAACGTGACCGGGGAGTGCCCAGACCAGCACACAAACGATCGACGCCAACCCGAGCCGCTGCCGGATGGTCCTGCTCCGCATTGCGCCCGCTCTCTCTTTCGGATTTCCAGGCCGCCGCCCTCATGTACTGCGCCGGCGCGGCCATTCCCCGCTGGTGCCGCAGCACCATCTGCGCGGCGCCCACCTCGCTCCGCAGCCCGCCGGCGGCGGCGGGCGCACGCCGGTCGCAACGAGTTCCGCGATGCCGGCCCCCGCGAACAACCGGCGACCGGGTGCGAACCCGGAGGAAAAGGCGGCGGCCCTCCGAGCCTGCCGGAGGGCCGCCGCGTACGCTAGCCGAGCGCCGCGCTAGAAGCTGTAGTCGATCTGCGCCCGGTACAGCAGGAACTGTTCGGTGTTCGCGATCTGAGCCTCGCGAACCTTGAACGTGATGTTGGCATTCTGTACGAAGTTGTACACAATGCCGACCTCATACGTGGACAGGTTCTGGCCGGTCGAGGCGCTGTTGCCGAACGCGCCCACGCCGTAAATCGTCCAGTGGTCGATCGGCGAGATGCTCAGCCCCACGGTCCAGGCGTTGCCGTTGCCGGGATACAGGAAGTCGTTCTCCTGGATGTCGATCTCGGCCGCGCCGTACGGCGGGTAGAAGTTCTGGCCGAAGTTCTCGTAGCCGGCGTCCGCCGTGAAGTTGTGGCCGATCCCGGTGAGGGACCCGAGGTCGAGGTGAACGTTGACCTTCCAGCCGTTGTCGCTGGTCCCGAAGACGGAGTCGTTCCACGTGCCGTACTCGCCGTCGAACGTGATGCCCGGAATGATGTTCCAGTCGAGGTACCCGCTCCAGCCGTTGCCGGATGCCGGGCAGGCGATGCCCGGACCAGCGCCCGCGGTGGACGTAACCGAGACGCAGTGGAAGCCGCCACTGCTCAGCGAAGCGGTCCCGAGTCCGGGGTTGACGGAGCCGCCGCCCGGACCGTAGACGTGCCACTGCGCCGCGTTGCCGAACCCACCGGGCCCGGCCGCGTTGTTCGCCGGGGTGATGGTGTTCGCGACGTAGTCTCCGCCGATGCGGAGCCCGGGCAGGATCCGGATGTTGATGTTCCCGCCGTAGGCGTCCTCACCGAAGACGTACTGGCCGCTGGACAGGGCCGGCAGCGACGAGTTGAAGGGGCTGCCGTTGTTGCCCTGGATCCGGATGACCGCGAGCTCGAACTGCAGGTCCGCCGCGGCCGGGATGTGGCCCTGAATCCGGAGACCATCGGCGACGTTGAACCCGCTGTCGGCCGTCGAGTCTTCCCAGGTGTCCCCGTTGTCGTTCATGACCAGGCCGAAGGGACCCCACTGGATCGGGTAGCATCCGCCGCCGCACGGGGTATCGTTGCCGAACCGGCCGAGCATGATCTCGAGCGGCAGGCCCCACGCGTTCCGCCAATCGAGAAACGCGCTGTCGATCGTCCCGAACGCCCCGTTGCCGAACGCCGAGCCGCCCGAGCCGACGCCGAAGACGCCGTTGGACGAGGAAACGCCCACCTGGCCGCTGTTGAAGAAGTTGTAGCCACCGGCGCTCAGAAGCCCGATGACGTAGTGAATGTCGGGCGTGACGGAACCGTCAAACCCGAGCTTGAACTCGTACCGCGGCCGGTTGAACGTTCCGGCCGAGCCCGCGTTGATCTGGCTCGTCCGCGGGTTGCCGTTGATGCCGAACGGGCTGCTCGTCCCGTTCTGGAGGAACTGTGCCGTTCCGGCGCCGAGGCCGCTGACCGTCGCACCGGGCGCCACGGTCCCGAGGTTCTGGGGACCCGAGCTGCCGCCCACGATGGTTTGGGCCGTGCCGGTCGTGTTCGTGCCGGTCGCCGTGCCGTAGGTGTCGCGCACGATGTCCCAGCGGAACCGGAGGCCGCCCGTGACCCGGACGTTGTCCAGCCGCGCCTTGATCGCGTTGAGCTCTTCCTCGATCGCGGTCACGCGCACGCCCAACGCCGCCAACTCGGCCCGGAACTCGTTGATCAGCCGGTTGATGGCGTCGAGGTCCGCCTTGGTCACTTCCGGCGGCGTCGGGGCGGGGATCTGAATGCTCTCGATCCGCGCCAACAGCCGCGCCACCACCATTGCCATTTCGTACCGCGTCATGGCCCGGTCGCCCTTGAAGGTCCCGTCGGGATAGCCCTCGATCAGGCCCTTCGCCGCCAGCTCAGCGATCGCGTCGTACGCCCAGTGGTTCGTGGGCACGTCCGCGAACGGCTGCGCGAAGGCGGGAGCGACCACGGCAAACACGAGCGCGGCTGCAGCAATAACCGCGACATGCCTCATGTTGCCCAATGTCATTCCCCCTTGCGTGCTGTGATGTCCGGGGGCGGGCAGGAACCTGGTCGGCTTGAGTATCCGTGTTTTCTCACGCCTCGCAAGCCACCCTGCACGCACCCGCGCTGCACCCGTCCCGGGATCTCACCCTGTCGTGCCGCCCCCTCCTTTCGGGTGAGCGTCCCGCTCGCAGCATTTTGCCGCTGGAGCGAGTGAGAGCCGGTTCGAATCAAATGAACGACACGAGACACTTCATGCTATTCGGCGCAATATTCGGTTGTCAACCGGACCACAAACTTTCCGGATTCTTGCTACGACGGGAGCGGATGATTTCCTCCCTAGCGCCAGACAAATCAGACCCCCCATGACGGCCGTATGTTCGTATCCCGGTCGGTTTTCGCCGGTTTCTCTATCACGAGGCCGCGCGTTCATCCCCGGCCGTGCCGTGCGAGGTAGGCTTCCGCGAGCAGGATCGCCGCATAATCATCGTACGCGACCGGCGGGACCTGCAACGACCTCGGCACGAGCCGCCGCCAGCCGCGGGGGCGGTGCTCGTCGAAATAGCGCGCCCGCGCCCGGAGGGTGGTGCCGCGCTCCTCGACGGTGACGACGGGGACCGGGACGCCCTGGATCCGCCTCAGGGCGTCCACGCACCCTGTGCGATTCCCCACCACGATCACGTCCGCCCCAAACGCCGCGATCCAGTCACGAACGAGGCCCGGGAGCTCTCCCGAGCGGATCACACGATGCGCGAGCACCGCGCCGGGCGCGCAGACGGCGACGCCGGCCTTGTCCCGGCCCGGATCGACGGCGAGCACCTTCACCGAAACGTGAGCTGGACCGGGCCGACGGTGAAGGCGTCCACGAGCGCCACGGCCCGGACGGTCACCACGGACCGGCTCGCCTGCACGCGGTCGAGCACCAGCAGAAAGATCGCGGGGTCGATCCGCACGTCGGGCGGCGACGACGTGAGCGCAAACGGCGGCGAGATCACGCCGCTCTGCCCGGCCAGGGAGGCGCTCGTCGAGCCCAGGGCCAGCAGCCCCTGCTCAATCTGCTCCCGCGGGGCGCGGCCGTCGATGCGGGCCGTGGCGATCGTCGCGCCGGCCCGATAGACGCGCACGTTCGGGAACACGATCAGGTTGGCCCGGAGCGGCAGGCCCCGCACGGTATTCTCGCTGGCGATCAGGCGGACGACCATCGGCTGCGCACGCTCCGCGATGTCCTGCGCCACCGAATCCACGGTCACGCCGGACGGCGAGATGTGCAGCAATACGCCGTCCGGTCCGGGCGCGAGCCCGCGCTCGCGCGCGCTCTGCGCCGCGAGGTCCAGGAACGCCTGGAGCCGCTGGCGGATGTCGGGCAGCGGCGCCTGACCGTCGATCACGGTACGCAGCACTTCCTGGTCGTTCTGGTAGACGACGTCGCGGAACTGGAGGGCGCGAAGCTGCGCTTCCTGCTCCGCGATCTGGGCGGCGAGCGTGCGCGTTTCCTGCTGCAGGCTCCGGAGATGGAACAGCGCTTGTCGCGCGTCGTTGCTGACCAGGAGGACGACCGCCAGGGTGACGACCGTGATGAGCATGCCGGTCAGCACCGTGATGACCTGCGCGGTGTAGCGAGGCCGCAGCCCGAGCAGCGTGAGCCGGCGCCGTCCGATGCCGCGTCCCACCAGGTTGCCGATGAAGGCGACCAGCCCGCTGACGAGGATGAGGGTCGGGATCAGGACGGCCGCGACGTTCATCCGGCGGCCCTCGAGCGGCGGCGCGCGGCCGCCCGGCGCGCCCGGAGGCGCCCCACCAACCGCACGTAGTTGGCGACCTCGCCGCGATCCAGCTTGCTCGTCCCGCCGGCGCGCTCCTCGAACCGGTACGGGATCTCCACGATCCGCCGCGCGCACCCGGCCGAGAGGATCTCGAGCAACAGTTTGTACCCGATACCCTCGAACTCCACCCCGTCGAACATCGCGCGCCGGCAGGCAAAGAAACCGGACATCGGGTCGCACACCCGCACGCCCAGCACCGCGCGCGCAAGCCGGGTGGCGCCCCAGCTCAGGATACGGCGGGACACCGACCACCGCGCGATGCCGCCGCCCCTGAGATACCGGGATCCGATGGCCAGGTCGGCGCCGTCCGCGACGGGCCCCAGGAGCGCCGGCACCATCTCCGGCGGATGCGACAGGTCGCTGTCCATCACCACGATCACGTCTCCCCGGCCGCGCCGCACGCCGTCCAGCACGGCGGAGGCAAGCCCGGCCTTGCCGGGACGGCTGACCACGACGACGGGAAGCACGCGGCCCAGCTCGGCCCCGACCGCCGCCGCGGCCGCCGCCGTCCCGTCGGGTGACGAATCGTCCACGACCACGGCCTCCACGTCCCAGCGGGGCGCCCCCACCGCTTGAGCGAGGCGCCGCAGGAGGACGGGGATCGTTTCCCGCTCGTTGTACGTGGGGACAACGATGCTGACACGCACCTAGTTCGACCCTCCGCACGTGGCCTCCGCCGGCTTTTCGCGGACGACGAGGCCGTCACGCACGCCGATCACGCTGAATCGTTCGGCGATGCGCGGCAGGCTCCCCGCCGCCTCCGCGGGGGTCGTCACCAGGTACGCCCGGCCCGGCGCGCACAGCTCCGCCCTCAGCACCGCGGCCTCGTTGACCCACGCGACGCGGTGGTCCGTGTAGTACACGAGCGACGCCGGCATGCCGATGCGGTACGCGATGATCCGGTCGCCCGGCTGCAACCGGCGGCGGAGGTCGGCGGCGAGCGGCGGAATCGGCTTTTGCGCCTCCACCACCGGAAGCGTCACCGCGTACAGCACGGCGATGAACACGGCCATCGTCGCGGGCATCGTGAGAAACGCCCCGGTATACCGGCGGAGCCCGAACAGGACCGCGGTCAGCGCCGGGCCGACCACGAGCACCGCCACGGCGGCGACGAGCGCGGGACGCACCGCCTCGAACGCCTCGGGGTACCGGACGGTCACGAACGCCGTCACCGCGAGCCCGAGCAGCACGACGACCCCGATCTGCAGCACAAACGACGTCATGAGCGTGCGGCGGAGCCGGGCCGCCCCCTCGAAGAGAAACTCCTCCCACAGTCTCGCGATCGCGATCGCGGCGAACGGAAAGATCGGAAAGACGTCGTCCGGCAGCCGGCCGCCGCTGGCCACCGCCCCGGCAAACGCGATCGCGCACCACAGCAGGCAGAACAAGCTCCCGTCCTGCCAGCGCCGGTGGTAATGGTACACGAGCGCGCCGGGAACGAATGCGGCCCACGGGACGGCGCCGAGGACGATCACCGGGACGTCGTAGAGCACGGCGCCGAGGCGGGCCTCGAGCGGCCGGACCCAGGACGCGCCAAACGCGGCGACCACGAACGCCGCGCCGCCGCGGGCGATCTGCACCGCGTACCAGGGACACGCCAGCGCGAGGTAGATCAGCGCGCCCCACAGCCACGGGATCTCCCGCCAGCGGCGCAGGGCTCGCCGGTATGCGAGGAACGGGACGAGGACCGCGGCGAGCAGGAGCAGGGTCACGGGGCCGCGCGTAAGCGTGGCCAGGCCGGCCCACAGGAAGCTGCGGAGATAGTCGCCGCGGGTCCGGTCGCGATAGCCGCGGTAGAAGGCGTGGACCGCGAGCAGCAGAAACGCCACCTCCGCGGCGTCCAGCACCGCCAGCCGCGAGAGCAGCAGGTACTCCAGCGTCGTGGCGAGGACGAGCCCGCTCAGGATCCCCGTGCGGGGGCCGAACCACTCCCAGCCGAGCACGCACGTCACGGCGACTCCGAGCATGCCGAACACCGCCGCCCACGCCCGCATCGCCCACTCCGAGAACCCGAGCACCGCCCCCGCCCCCGCCTGCAGCCACATCCATAACGGCGGCGGACCGTACCATGGACGGCCGTCGAGGTGGAGCATCCACGGGTCGTGCGTCGCGAGGATCTCGCGGCTGGCCTGGGCGTAGCGAGGTTCGTCGAGGTCCCACAGGGTTCCGGCGCCGAGCCGGAAAAAGAACAGCCCGCCGGAGAAGACGAGGACGAGCGCGAGCAGGAAGAGATACCGCCGCCTTGCCGGCGGTGACGCGCCGTCTGTGGCGGTCACCTGGCGGCCCGCGCCAGCAGGATCGTGCCGCCCGCTCCGATCAGCGCGTCGGGGAGCCAGGCGGCGAGGATGGGAGACACGAGCCGCCCATCGGAGGCGAGCTGGGATGGGATCGCAACGACGTAGTACGCCATCAGCACGAGGATGCTCAACCCGAGGCCCATGCTTGGCCCGGAGCGGTGCGGGCGGAGGCTGAGCGGGAGCGCGACGAGCGCGAACACGATGCAGCTCGCCGCCGTCGCGAACCGCGAGTTGAGCTCGCCGACAAACGTCCGCGCATCGGCGCCCTCACGGTGCAGCGCCGCCACCTGCCGGAAGAGCTGGCGCAAATTCATGTCCGACGGCTGCTCCGGGGGCACCGTGAACTCTTGCGGCGACCGCGGGACCGTCACCGCGAGCGTCTCGAACCCGGTGGTCACCACGCTGCCGTGCTGGAACGCGTAGACGTTGCCCCGGTGAAACGTCCATTCCACGCCGCGGCGATAGGTCGCGCTCTGCGCCTGGATCACCTCGAGCGGCTGGCCCGCGTCGAGATACACCACGGTCACGCCCGCGAGCGTGCGCGACCGCGGATCGTAGCGATGCGCGCTGTACAGTGCGTTGCCGTGGGCCGTCGGGGCCTGGAAGAACACGTTGTCCACGGGCCGCAGATCCGGACCGTGCGCCATGACGTCGTTGAAGACGGTGCGGTACCGCGCATCGCTCAGGCTGACGACGCCCTCGGAGAAGACCAAGGCGCCGACCGTCGCCACGGCGCCGGCGGCGACGATCGGCGCGGCCATCCGGTACAGGCTGATGCCCGAGACGCGCAGCGCCGCGATCTCGTTGTGGTCGTTGAGCCGGCCGATGCCGAGCACGGTCGCGAGCAGCACGCCCATCGGCACGCTGAACGCGACGAAGTACGGGATCTTGTACACCATCAACACGAGCGCGGTCTCGACGGCGACGCCCTGGCCGATCACGAGGCGGGCCAGGTAGAACAGGTGGTTCATCACCAGGAGCACGCTGAAGAGGCCGAGGCTGAACACAAACGAGGAGCCTACCTCCGCCCACAGCAGACGGTCCAGCAGGCTCGGTGTCACAGCCGGAACCCCTCCCCCAGGTACAGCCGCCTCGCCTCCGGGCTTTCGAGAAGCTCCTCCGGCTGGCCGCCAAAGAGAATCCGCCCGCCGTGGATGATCTCCGCGCGATCGGTGATGGCGAGCGTGTCACGGACGTTGTGATCCGTCACGATCACGCCGAGGCCGCGCTCACGAAGGTAGCGGACCGTGTCCTGGAGCTCCTGCACCGACCGCGGGTCGATGCCGGTGAACGGCTCGTCCAACAACAAAAACGCCGGGTCGAGCGCGAGGGCCCGGGCGATCTCCACGCGCCGGCGCTCCCCGCCGGAAAGGGTCCACGCCGGTTGCGCCGCGACGCGGGCGAGGCCGAACTCCGCGAGCAGGTCCGCCGCCTTGTCGCGGCGGGCCTCCCGGGACAGTTGCGCGCGCTGCTCCAGCACGAGGAGCACGTTTTCCTCCACGGTGAGCCGCCGGAACACGGACGGCTCCTGGGCCAGGTACCCGAGCCCCCGCCGGACGCGGATGTCGACCGGCTCCGCGCTGACGTTGTGACTGCCAATCCACACCTCGCCCGCGTCCGGCCGGACGAGCCCGACCATCATATAAAAGGTCGTCGTCTTGCCGGCGCCGTTCGGCCCGAGCAACCCCACGATTTCCCGGGGCCGCACGGACACCGAGACGCCGTCGACGACGGTCCGCTCCCCGTACCGCTTGCCGAGCCCCTCGGCGCGGAGCATCCCGCGCGAGCGCTCGAGCGGGATCACGCGGTTCACGGCGGCGTCCCCTGCTGCCCCTGCTTGGGGTAGGCGACGATCGTGAACTGCCCGTCCGCGGTCGCGAGGTGCTGCGCCATGTTGACCGTGATGGTGTCCGCGGTGACCACGTCGCGATCCCGCGTCACGCGCGCATGCCCGGACAGGACCGCCGTCCGGGTGCCGCCGGCGTAGGTCGCGCGATCGGCCGACCCGTGCATGTCCTCGGCCGCGCGATCGAGCACAACATGCCCCGTGGCCACGGCATCATGCGTGCGGAGATCGGCGGCAATCCGATCCGCCTGCAGCCGATCGCCGCCGCGGGTTGCGACCGCGTCGCCCTCGACCGTGGCGTGCTGGGCGGCGCGGTCGTAGGTGATCCGGTCGCCCCGCAGCTCGGAGTCCGCGCGCGTCGCCACGACGTGCCCCGTCGCGACGACCTCGCGCTGATCGGGACGGTCGGTCGCCTCGACCCGGTCCGCGCTCATCGAGGTCCAGACGCCCTCGTCGAGAAAACGCGCATCGACATGGCCCTCGGCGACGAGATGACGCGACGCCAGCTCGGCCACGATGTGATCCGCGGTCAGCTGTCCCGCCGGGGCCGATACGGTCCCGCGCTCGGGCAACTCGGCCCGCCGGGCGGCCGCGCGATACATGATCACCGGCGCCGCCAAACGTTGGTCTCCGCGCGTGACAACCACCTCGCGCCCGCGAAACGTGTACTCCTCGGCCGCCGCGTCGTAGTCGATCCGGCTCGCGCCCTGAACGTCGACCGGGACCGGCCGCGGGGATGCCGCCGCGCCCGCAGGACCGCCCGGCGCGGGCGGCGCCGGCTGCGCCCACGCCCGGTCGAGTCCGACGCCATGGAGCAGAGCGGCCAGCGCCACCAGGACAGCGAGACGCCCGGCGGACGCAGCCGCGCGAACGAACGCGCGCCGGGGGACCACCCGGAGCGGCCCGGCCTCCGCCCGGCCGGTGAAGCGAGGGGAAGGCCGCCCGCACCCCTCGGCCGGTCGACGAACGGTCCCTCGGGCGACGCCCGTGGCCGGCCGAGCGGGCATCGTCAACGGACCGTCATGTGCACGTGGCCGAAGAACTGCGTCTCGCCGAGCCTGGTGTCCGAGATCATGCGGTCCGCGTACATGATGACGCGCTCTTCCACCACGCGGATGTTGCCGGTGCCGGTCACGCGGTCCGTGCCGGGCGTGTAGTTCAGCCGGTCCGCGTACAGCTGGCGGCCGGTTGCGCTCACGCCGTGGACGTCGCCGGCCATCTGCACGTCCTTGGTGCGCGTGTCATAGGCGCCGGTGTTGCCCGTCACCGTCATGGCCGTGCCGTCCGGATCGTAGAACACCGCGTGCACGTTGCGGAGCTGCACGACCTGACCGCCGTCCCGGAGCGCGACGTCGTCCGCCGTGATCTGCCAGCGCCGGTGGCCCGACGCGTCCGTCTCCACAAGGCGCCCCGCGCGGATCTCTCCTTGCGCGGCGCCCGGTCCCGCCGCGCTTCTGCCGGCGGCGCCCGGCGCGGGCGCAGGTGCCGCCTGGGACGTGCGCGGCTGATCCGGATGGGCCGGGGGCGCCGAGGCCGGCGGCCGCGGCGCGGTCCCGGAGGGCGCCCCTCCCCAGGGGACGAGGCTCCACGCCAGCGCGGCGAGCAACAGCATCGGGACCGCCCACAGCACGCCGCGGCGTAGGCGCGTCACCGTGAATCGCCCGGCCGGTCTCCGCACCTCGCGCAGCCGCCTGTCGCTCTCACTCTGAACGGACATCACCCGTCCCTATCGTCCCCTTATAGACATCCGCCGAAGACGCGCGCCATCCACAACGCGGGGGCCCGCGCGGCCCCGTCTATCGTATCGTGGGCGCCGCCCGCGTGTCCAGCAACCGCGCGACCTCGGCCGCGGCGCGCGCCAGCGCGCCGCCGGGACCGAGGCGGTCGCGCACCTCCGCGAGGTCGGCGCGCTGCCGCTCCCCGCCCGAGCCGAGGAGCCGCGACAACTCGTCGCGGATGCGCGGGCCCGTGACCTCGCGCTGCAATACCTCGGGGATCGCCCGGCGACCGAGCACGATGTTGGGGATCGAGAACCCGATCCGATCCATCCCGGGCGCCAGGACAAACCGGCGCGCGATCCACTCCGTCGTCCGGGACACGCGATACACGATCACCATCGGCACCCCGAGGCATGCCGCCTGGAGCGGAGCCGTGCCCGACGCGACCACGACGGCGTCGGACGCGGCCATCACGTCGAGCGCGCGGCCGCCGACGACGACGATGTCGACCCCGGCCGCCTCCGCCGCGGCGGCCACCGCCGGTCCGAGGTGCGGAGCGGCTAGCGGCAGCGCGCACCGGATCGCCTGCGACCGGGCGAGATCCCGGACGCCGGCCAGCATCGCCGGCAGGAGGACCCGCACTTCCTGGGCACGGCTCCCCGGGAGCACGCCGACCAGAGCCGCGTCGCGGACCCCCCACTCGGCGCGCGACGCGTCCCGCGGCGCGGCCGCGGCCGCCTCATCGACGGCCGGATGCCCCACGTAGACGACGTCCGCGCCGGCGCGCCGGTACGCCTCGGCCTCGAACGGAAACACGGCCAGCAGGCGCACCGCCGCGCGTGCCATGCGCGATGCGGACGCGCCGCGGCGGCCGTACGTCTGCGGCGGGAAGAAATACGCGATCGGCAGGCGGCCGGAAAACCGGGCGACGAGCTCGCGGTTCATCCCGGGGAAGTCGACGAGCAGGAGCAGCTCGGGGCGCGTCCGCTCGATCAGCCGAACGACCCGCCAGAACCGCGCCGCGAACACCGGGAGCCGCGCGTACGCTTCCGCGTACCCGATCACGCCCCAGCGCGTACTGTCGATCAGCACGTCGGCGCCGGCCGCCGCCATCGCCGGCCCGCCGACCGCCGACACGCGGAGGTCCGGGCGGACGCGCCGGAGCGCGGCGATCAACCCGCCGCCCTGGTGATCGCCCGACACCTCCCCCGCGACGGCGACGATTCGGGCCGGCACGAAGTCAGGGCGGCGGAGTGTGCCCGTCGGGCGCGATCGCGGCCACCGCGATCCCCGCCGCGTCCGCCGCCGCCACCAGCTGCTCGCGGTCGAGCACGATGGTGCGGCGGGCCTCGATCGCCAGCGCCGAGGCCCGGGCCGCGCTGAGCGCCGCCACCGTCCGTGGACCCACGACGGGCAGATCGTACCGCGCGTCCTGCGCGGGACGGCTCACCTTGACGACGACCGCGCCGGGCGCGAGCGCGCCCGCGCGCCGGATCATCTCGTCCGTACCCTCGGCCGCTTCCACCGCGACGACGACGCCGCGCCGCACCGCCACGGACTGCCCGACGTCCAGCGCGGCGACGCCCCGGGCGATCCGCAACCCCAGCGCCGCATCCCTGGTCTCCTCCGGCGTGGGCGCGCGGCCGGTCAAGACGCCCGCGTCCGAGAGCAGGTGTCCGACGTAGCGCGCCTGGCTCGCCACCTCGAATCCCGCCTCCTCGAGCACGCTGACGAAGACGCCGAGCAGGCCGGCGTCGCCCCAGTCGGGCGGCCGGCGCAGGGCGCGGGCGGCCTCGGCATCCGGCCGCGCCTCCCGCATCGCGGCGAGCTTGTCGACCTTGCCCGCGAGCAGCACCTCGCGCACGCCGTGACGGCGCAGCGTGTCGATGAGATCGGTGAGCGCGCCGAGCGGGATCGCGTAGTGCGCGTCCGCGAGTTCCCGCAACGCGGGATCGGCCGCCAGGACGTCGACGCACACCACGCGCCGGCCGAGCCCGCGGGCGCCGCGGGCAATCTCAACCGGCAGCGACCCGGCCGCGGCGATCAATCCGACCGGCGTCGCCCCCGCCGCCGGCCCGCGCCCCCCGCTCACCGCGGGAACCCCGCGCCCCGCTCGCGGCTGGCCCGGATAAACTCCAAGAGATGCGCGATCTCGGCGCACGGCTCGATCTCGGCTTCGATCCGCGCGACCGCCCGCGCGACGTCGAGCCCCGAGCGCACGAGGAGGCGGTGCGCGCGGCGGAGCTTGTCCTGCGCCGCCCGGGGAACGTTCGCGCGCTGGAGCCCGACGCGGTTGATCGCCACGGTCCGCGGGGGATTGCCGTTGACGAGCATGTACGGCAGCACGTCCTGGACGATGCGGCTCAACCCGCCGACCATGGCGAGGGTCCCGATGTGCGCGAACTGGAGGACGCCGACCATGCCGCCCAGCACCGCCCGATCCCCGACCACGACGTGCCCGGCCAGCTGGCAGCCGTTGGTGATGAGGACGTGGCGGCCGATGCGGCAGTTGTGACCGGCGTGCGCATAGGCCAGGATCTCGGTGTCGTCGCCCACCACGGTCTCGCCGCCGGCGCCGGTGGCCCGGCTCACGGACACGTACTCCCGGATCGTGACGCGGTCGCCGATCCTGAGAACGGTCGGCTCCCCGGAGAAGTGGTGGTCCTGGGGCGGGCCGCCGAGGACCGCGTGCGCGAAAATCCGGCAGTCGCGCCCGATCACCGTGCACGGCTCGATCACGACGTGCGGGCCGATCCACGTGCCCTCGCCGATGCGCGCCCGCGGCGCGATCACCGCATAGGGGCCGACGCGGACGCCGGCGCCGAGGTCTGCGGCCGGATCGACGACCGCGGTGGGATGGATCTCGACGGCTCGCGTCCCGGACGGCATCGCCGGCTCAGCGGTGCTCACTGGCCGCCTCACGGCCGATCAGCTTGCCGCCGGCGAGGACCATGTCCATCTCGTCCATGCTCATCTTCGAGTAGGTGAGCTCGCCGTCTGCGACCACGGCGCCGGCGACGCGCGACGTCACGGCGACCTTGCCGAACCGGCTGCGGGTCTTGAGCAACACCGCCTCGGTGACGAGCTGGTCGCCCGGCCGCACCGGCCGCCGGAACCGCACCCGGTCGATGCCCGCGAAGTACGCGATGTGCCCCGCCGTCCCCGGCAGAAATGAGAAGAGCACCCCGCCGACCTGCGCCATCGCTTCCACGATCAGCACGCCGGGCATCACCGGATGCCCCGGGAAGTGGCCGGCAAAGAACGGCTCGTTGATCGACACGTTTTTCAGGCCGACGATGCGCGTGCCCGGTTCCAGCTCCAGGATGCGGTCGACGAGCAGGAGCGGGTACCGGTGCGGCAGCCGGCGCATGATCTCCTTGACGTCCAGCGCTCCCGCATGCTGTCGGTCCACCGTCAGCCCCCTTGAGCCTCGATCGCGCGGGCGAGCGCCACGTGCAGGCGGTGTCCGCCGCGCACGACGATCACGGCGCCCAGCACGTCACACCCGAGCAATGCAAGATCGCCGAGCAGGTCCAGCAGCTTGTGCCGCGGCGCTTCGTTTGGGAACCGGGGCGCGTTCACAAACCCGGCTCCGCCGACGACGAGCGTGTTCTCGAGCGAGGCGCCGAGCGCGAGCCCGCGCGCCCGCAACGCCGCGGCGTCCCGCTCGTATCCCCACGTTCGCGCCGGTGCGATCGTCTCCTCGTAGGCGTCGCGGCGCGGGTCGTACGTCGCCGCCTGATCGCCCGGCCCCGGCGGCGCGAGCGTCACCACGTAGGCCGCCGAGAACGCGGCGGCCGGCAGCGCCGCGGCCCAGGCCTCGCCGTCGCGCACCCAGACCGGCGCGCGGATGGCGACCGTGCGGCGCGGCGCCGCCTGCGGCCGCAGGCCGGCGGCGCGGAGCGCCGACACGATCGGCAGGGCGCTCCCGTCCAGCCCGGGGACCTCGGGACCGTCGAGCTCCGCCACGCAATTATCCAAGCCGAGCGCCCAGGCCGCGGACAGGAGGTGCTCCACCGTCTGCACGCCGCGATGGCCGCCGAGCACCACGCGGCCTTCCGTGTCCGTCACCGCGTCGAGGGCGGCGCGCACGGCGCGGCCGTGGACGTCCGTGCGCCGGAAGACGATGCCGGAGTGGACCGGCGCCGGGTGCAGCGTCATGCGGGCGGGGCGGCCGCTGTGGAGCCCCACGCCGGACAGCACCGCCGGCGCGGCCAGCGTCTGCTGGCGATCGCCGCACACGCCGGCTACGGCGTGCGCTCCAGGCGGGCGACACGGCGGCGCAGATCCGCGACCTCGCGCAGCAGCCCCGGCACGCGGCGCGCGGCCGCATCCCGGCGGCGCTCCTCCATCCTCGGGCGCGCCGGACGCCCCGCCACCACCGCGCCCGGCGGGATGTCGCGCGTGACCTCGCTGCCGCCGAGCACGACGGCGTCGTCGCCCACCGTCACGTGGTCCGCAACCCCGGTCATGCCGCCCATGAGCACACGGTTGCCGATCCGGGCGCTGCCGGCGATCCGGCACCCCGCGGCCATCGCCACGTCCTCGCCGATCTGCACGTTGTGCCCGATGTGCACGTAGTTGTCGAGCTTGGTTCCGCGGCCGATGCGCGTGACGCCGAGCGTGGCCCGGTCCACGGCCGCGTTGGCGCCGATCTCGACGTCGTCCTCCAGCACCACCACCCCGACCTGCGGAATGAGCACGTGCCGCCGGCCGGCGTCCTGCGCGTAGCCGAACCCGTCGCTGCCGATGACCGTGCCGCTCTGGAGCACGACGCGGGCGCCGGCGACGCAGCCGTGCCGCACCGTCACGCGGGGATGCAGCACCGCGTCCGCGGCGATGCGGACGCCGTCCTCGAGGACCGTGTGCGCGCCCACCGCGGCCCGGTCGCCGATCTCGACGCCGTCGCCCACGACCACGTACGGCCCGAGCGAGACGTCCGTCCCCACGCGGACGCGCGCGCCGAGGACGCAGGTCGCGTGGATCCCGGACGGGGGCGGCGCGGGCGGGCCGAGCGCCCGCAGGGCGAGCGCGAGCGCGAGGCGGAGATTGGCGATGCGGATCGCCGGCAGCCGCGTGGGCGGCCCGTCGGGCGCGAGGATGACGGCCGCGGCGACGGCCTCCAGACGGGCGAGCATCCGCGCATCGGACACGACCACGACGGCGCCGGGTCCGGCGTCGTCCGGGGCGCTCACGCGGACCACCTCCACGTCCGGGTCGCCGTCGAGCCGCCCGCCCACCGCTCTCGCCAGGTCAGCGAGGCGCACGTCCGCGGCGCTACTTCAGGAGGTCGATGACTTGCTGCGTGACATCCCGGCCGCCGAGCACCGACGAGCTCTTGACGATGACGAGCCGCAGGCCGTCCTGTCGCGCCACCTTCGCCGCCGCGTCGTGGAGCTGTTGATTGAGCTGATTCTCGAGATCGCCGCGGAGCTGCGTCAGCTCGGTCATCAGGCTCGCCCGGCGCGCGTTGAGCTCGGCCGCGCTCACCTGACCGTTGAGCACGGTCAGCTCGGCGACCATCTGCTTCTCCCGGTCGTCGAGCTGCTTCTGGTACTCCAGCGCCTTGACGCTCTCGTTCAGCACCCGCTGGGTGTCGACCACCCCGATGCGCGGCCCGCAGCCCGCCAGCAGCACCGCCGCCGCCAGGATGAGGGCCGTCCCCCCGAACCGCGACATCCCGACCTCCCGCATGTTACCGTTTGATGCGCGCGATCAGCTCGTCTGTGATGTCCGTCGTGTCGAACGTCGCCACGGTCTGCGTGAGGACGACGTCGTAGCCGTGTTGCTGCGCCAGCGCGGCCGCCTCGACCCGCAGATCCGCCAGGATCTCCGCCATGAGGCGCGCGCGCTCGGCCTGAGCGTCCCGCAGCTGGGCGTCGAGGGCCTGGCGCGCCGAGCCGGCGTTGGCCAGCGCCTGCTGCTCGGCGCGCGTGATCTCGGCGCGCGCCCCCTGGACCAGCGCCTGCTGGCGCGCCGCGAGCTCGGCCTGCAGCTTGGTGTGCATCTCCTGGTTCATCTCGGCCTGCTTCGCCACGAGCGTGTCGTGGAGGCGGTCGTTGAGCTCCTTTTCCTTCTGCGCCACCTGCTGCTGCGCGCTCTGGTTGAGTTGGGTCTGCAGGTCCTTGAGCTGCTGCGTATACGCCTGGTTCTGCTGCTGTTGGAAGTCCTGCAGCGCCTGCTCGTTCGCCTTCTCGTGGGCGGCGATCTTGTCGTCGCGTTCCTTGGTCATTGCCTGGATCTGCTGATTGAGGCTCTGCTGCTGCTGGCGGTTGCCGGTGGTGGCCGCGTCGCGCTTGAGCTGGAGGTTGAGCAGCGGTAGCCGGTACTGTTCCAGGACCTGCTGCTGAAATTGCTCGTTGTCCTTGTCCAGCGCCTGCTGCTTGTCCTGGATCGCCTTGCTGATCTGGGCCGCAAGCGCCTGCTGCTTGTCGTTGAACTCGGCTTGGGTCGACGCGCGGAGCTGGGCGACGAACGCATCCAGCTCCTTCCGCGCCGCGTCCCGCAGCGCCAGCGCCGTCTGGTTGAACTGCTGCTGGTACTGGGGCTTGATCTGCTCGAGCTCCTGCTGCGCCGCGGCGCGGATCTGGGGCTGCAGGTCGATCTGCGGCATCTGGAACTGTGGGGCCGTCGGCACGGCCAGCTCGGCCTGGAGCCGGCCGATACGGCGGTCGAGCGCGTCGACGTCCGGCCACCGGGGGTGGGCGTGCAGCGCGCGCGTGAAGTCCACCACCGCGACCTTCGGTCCGACCGGCGTGGTGGCGGCCGGCGGCGGGGCGGCCGGCCGGGAGCTCGAGGTCCGGCCTTGGCAGGCCGAGAGCGAGGCGGCGAGCACCGCGACGGCGCACGCCCGGCCGAACGCGCCCGCGACGCGGGCGCCGGAGCCCGGGACGCGGCCGGCCCCGGGCCCTGGGATCACCGGGATGCCACGTCCGCGCACGCGCGCTTACTTCCCACTGATGAGCTTGATAACCTGATCCGTGAGGTCGACCCCGCCGTAGAGCACCACCGTGCGGTCCAGCACCACGCTCACGCCCTGCTGCGCGGCGACCTTCTGCACGGCGGCCCGGATGTCTTTGTCCAGGCCGCCGAGCAGCTCGGCGCGCTTCTGGAGAATTTGCTGGTCGACCTGATTCTGCAGCTGCTGGCGCTGCCCGGGCGACATGTTCTTCATCTTCTGCTGCGCGTCGGCGATCTGCGCCTGCGCGTAGTCACGGAGCGCCGACTCCGCGGACGCCTTGCCCGGATGGGCGTTGAGCGCCCGCTGCATGTCCACGAAGCCGATCGTCCCCGCCTGACTGCCGAAGACCGGCCCGGGCCGCGTCGCGACGTACCCCGCCGCGGCCAGCACGACGATCACCGCGACCGCGACCGCAATCCACTTCACGTTCCACCGCATCATCCCAGGTCCCCCTTCTCGCGGCGGCCGGGGGCGCCGGAGCGCGTCCCGCCGCGTGCGCGCCGCACGCTCAGAATGTCGTCCCGGTGGAGATCCACAGCTGCCCTCCCTCCGGGCTCACACCGTAGTCGACGCGGAAGAGCCCGATCGGCGTCTTGGCCGCGATCCCGAATCCGTAGTCGACCTTGAGGTTCGTCGGCAGCGTCCCGTACGGCTCCGTGTCGCCCGCGTCCGCGAAGACGATGCCGGTGATCCCGCCGATCCCCTTGAGGAACGGGAGCGTGTTCAGCGGGAAGCGGTACTCCCCCGTCACGATCGCCATGTCGTCGCCGCGAAACCGCCCCGCCGCGTAGCCGCGCAGCGAGCTCTGTCCGCCGAGGTAGAACTGTTCCTGGATGGGAAGCGGGCCGCTTCCGGCCCCGAGGTGCACGTGGCCGACGATCGTGGCGTTGCCGGTCGGCCAGTACTGGACGAAGTCCATCTCGTACTTCTCAAAGTTGAAGTCGCCGGCGATCGCGGACTCGGTGCTGAGCTGGATCTCCTGGCCGCGCGTCGGGTTGATGGGGTCGTCACGGGTGTCCTGGAGCGCCCCGAGCAGCACCGCGTTGACGGTCCCGGGGGTGAAGACGAAGCCGCTCGGGACCGTCGAGCTGGTCAGCAGCGACGGCCCGAACTGCGTGTTGACCGACTTGATCCCATACGTGAAATACCGGTTGGGCGCGGTGTGGATCGGCGTGGTGAACGTGACCTGACCGCCCGTCTGGTACATCGTGTACTGGAACGAGTTGAACAGGCCGAGCGAGTAGTCGGTCGGGATGGTCGTCTGATTGAACGCCTGAAAATCCATCACCGTGCGCGTCCCCTCGAAGTACGGCTCGTGGAACGTCAGGGTGAAGTTGTTGCCGTTCAGCACGGTGCTGTCGTACGAGGCCCCCACGGTCTGCCCGTTGCCGCCGAAATCGATGTCCTGCACGCCGACCAAGCCGGCGAGGCCCGTCACCGTGCTGTAGCCCGCGCCGAAGCTGAGCGTGGCCGTGCGCTGCTCGGTCACCGTGATCGTGACGTCGACCGTATCGGGCTGCGTGCCCGGCCCCGGATCGGCCTTGACGTCCGAGAAGTACCGGGACGCGAACAGCTTCTTCAGGCTGGCGTTGACCGCGTCGACGTTGAACACGTCCCCCGGCTTGAACGTCAGCTCCCGGCGGACCACGTAGTCCTTCGTCTTGTGCAGCCCGACGATCTTGATGGCCTCGATCCGCCCCTCCGTGATCGTAACGGACAGCACACCCTGCTCGTTCACGGAAATGTCGGACACCCGCGCCAGCGCGTAGCCCTTGCTCTGGTACAGGCGCTCCACGGCCTGCGCGCCCTGGCGCATCGCCACGGTGTTGAGCACTTGACCGGTCGGCACGTTCATCGTCTTGCGGACGTCGTCCGTGGAAATAACGGTGTTGCCCATGATGCGCACGTCGGAGACGACCGGGTTTTCCGCGACGATGAACACCACGGTGACGCCGTTCGCCGCCGGCTCGAGCCGGAGCACGGCGTCGGCGAAGAGCCCGAGGCCCAAGATCGCCTGGACGTCGTTGCGCAGGCGGTCCTCGTTGAGCGGGTCGCCGGGTTTCGTCGAGACGACCTGGAGGATCGTGGCCGTCGGCACGTGCTCGTTACCGCGCACCACCACGTCCAGCACCTTCTGCGGCGGGAGCGTCTGCGGGGGCGCGCCGGGAATCGGCTGGAACGGAGACGGCGCCGCGGGGGCCGGCGTGGTGACGGGTGGCGGGGTGGCGGGCGGGGTGGCGGGCGCCGGTTGCGGCTGACTCGGCTGCGGCTGGGCCGGCGGCGCCTGCGGCGCGCTGGGGGAAGGGATCGGCGACGGATTGGGCTGTGCCGGGGGAGGCACGGGCGACGGATTTTGCTGTGCCGTGCGCGGCATCGCCGGTTGCGCCGTTACCCACCCGGAGCCCGGCCACGCCAGCACCATGGCCCAGACGAGGCTTCCGGCCACCGCGCGAACGGCTTGCATCAGTCGCTTGGGCACACCCACGCTGACCTCCGTGCCGCGTGATACTCCCCTGGAACCCCGCTCCGCGCCCCGGCGGGGCGCGCGCTAGAAAGCGCTGGCTGGACGACCTGGATCTCCAGGCGTGACGAACTCGTCCACTCGCGGTTCGTTCGTGGAAGTTGGCTTGACGTGTCCAAACTGAGACATCAACTCATCCACCACCCGCGGATCCCCGGGTGCGGTCCCGGCCCCGAAGGACGCCGCGGTATCGGGCGCACCGGCCGCGCCCGGCTGCAACAGCGTGAAAAAATCTCCGGCGTCCAGCCGGACGGAAGCCCAGGACTCCCCGGCCGGCCTCAGCGTCACCGCGGGCGTGTCCGCCGACGCGGCGCGCTCCGAGCCCGAGCCGCCGGCGAGAAACGTCGCGTACGCGGCCGCCGCGACGACGACGGCCGCCGCGACGGCGACGGCCGTCGCGGCAACGCTGCGGCCCCGGGACGCCCGTGCAGGCGCCTCCCCGGCGCTGTGCGATCCGGCCTCGCGGGCGTGCCGGACCTCCGCCTCCGCCAGCAGGAGCCGCAGGACGGCGCCGTGCACGTCGCCGTGCCGGTAGTCACTCCGCGCCCAACGCAGCCACTCCTCGGCGTGCCGGAGGTGGCGAAGCAACACGTCCCGCTCGCGCATCGTGCCTATTCGTGGACTCCCTGCGCCCGCAGGCCGCCGGTCACCGGTGCCACCAACTCCCGGATCCGCCCGAGCGCGTGCTTCTGCAGGCGGTAGAAATGGGACAAACTGATCTTCAGTTCGCCGGCGATGCGGCGCGGTTCCTCCGCCCCGAGAAATGAGCCGTGCAGGATCCGCCGCTCGCGCGCATCGGGCAGACGGTCGATCGCCGCGACGATCTGCTCGACCAGCACCTCGTCTTCCACCGCGCCGAGCAAGTCCGTGGCCGCCGGATCCGCGACGCGCTCCAGCAAGGCCTCGTCGTGCCCCGACACGTCCCGCGCCGCCGGCCGCTCGCGCCGGAGCGCGTTGAGGATGCGGCCGCGAATGCGGAACGTCGCGAACGTGCTGAACCGCACGCCGCGCGCGGGATCGAACCGTTCCACGGCCTCGATCAGGCCGACGGTCCCTTCCTGGATCATGTCCATGACGATCGTTTCGCGCAGCCGCAACTGCATGGCCACCTTGAAGACGAGCGGCTGATACGCCTCGATCAGGCGCGCGCGACTCCGCCCGTCGCCGCGATCCCGGTAGGCCCGCCACAGCCGCGCCTCGTCGGCCGGCCGCAGCAGCACCACCTTTTGCAGTTCCCGCAGATATTCTCCGAGCAACCGGATCACGCTCCCATCCCTACAGTATCCGCGCCGCGCGCACCGGACTCTCCTCATGGCACACGGGCGGGCGGCTCGGTGGGCGATGGTCGAGCGACCGGGCGTCAGAACGGAAAGCGCGTGAGCAGGAATACGCCGCTCTCGCCCAGGCTGTCCACATTATACGTCAGCGACACGCTCGGGCTGAGGTAGTACTGAATGCCGAGGACCGTGTACGGCTGGCCCGACGGGTTGAGCGGCGCGAGGCTGCCGATCGAGGGCAGCGTCGTCACCGACGAGCGGCCGATCACCTCGCTGAGTGACAGGTAGACGTTCTTGAAGATGTACTTGCCGATCTGCAGCGTCAACGGGCTCTGCGTGTCGTAGGAAATGGTGAGGGTGTCGAGACGAAGCGCCTGCTGCAGCGTCTGCGTGATCGAGCCCAACACCATCTGGCTGAGGAACGCCGTGGGCGACCCGCCGGACGCGCCGCTCGTGCCCGCGACGAGCGCCAGAATCTTGTCCTGGGCCATGGGTGGGTCGGAGCTCCACGTGATCGCCGGCGAGGGGAGCACGCCGTTGATGTCGAGGAACACGCGCGTGTCGCCGTACATCGCCTGCGCATGCGCGGAGATCTGGGGGTTCAGGCCGCTCGCCTCGGAGAACACGACGCTGCCGTCCGTGACCGTGTAGGGCGTGCCAAACAGCGCCAGCGTCCCGTTGAGCGCGCGGATCTCGCCGGACAGCGCGGGACGCGCCAGCGTGCCGCCGACGTGGATGCCGCCGCTGAGCTCCGCCCGCACGGGACCCTGCGCATACGCGACGTTGTCCCCGAGCTTGACGGCGACGTCGAGGCCGACCGGAATCGGCCCGCCCCCGCCGGCCGCGGGCGATGCGGCCAGCGCAACCTGGCCGTGGGACACGGTGACGTCGCCGGCCAGCGTCGGCTGCGTCGCAGGACCCCCGAGATGCAGCGTGCCGTCGAGGCCGCCCGAGTACAGGCCCGGTATCTGCAGGGTCACCCCCTTGGCGGCGAGGTCGAGCGCCACGGTGCTCGGCTGCAGGTTCTTGATGCCGATCGTGCCCTGCGTCTCCATGGTGCCCGCGCCGACCGTCGCCGACAGGCTCCGCACGAGGATCTCGGACTGGGAAAACGCGATGTCCGCATTGACGTTCTCGATGGGCGTCGCCACCGGGGCAAACCGGAAGCGACCGCCGTGCGACTCGACCGTCCCGCTCATCAGGGGGGCGGCCACCGTACCGCCGATCGACACCTGCCCGGCCACGGTTCCGCTCGCGTCCTGGATCTCGGGCGTGAACAGCGTCAGCAGGCTGAGATCGGCGTCCTCCAACGACACCTGCACCTTGAGCGGTCCGTCCGGCGCCGGCGTGAACCGGCCGGGGACGAGCGGGACGGTGCCCGCGACGAGGAGCTTGCGCGCCCCCTTCTCGATGGTGCCCGTCTCGATCGTAACGATCCCGTCCTTGTAGAAGGCGACCGATGCCATGCGGTCGGCGGTCGCACCCGGAATGCCCGCCCCGAACGCCTCCATCGACAGGCCGGCCGTGGGATTATCGGTCGGCCCCGTCCACTGCATCGTGAAGTTCAGCGAGCCCGCGAGCGTCTGGGTGGTATGGAAAAACGGGCGCAGCACGTTGGCGTCCAGGTTTTGGCCCGAGACCTCCACGTCGCTCGTGCCCCGCAGCTCGACGCGACCCTGTGCCGCGAGCTGTCCCTGAGCGGGGGAGAGCACGAGCTTCCGGATGTCCACGGTCCCGTGGGTCAGCGTGAGGTCCGCGGTGCCGGTGCCGACGGGCACCCCGCCGACTTCGCCGTCGTGCATGGACAGCGCGAGGTGCGCCGCGGGATCGGACAGCGGCCCCTGCAGGCCCACGGTGCCGTCGATCGTGCCGCGGACCGAGATCGCCGGGGTGATGCCGGCCGCGGCCACGACGGTGTCGATGCGGCCGCGCTCGACGCTGAACGTGAGATCGGCGGCGGGCCGCGGGCCGTCGTAGACATGCCCCGTGACGCGGTACCGCTGATCACCCTGCGAGAGCTGGAGCGGCGAGAGCGTGAGCGTGTGGCCGCGGTAGTCCACGACGCCGGACGCCTCGAACGTCTGGCCGTGAATCGAGAGGTTCGGGGACACGAGCGTGCCGGAGAGGTCGGGGTCGCGAAGCGTGCCCGTCACCGCGCCGGACAAGCTCACCGTCCCGTCGGGGGCGAACCCGAGCGTGCCGATGGACGGAATATCGGCGAGCCGTACGCCGTCGGCGCTGAGGCTCAGGTCGAGCGCCCCGGAGAGATCGATCGTGCCCGACGCGTTGAGCCGCGAGTTGTGGATCCGCGCGGTGGCCGTCTCGATCCGGATGCGCCGCCCGTCGCCCGTGAACCGCGCGCTCATGCCATCCACCGGCTGGCCGCTCACGGTGCCGCCTGTGAGGGAGACATCGCCGGAGACGGCCGGGTGTGCCAGCGGGCCGTTCGCGGCGAGCCGTCCGGAGACGGTGCCCGCAATGCCGACTCCCGGCGCCAGCGCGCGCACCCACGGCGCCAGCGCCACTCCCTGCATCTCTATGGAGAGATTCTGCGCCACCGGCGGATCGAACGCGATGCCGCCGTGGACCCGGTACGCGGTCGCCGCATCCACCACGGCGAGCCCGGACGTCTCCGCGGTGCGGGGCCCGATCACGAGCGCGCCGGACGCGAGGTCGAACGGCGCGGGGCCGATGTGGCCGTCCCACGCGACGACGTCGCCGGAGAGGACGGGCGCGCGGAGCGTGCCGCCGAGGCGGCCACTGAGGTTCGCCACGCCGGCCACGGACAGCGGGGGGCGCGCGGCGCTCGGCAGACCGGCCCACCCGGGCGCCTGATCGAGCGGAATCCCGTACGCGGAGAGGCTCAGGTCGAGCCCGCCCCACGGCGCGATGGTGCCCGAGGCATAGACGTCCGACGCACCCTTTCGCACGCCGAGGAAGTCCAGGGCGACCGACCCGCCGTCGTCCCACACGAGGGTGTTGAGGTCCTGAAATGTCACGCCCCGGATCGACCCGGCGGGCATCGAGACCGCGGCGAGCACCTGCACGCGTCCCCCACTCTGCACGCCCGCGATCGCGCCCGAGGCGCGGCCCGTGAGATCTCCGATCGGCGGGAGCCCCAGGGCGGGGAGCGCCGCGACGTCGATCCCGGACGTCGCGGCCGTAAAGGCGTAGGACCCCGCGCCGCCGGACACGCCGACGACGCCGTCACCCGTGATGCGCCCGCCGCCGATGCTCGCCGTGAGCCCGCGCAGGGCCAGCACACCGGCGCCGTATTGAAACCGGGCGCGGAGGTCCGCAAAGGCTTCCCGGTTCAGGCGGCCCCGGGCCGACGTGACGTCGCCGTCGAGATAGGGCGCGCTCACCGGGCCCGTGATCCAGAGGTGTCCGCTGGCCTGCCCCGCGAGCCCGAGACGGGCGGTGGGAAAGAACAGGCTGCGGACCATTCCAAGATCGAGCCGCGGGGAGGCGACGACGAGGTCGAGCCACGTCGCGGCGCCGCTGGGATAGTTGACGTCCCCCCGAAGCCGCACGGCGGATCCGTTCGCGTCAAAGGACAGCCCGGGCGTCGACACACGCCCGTCACCGAGGATCAGCTCGCCGGACACCCCCCGCAGCGCGACGTGGCCGGGCAGATATTCGGCCGCGGCGTCGCGGAGCTGAACGGTCCCGCCGTAATCGAGCGTCATCCCGTCTGCCATGGACGTGATGAGCAGGTGGACACGCCCATCGAATCGTCCCCCGGCCCACCGCACCTGGCGCAGGCGCACGATGTAGTTGCCCCACCGGCGCGCGTCGCCGTTCGTTGCCGTCACGTCGAGGTCGTAGATACCGTCGCTCGGCAGGTACCGTCCGCGGCACGCGACGTCCTCCCCCTCGGCGCTCCTCGCCGTGAGGTTGAACGCGATCTCGTGGCTGCGGCCGAAGTCGAGCGCGCCGGCGACGCGCGAAAACTTCGATACAAAGGGCGTGGCGGGCGACTCCCAGCCGTCGCTGTACCCGACGAGACCGTCGTCGATCACGATGCGGCCGCCGTATCCGGGGCCGAGGGGCCCGGCCTGCTGACTCGCCAGCAGGCCGGCGAGATTCCACGCGCCGGAGCCGTTCCGCGACACCGTGAGCCGTGGACGCCGGAGACGCACCTCCGTCACTGCCTGGAGCGGATTGTCGGGGTGGCGCACAAACGCGGCGAGGTCGAGCGTTACGTGGACGCGGTCCGCGGAAAAGATCACGCCGCGGCTGAACCCGCCGGGCTCCGCGATCACGAGATCGCGCAGGTCGATCCCGCGGATCAGGTCCCCGCCGACGCCGCCGAGCGCGACCGGCCGGCGGAGCGTCTCCTGAAGGCGGGCCACGAGGATCTGCCGCACCTGGCCTGCGATCCAGCCGCTCGACACGAGGATGACCCACGCCGCGGCCGCGGCGGCGAGCACCACGGCCGCGGCGATCGCGCCGGCCCGCCAGCGGGCGCCGCGTGTTCGGCCCGGCCGGGGCGATCCCGGCGCCACCGTGCTCAGTGAGGTTCTCCCGTGATCAGAACCGGAATCTGGACGCGGCCCGCGAGCACCCAGGGCGTCGCGGCGGTCGCCACGGGCCGGCCCGCTTCCGGCCCCGCGGCCGTGTCGGAGGGCGCCGACCTGCCGCCGGCGAGCTCGACCACGAGGTCGGTGTGCTGCTCCTGGTGCTCGAACGTGGACACCGCTTCGAGCAGGGTATGCGCGGTCTCCGGCGGCGGGGTGAGGCCCACCGCCGCGGTCCCGGCCCCCGGCGTGGCGGCGGGCGGGACGCCGGCGCGGCCGGCGCGGACGACCAGCAATGCCGGCCCGGGCACGAACGTCGAGGGGACGGTGAGATCCACATCCCGCGCGGTGGCTTCTCCGCGGAACGGGCGGATGCTCACATGCACATGGATCGTGCTCCCCGCGGCGATGGTATGCTCCGCCACATCGGCGGCGATGATCACCGCCGTCTCCTGCTCGCTCGTGACCCGGACGTCCATGTCCATGTCCATCGGTTGCAGGTCAGCAAAGTCGTTGTCGAAGAGCAGCCGCATCGCGTCCGGCATCTCGGTAAGCGCCCGCGCGGCGATGTCCGTTCCACTGTAGAAGCGATTGCCGCGCACAATCGCCCGGTCGAGGCCGCGGGCGCGGAGGGTCATCCGCACGTCCGCGGTGCCGGCGCCGGATCGGTTGAGCGCCCGCTCGATGGCGGACTGCGCGCCGACCGTCACCAGTTTCGGCACCAACTCCTTGTCCGGCACGACCTGGAAGGTGAACTGCCGGCTCACCCCCGTCTCCCCGTCCGTGACGCGCACGCGCACGCCGAACATGCGGGGCAGGCTCCCGACCATGCCGGCGATGGCGGCGGGCCGATCCTCGGAGATGACGCCGACCGGCGCGCCGGCGGCGCCTACCTTTATATTCCGCTCCATACCGCGCACGACTTGCAAAATCGACGCGTTCGTGAGGAGGTACCGCGCGGGCCCGACATTCGCGAACGGGTGGCCGAACGCCAGGATCCGGTCGCCGTCGCGGTACGTGAGCGTCCCCACCGCGTACTGGCCGATATCCCCGCGCATCAACGCCACGGCGATCGCGCTGCCCGGTTCGAGTGGAAGCGACGCGGGAAGGTCGATCGACGACCCGCCCGTCATGGGCACGATGTCCATGGGCGCCAGGTACTCCGCGAGCTCGGCTTGCTCGCGCGCGCCGAGCCCGGAAACAAACAGCGGGGTGGCCGCGGGAACCGCGACGAGGGTGCCGGGTGCGGGGCGGGGCGCGCCCCTTCGGGAGGCCGCCACCGTGATGCGGCGGATCACCGTGCCGCCGACCTCCACGGGCGAGATCGCCGCCATCCGCGGCGCGCCGGATCCGGCCGCGCGCCGCGGCAGATCGCGCATCATGTCCGCGACCGGCGTAAACAGCCCCACCATCGGGTCGGAGCCCTCGAGCGAGTAGCTAAACGCCCCGGCGAGGCGGCCGCCAAAATAGATCGGGCTCCCGCTCATGCCCGCGGCGAGCCCGCCGACACTCCGGATCGCCGCGCCGGAGGCCCGAAACAGGACCAGGTCGCCGGCTGGTCCACCGTTGCGGAGGATCCCGAGAACCCGTACCTGAAACTCGGTGATGCGCGTCCCCAGGAGCACCGTCTTACCGACGCCGGTCATCCCGGTGCGAATCGCGCTCTCCGGGTATAGCAGCGCCCCTGTGCCTGCGGCGCAGGGTCCGCCGATCCGCGGCGCCGGGGGCAAGGGGGCGCAGCCGGCCGGCGCCGGCGGTGCGGCCAGGGCGCCGGCTCCCGCCCCCACCGCCACCGCGGCGGCGAGCACGGCAGATCGCGCGAGCCCCGCGAGCCCGGGCGATCCGCCACGCGGGCGACGGCGGCCCACCGCTACCGGTCCCGCACCGTCATCGGAATCTGGAACTTGCCGAGCACGACCCACGGCGTCGGCACGGACGTGCCCGCCGGAAGCTCGAACCCCGGGTTTGCGTTGTTCCCCACTGCGGTCAACACGCCCTCGGGCACCAGTTCCACGAGAATCTCCGTGTTTTTGCCCGTGTTCTCGAAGTCGTCGATGGCCTCTTTGAGCGATGCCGTGCCCAAGGGCGTACCCTCCTGCTGCACGAGCGCCTGGAACTGGTCGGCGGGCGACGCGCCGTTTGCATTGTTCAGCGTGCCCGCGGTGCCGACGAGAAGGAACGCGGGCCCGGACGGGAACGTCGCCGGCACGGCAAACTGGACGACGCGGTCGATGCGCTCGCCGTCCCCGTAGGGCTGGAGCGCGACCGCGACGCGCACGGTGTCCCCCGGTTTCACGGTCTGCGTGTCCGGATGCGCGATGACAAGCAGCGCCGTGTCGGGGTGGCTCGTCACGGTGACGTCGACCGACATGTCCACGGGATCCATGTTTTGGAAGAAATTCCCGAACAAGAGCTGCGTGGCCACCGGCACATCCAGGACCGACGCGGTCGCGATGTCGCCGATGTCGTACGCGAGATCCCGGCGCACCATCGGCTTCGACGACTTGCCCGCCCGCAGCGTGATCTGCACCTGCGACGATCCACCGGCGACCCGGTCGAGGCCGCGCTGGACGAGACTCAGCACGGCCGTGGGGACGAGCGTCTCCGCGAGATCGGGCCGCGGCACGATCTGCGCGCCGAGCGTCTCAGAGCCGCCGGTATCGGCGTCGCGTATCCGGACACGCACGTCAAAGGTCCGCGGAAACCGGTGGACCGTGCCGGACACCCCGACGCCTCGATCCTGGTTCAGCGTGCCCACGAGGGGGCCGAGACTCCCCTCCTTGAACGGCTCGTCCAGCGCGCGCACGATGGCGTCGATGTACGCGCTCGACAGGAACATCGATGTCGCGCCGGCGTTGAGAAACGGGTGCCCAAACCCCAGGATCTCGTCGCCCCGCCGGTACGTCACCGTGCCGATGGCGCCGACGTCGGCGTCCCCACGCACGAGCTCCACGCCAAAGGCGCTGCCGGGCTCGAGCGGCGGCGCCTTGAACGTGGCGACCCCGCCATAGTGCTGTTGCGGAATCACGTTGTAGCGGCGGAACGACCGCGACAGGATCTCAAAGGCCCTCGGGGTCATCCCCGACGCGAGCAGCGGCACCGCGGCGGGCGCAACCGCCGCGGTGCCGGGCAAGGGGTGCGCGTTGTACGCCGCGGCGTCCGCGGCCGACGGCATCAGCACGACCTGCGACAGCGGCCCAGCCGAGGTGGCGATGGGCCGATCGGCACGATACAGACGCACGGCCGGCCCCGCCGCCGTCTGCGCCGCGACCGGTTTCAGAACTTTGAGCATCTCGTCGATCGGCGTCGCGAGGCTCAGGTCGGCATCCGGGCCCGGAAACTGATAGCCGTAGCTCAGCGCGCCCACCAGGCGCCCTCCGACGTAGATCGGGCTGCCGCTCATGCCGGCGGCGTTGCCACCGGCCTGCTCCATGGCGTGGCCGCTTGCGCGGAACAGGATCAGGTCGGTCGGCGGGGCGCCGCCGCCGTGGAGGATCCCGAGGATCTTCACGTCAAACCGCTGCACCGCCGTCCCGTGGAAGACGGTGAGCCCGTACCCCACCATGCCCGGGCGCACGGCGGCCAGCGGCATCGTCGGCGGTCCCTGCGCGGGCTGCGCGGCCCCGAGAGGGAGGGCCCCTCCGAGCGCTAGGACCGCGATGATGGCCGTCGTCCACACTTTGGGCACGCGCGTCCCCCCTCGTCGCTCCCGGCCCGGCCCGTGGGAATACAGGGCCGGGGCGCCGGCCGCTGCCGCCGCGTCAAAAACAGCACGAGGGGCACCTCCGCCCCTCACACGCCTCTCCTCGTGCGATCCCGCCGGAGGTTGCTCAGCGCGGCGCGATCGCGACGACCGCGTCGCCAATGTGCACGAAATCCCCCGGTCCGACCATGACCTGCACGACCTGCCCGTCCACGGGCGCCACAGCCGCAGGCACCGCGCCGCCCGTGGTCGTCTGCACGAAGACGAGCGGATCGCCGTGCCTGACCGTTTGCCCCGTGGTGGCGAGGCGCAGCGCGATCACCTGGCCGGATAGGACCGAGCGCACCACGAGCGGAGCGTTCTGCGCCCGGCCGGCCGCCACCCCGAGGCTTCCCGCCAGGATGACCGCCGCGAGACTCGCGACCGCAACCTGCCGCCATCGCACCACGCGCGCCACCTCGCTCAAATCACGATATTATAGGCATTGGCGATTCTCACTGTCAAACGGCGAACTCGCGTGGAAGGTTCGCGGGGAGTCCCAGATACCGCCGGAGCGCGGCGACGATGCGCTCCGAGGCGTGGCCGTCGCCGTAGGGGTTGCGCGCGCGCACCATGCGCGCGTACGCCCGCTCGTCCGTGAGCAACTCGGAGGCCGCGGCCACGACCGCGGCCGGCTCGGTGCCCACGAGCCGCGCCGTTCCAGCGTCCACGCCCTCCGGGCGCTCGGTGGTGTCCCGCAGGACAAGCACCGGCCGGCGGAGCGCGGGGGCTTCCTCCTGGATACCGCCGGAGTCCGTCAGGATCAGCCTGGCCGCCTGCATGACGCGAACAATGGAGGCGTAGTCGAGCGGCGGCACGAGATGCGCGCGCGGGTGCGCGCCCAGCGCGGACCGCGCCGGTTCGGCGACCACCGGATTGAGATGCACCGGAAAGATCACCTCGAGATCCGTGAACCGGTCCAGCAATTCGCGGACGGCGCGAAAAATGCGCCGCTGGGGCTCCCCCCAGTTCTCCCGGCGGTGCGTGGTGAGCAGGACGAGTCGCGGCGCCCGCCGGAGCACGTCGCGCAGCGAGGGATCGACGGCCACGCCGTCGCGCCCGGCGACGTCGAGCAGCGCGTCGATGACGGTGTTGCCGGTGACCGTGATCGCCGCGGCGGGCACGCCCTCGCGCTCCAAGTTGGCGCGCGCCGCGGGCGTGGGCGCGAAGTGGAGGTCGGCCAGCACGGAGGTCATCCGGCGGTACATCTCCTCGGGAAACGGGCGGTACTTGTCCTGGGTGCGAAGCCCGGCCTCGACGTGGGCCACGGGAATCTGCCGGTAGAACGCGGCCAGCGCGCCGACGTAGCTCGGGGCCGCGTCGCCCTGAACCACGACGATCGCCGGCGCCTCCTCCCGGATGACATCGTCGAGCCCGCGCAGGGTGCGAATCGTGATGTCCGCGAGCGACTGCCCGCTCGTCATCACGTTCAGATCGTGGGCGGGCTCGATCGCGAACAGCCGCAGCACCTGGTCGAGCATCTCGCGGTGCTGCGCCGTGGCGACGACGATGGGGCTCACCTCGGGGTGTTGCCGCAGGGCGCGGACGACGGGCGCCAGCTTCAGCGCGTCAGGGCGGGTCCCGACCACCACCATGACGCGCCGGCGATCGGTCACCGGGGCATGCTCCCGGGGCCCGGCCCGACCGCGGCGCCGGCGCCGCGCGCCGCGAGGAACCCGATCCGCCGCGCGCCGACTGCGAGCACGATGAGCAGCACCGCGAGCACCGCGATCAGGTCGAAGCGGTGAATGCCGCTCAGCACGAGCGCCCCGGCTCCGAGCACCGCCGTGACGAGGTAGAGCACCGTGACCGTCTGGCGCTGGCTGAGCCCCTGCCGCAGCAGATGGTGGTGGAGATGGCCGGTGTCGGCCTGAAAGATCGGCCGGCGGCTCCGCCACCGGCGCGCGATGGCGAGCGCCGTGTCCGCAACCGGGACCCCGAGGGCGGCAAGCGGCACGAGCAGCGACAGCGCGGTGTAGCTCTTGTACGTGCCGAGGACCGAGAGCCCGCCCAGGATGTATCCGAGCAGCATCGACCCGGTGTCGCCGAGGAAGATCCGCGCGGGATTGAAATTGTACGGCAGGAACCCCAGCGTCGCCCCCATCAACCCGGCGGCGATGATCGCCGTCCCGACGTCTCCGCGCAGGTAGGAGGCGACGAGCAGCGTCGCGCCGGCAATCGTGGCGATGCCGGCCGCGAGGCCGTCGACGCCGTCGATCAGGTTCATCACGTTGCACAGCGCGACCAGCCAGGCCACGGTGACGACCGCGCCGAGCGGCCCCACGAAGAACATGCCGCCGAACGGGTTGCTGAGCACGTCCATGCCGACGCCGAACGGCAGAATCACGACGGCCGCCAGCAGCTGACCCGCCAGCTTCGCGAGCGGCGAGATGCCGCGAATATCGTCGAGCGCGCCGGTCAGGGTGATCAGCGTCACGCCGAGCAACAGGCCGATGATCGGCCGGTCGATCGCCGGCGTGTAGGGAATCGTGATGAGAAGCTGGTGCGCGCCCGCGGCGACGTGGATCGGCCGCTCCACCGGAAGCCCGACGAGTACTGCGGCCACGAACGCGATGTAGATCGCGAGGCCGCCGAGGCGCGGCACGGGGCGCGCGTGGATGTGGCGCCCGCCCGGACGGGCTAGGACGCCGAACTGGGTGGCGATCCACTGCACCGCGGGGGTGAGCAGGTAGGCGGCGGTGAGCCCGAGGATCCCCGCAACGAGCAGCGGCGAGATCGTCACTTAGCCGCCTTCGGTCGCCGGCTGCATCACGCGGGGAGCGCTGAACAGTTCGCTCACGGACTGCTCTCCGTGAATGCGCTGAATCGCCTCGCCGATCAGCCCCGCGACCGAGATCACCGTCAGCTTCGACGTCCGCTTCTCCGGTGGGACGGGGATGCTGTCGGTCACCACGAGTTGGGCGATCGGCGACCGCTGGATGCGCGCCATCGCGGGCGGCGACAGGATGGCATGCGTGCAACAGGCGTAGACCGCGAGCGCCTGGCGCTTCATCAGCGCCTCCGCCGCGCTCACCAGCGTCCCGCCGGTGTCGATGATGTCGTCCACCAGGATCGCCGTCCGCCGGTACACCTTGCCGATCACGTGCACGACTTCGGCGAC
>JAJPJL010000005.1 GCA_021324255.1 Bacillota bacterium
ACTTCGTGCTCGTCGAACGCCTTGATCTTCTTGAGCGGGATCGCCGTCGCGGCGACCTTTTCCTCGACGTAGATCGGCGCTTCGGCGCGGAGCGCGAGCGCGATCGCGTCGCTGGGGCGCGAGTCCACGACCACCTCGGCGCCCTGGCTGTTCAGGTGGATCTCGGCGAAGTACGTGCCGTTTTGCAGGTCCGTGACGACGATGCGGTTCACGCTGACCGTGAGGTGCTTCAGCATGGCCCGCACCAGGTCGTGCGTCATCGGGCGCGGCATCCGGACGCCCTGCAGTTCGAGCGCGATCGACTGGGCCTCGGGCGTGCCGATCCAGATGGGAAGCGCCAGGGATTCGCCCTGATCGACGAGCAACACCACGGGGTTCATCTGCTGGTCCATCGCCACCGTGCGTACCTTCATCCAGATCATGCACCGCCTCCGTACTGCCCGATCCGCGCGGCTTGCGCCCATTATAACAGAGCCGCTACGTCGAGGAGAGTCCCCGCCGATCGTACGTGTACACTTTGCCGTTGGCCCGCAACTTCACCGGGTTGCGCCACAGCGTATAGACCGCCTTCAGAAACAGCCCGACGCGCTTGGGCTCGAGCTTGCGGTCTTCGTCCATGTGCACGAGCATGAGATCCCGCCCCTGCGAGGCCGGGTCGACCTCCACGCGCGGCTCCCCCTTGAAGAGCTTCTGGGCGATCAGCATGTCCTTGACCTTCTGCAGGTCGTAGCTCTTCTGCTTCTCCTTGGGGTCGTAGACGAACAGGTCGAGCCGGCGCACCAACTCCTCGGTCAGCGCCTCGTCGATCAGGCTGATATCCTCGTAGAAGCGCCGGATCTCGAGCACGCGCTCGAACCCGCCGTGGTCGCGCACGTGCTTGAACAGCGTGTACCCAATGGTGTACGGCGCCGGCCGGTTGCACAGCTGTACCGAGAGGCTCGCCCACTCCCGCGTGGTGAGCAGCCGCGTGAGGAGCTCCGCCTCGATAAACGTCGCCCACCCCTCGTTGATGATGTGCGTTCGCTGGATGAGATCGAAGTACTCCGCTTCCTCGCGGATGGCGTCCACCAGGACGCGCTCGAACTCCTCGAGGGGTGCGCGCTCCTCGAGGAAGTAGATCAGGCGCTTGCGGCGCTCCTGGGGACTGCGCTCGAACGCGTTGACCGAGGTGGCCACCGTCAGGAGCGCGTCCAGCAGCTTTTCGATGCGCTCCGCGCCGTATCGCCGCTCGTAGGCGCGGATCAGCCGCGCATGCTGCTCCGTGTGGTTCAGCATGTTCTTGTTGGACTTGCGGTACCAGTGGTTATTCGTGAAGAAGTCGGCGTGCCCGAGGACGTGGGCGATGACCAGGACGTTCTGCAGATATGTGTTGGTGCTCCGCAGGAACGCGTGGGACGGCGACGTGTTGAGCACGAGCTCGAGGATCGTAAACACTTCCTTGTTCTGCTGGGTGACGAGCTCCTTGTACGCGCCGCCCCAGTACCAGTGGATGAATCGGTTGGGCAGCCCCATGCTCGCCACTTCCGCGATCTCGTCGCTGTCCGTAATCTGAAAGATCACCGGATCGAACGCGAGGCCGCGGTCCGCGGCCAGTCCTTCCAGACGCTGGATGACCGGCTCTTACTCGCTCAGCATCGCCCGCTCACCGCGGAGACGCCGCCGGCGCCTGAAAGCGGCCGAGAAAGTCGCGCATCGCCGCCCGGATCGTATCCAGGTCGACGAGGTTGGCGAACACCGCGCCCGGCCGCGACCGCGCGGCCTCCTGCACGTACTCGCTGAACCCGCCCACGCCCCGGCCGCCGGGGTTGACATGGCCGTAAGTC
Organism: Bacillota bacterium; assembly: GCA_021324255.1. GTDB lineage: Bacteria > Sysuimicrobiota > Sysuimicrobiia > Sysuimicrobiales > Segetimicrobiaceae > JAJPIA01. The sequence goes on from JAJPJL010000005.1 coordinate 1,824, forward strand.
ACGAGATCAAACGCCCCGAGCGCCTCGTCGTAGGCGCGCTTCGCGACGTCGAAGTCGCCGGAGCTCGTCTCGCCGTCCGTGAAGATGAACAAAAACTTGTCGTACTCGGTGACGCCGGCCAGCAGCTCCACCGCCTTTTGAAACCCCGTGCTAATGTGCGTGCCGCCGCTGGACTCCACGCAGAAAAACTCGTCGCGGCCCTTTTCCTCCGCCACGTCCTGGAAGACGACGTACCGCCGGAGGTTCGTCGGGTACCGCCGCTCCAGGTAGTGCCAGAGGACGAAGATCGTCTTGCGCACGAGCGCAAGGTACTCGCCCCGCATCGACCCCGAGATGTCGAGCACGTAGATCTCAACGGAGCGGTGGTTCCGAAACGTCGCCGGATCCTCGATGAAGTACCACCCGTCCTGCCGCACGTCCACGTCGTAGTCCAGCCGGCCCCGCTCGCGCGCGTTGCGCAACAGGCTCTGCACCATGGTTTCCTCCAGGTTCAGATCCGACCGGAGGCCGATGCGGTCCAGGTCGTCCAGCTCGGGAGTGTCCTGCGTCTCCACCTCGCCGGACCGGGTCGGCTCGTGGAAGGCGGGCAGGCGCAAGTCGTCGAGCAGCACTTCCTGGGCCAGCCGCACGAACTCGTCGAAGTCCAGCTCCACGGTGAGCTCTTTGCCGTGATGGTCGCCGCCGAGCAGGCCGCCGAGGGCCTGCACCTCGTCGCCCCCCGGCCCCGCCGCGCCGCCCGCCCCGCCGCTCCCGCCGCCGCCCTGCGCGACGTACTGGGCCTCCTCGCCGAATTTCAGCGTCGGCAGGTCGAGCGTCGCGATCTGCGTTTTCACTTTGCCGTTCGTGATCAGCTCTTTCTGCTGGATCAGGTCGTTCAGGTTCTGCTTGAGGTAGTCACGCAGCAAGGCGTCGTGTTTGTATTGGGCGATGCGCCCTCGATGGATCTTCATGGCACGCCTCCGCGCCGCGCCCTAGAAGCTCCGCCCGATGATCTTGAACAGGGACGGGGCGCACGACGGGCAGTATCCGTGCTCCTCGATCGCGCTCCGCTGCAGCACGTCGAGGAGGTCGCGGCTCTTCTGATCCATCTCTTCCGTCTTCTCGTAGAGGCGGAGGCAGTTCTTGATCTTGTTGAACACGACCTCGTTGATCGCCCCCGCGAGGTGCTCGTTGTCGCGGTAGCTCATGCGGCGCAACTCGTCCCGCCGCTCCAGCAGCACGTTTTCGAACGCGACCCGTCCCTGGCGGCTGATCTGGCGCTTTTGCACGAGCACGCCCTCGACCTCGTCGAGCAGCTCCTTCTCGCCGTCCGACAGCGCCTCGCCCAGCACGCTTCGCGCCGCCACGTCGAGGTAGTTGAGATACAGGTTTTGCGCGTGGTCGTAGAAATGGTGCGGGACGATCTCCTCGACGATCACGTCCACCTTCTTGTTGATGAACTCCACCTTCGTCTCTTCAAAGAGCTTGAGCAAGTCCTTCTGATTGAGGTCCTTGATCGACTGGTGCTCGAAGGTCCGCTCCACCGCGTCGGTGATGACCTCGAGGTCGATGCACCGCCCGGCGCGCGTGTACGCGAGGGAAAACGCGTCCTCGAAGAACCGCGGGGACAACCCTTTGAGCCCGGCCGACTCCTGGCGGGTCTTGACGGCGTACGTGGCGGCCAGCGCATAGACGTCCGCGGGCACGTGCTTCTCCTCCCCGCGCACGCGGTTGGCACGCTCGACCAGGGCGCTGTAGATGCGCGTCTCGCCGCCGACGTCCACGTTGTACGGAAAGTCGACCTTGTGAATGCGGCCGCGCAGGGGCTCCATGATGTCCTCGGAGAGGAACACGTTGTACTCCGGGTAGTTGGTGTGACCGATCACGACCGTGTCGATGTGCACGGTCGGAAAGTTGGCCAGGTCGATGCGCTTCGATTGGATCAACTCGAGCAGGAGCGAGAGCAGCTGCCGCCGGCTCTTGAACACCTCCGTCCAGTCCAGCACGCCGCGGTTGGCCCAGATCACCTTGCCTTCGAAGTCATAGGCGTCCGGGTCGTACGTGGAACCGCGCTCCTTGAGCATCGCGAAGTTGATGTTGCCGACGAAGTTCGTGATGTCTTCACGGCGGAGATCCGTGGGCGTGTGCTTCGCCACGCCGACCTTGTCCCTGGCCGAGATGAAGATCCGGCGCACCGGCACGTTCCGCCAGCCGCCGTGGGCGCCGAGCTTGCGCTCGCACACCGGGCACGGCACCGCTTCTTCGTGCCACCACAGGCCCTCCGCCTCCCGCGCCTCGGGCGGGATCAAGTCGAACGGGTGCTGATGGAACGGGCACCCCTCGATCGCGTACAGCTGGCCGTCCGGCTTGTACGAATACTCCTCGAGACGGCGCTTCAGCCGGTCCACGGTCATCGATTTTCCGGAGCCCTGCGGCCCGACGAGCAGCAGCAGCCGCCGCTCCATGCTCATCGCGTAGCCGCGGAAGAAGCTCACGATCTGGTCCAGCTGGCTGTCCATGCCGTAGACGCCTTCGAACACGCGGGCCTTGCCGAAATAATCGATCATGTCCGCGATGTAGTGCAGCGTCGTGCGCGTCAG
>JAJPJL010000132.1 GCA_021324255.1 Bacillota bacterium
CCGGCCGACGTGCACCTGGTCGGCAAGGAGATCGTGCGGTTCCACGCGGTCATCTGGCCGATCGTGCTCCACGCCGCGGGGATTCCCGTGCCGAAGCAGACGTTCGCGCACGGCTGGCTGACGTTCGGCGGGCAGAAGTTCAGCAAGTCGCTTGGCACCGTGATCGATCCCGCCGCGCTGTCCCGGGAGATCGCCGCCGAGTCCGGGGCCGAGGTCGGCGTCGCCGTGGATGCGCTCCGGTATTTCCTCCTCCGGGAAATCCCGTTCGGCGCGGACGGGGACTTCAGCAAGGCGGCGTTGGTTCACCGCTTCAACGCGGATCTCGCGAACGACTACGGCAACCTCCTGAACCGCACGCTCCCCATTCTCGCGCGTCACTTCCAGGGACAGATCCCGGAGCGGGGTCCTGAGACGAGCGCCGACGCCGCGCTGCGCGACGCCGCCGCCCGAGCCGCCGCGGCGCTCGAGCCCGCGATCGATCGCCTCGACTTCCGGGGCGCGCTCGAGGAGATCTGGGCGGTCCTGTCCGCCGGAAACAAGTACCTCGATGACGAGGCCCCCTGGCGGTCACTCGCGGCCGGCCCGGTGGATCGCGCGGGAACGGTCCTGTACAATACGCTCGAAGCCGTGCGCGTGGCGACGGTGCTGTTGTCGCCGTGGCTGCCGACTGCGGCGGCGCGCGCCTGGGAGCAGCTCGGGCTGGCGGGCACGCCCGCGTCGCAGCGGCTCGCCGATGCGGTCCGGTGGGGACAGCTGCCGCCCGGCACCCGGGTCCGCGCCGGGCAACCGATCTTCCCGAGAATCGAGGCGAGGCGCGCGCCCGGGGGCGCCGCCCGGCCCACACGCCGCGGGGCGGGCCCGGATGACGGGGCCCGGCGCGCAATGGCCGCCGCGCCGGCGCCGCCGGCCGGGGCCGCCGAAGGAGGCACGCCGGTGGGAACGATCTCGATCGACGAGTTCAAAAAGGTGGAGCTCAAGGTCGCGGACGTGCTCGAGGCCAAACGGGTCGCCGGCGCGGACAAGCTGCTCGAGTTGCGCATCCGGATCGGCAACGAGACGCGGTCGCTCGCGGCCGGCATCGCGCAGCACTACACGCCCGAGTCGCTCGTCGGCCGCAAGATCATCGTGGTCGCCAACCTGGAAGCCCGGCGCGTGCGCGGCGTCGAATCGCAGGGGATGCTGCTCGCGGCAAGCCACGACGGCCGCGTCGCCCTGCTGAGCGTGGACGGCGACGTGCCGAGCGGAGCACCGGTATCATAAGCCAGCACAGTCCGCACCGCGCCGCGGTGCCGAGGGGGGAAAAGACGATGCAGCGAGTGCGCCGGGTTGTTTGGTTTCCCGCCGTGGTTGCCGTCGCAGTGGCGTTGGGAGCGGCGCTGCCGGCGCTGGCCGATGCGCGCGACATCTCGGTCGGCGGCGTCTTCATCTGCCGCATCACCCACGATGCGGCCGGCTACTCATCGTACGCCCGCGCGGTCCAGGTCAACCAGCGCATCACGGATGTCTTGAGCAGTCCGCGGTTCCGGCAGGGCGGCAATGTGGTCGTGCGGCAGATGGGCCCGGCGGCGACCATCTCGGTGGGCGATGTCCTCGTGTTCACCGTGATGCCGGAGGATACCGACGGCGCGACGAGCACGGTGGACCTCGCAAAATCCTGGGCCAAGCTGCTGGCCCAAGGGCTCAGCCAGGCCTTGCCGGGATCCGGGTTCTACTTCTAGGTCGTCCGCGCCGCCACGGGCGGCCGCCGGGTGCAGCCCCGGCACGATGTCGAGGTGATCCCCGGGGCGCACGCCGCGGCTTGCGCCAGCCGGGAGCTCGCACGTGACCGCCGCGCCGGCCGCGCCGGCGATGCGCCGCGGCGGCATCCGCGCGACAATCCGCAGCACCGTGCCGTCGCCTCGGCAGAATACCGCGTCAATCGGCTCGCGCATGCCCGCCGTGTGGATCCACGGGCATCGCACGAGCCACAACCCGTCGCCCTCGACGGGACGCCGCCCCATCCACCCGCGCAGGCGGCGCGCCCACGTGTCCGCGATCTCCCCTCGCGACGCCAGCATCCGCCCGGATTCTCGGTGCCAGATGGCCGCCGCCGCGGGACGCCCGCGGCGCATCAGCGAAGCATGCCGCCCGGCCCGAGGAGCTTGAGCGCGACCGGCCCGAGTCCGACGATGAAGACCTGGGGAAAGACGCAGAGCAGGAGCGGTACCATCAGCTTGACCGCCAGGCTCCGCGCGGACTCTTCGGCCCGGCGGAGCGTCAGCCGGCGCAGGTGCGCGGCCTGCGCCTCGAGGGCATCGGCGAGCGGGGACCCGAGCTGCGCGCTCTGCGCCAGCGCGGCCGCCGCGACGGCCACAGCCTCGGACGGGTAGCGCCGGAGCATCTCCGAGAGCCCCTCCTCCGGCGTGCGGCCGACCGCCAGGTCGGCCAGATACGTGCGAAACGCGCGCGCGGCGACGCCACGCCCGTGCTCGGCGTACGCGGCCACGGCCGCGGGGAGACTGAGGCCGGCGCGCAGGCCCACGACCAGAACGTCGAGCGCGCACGGGAAATCCTGCTCCATCGCGCGTACCTGCGCGGCGCCGCGGCGCCCGACCCAGGCGCGGGGCTGCCGGTAGCCGGCGATCCCCGCGCCGGCAAGCCACGCCCACGCGGGCCCCGGCACGCCGGTAAGATGCATCCCCGCCCACGCGGCCGCCGCGAATGCCGCGGCGGAGGCGAGCGCGAGCGCCTCGAGCGTTTCCGGAGTCCAGCCGAGCGCCGCGCACGCGAGTTGATCCGCTGCGCGGCGGCGCCTGGCGGCGGGCGTCATCCGCCGGTAGGCCGCCACTACTCCTGCCGGCCACGTCGCGCTACCCTGGCGCCGCGCGCCACGTGGAGCCGGAGGGCCCGGATCGGCGACGTACCGTCGCAAGCGCACGGTCGCCGGCGCTGTGGGCGACGGCGCCCGCGCCGCCGCCCACAGCGCCGCGTCTGCGACGAGGAGCGCCCAGACGTCCCACCATGCCGTCACCCCGTCACCCCCCGGATCATCGCGCGCATGGCATACCAGCCGCCCGCCTGCAGCGCCGCGGCAACGGCGAGCAGGGCGCGTCCCGCGTGGGTGTCGAGAAGCGGCGCCATCGCGTTCGGGTCGAGGAGGAGCATCGCGGCCGCGACACCCGCGGGCAGCACGCTCAGCACCGTGGCCGTGCCCCGCGCGTGGACCGTGATCGCCCGGACCTCGTGGAGAAACGCGAGCTGTTCGCGGATGGCGTCGGATTGGCGCGCGAGACACTCCGCGAGATTGCCGCCGCTCTGTTCGGCGACGAGCGTCGCGGTCACGACGGCGTCCAGGGCACGGCTGGGTATCCGGCGCCGGAGCGCATTCAGCCCCTGTGCCAGCGAGGCGCCGAGCGCGAGATCCTCGGCCACGTGCGCGCACTCGGTCCGCAGTGGGTCCGACAGGCGCCGGGCGATCTCGGCCATCGCGTGCGCCGGCGAGCGATGGGCTCGGAGCTCCCCGATCATGAGGTCCAGCGCGGCGGGAAGCTGCCGCTCGAGCCGCCGGCACCGCAGGTCACGCGCCACGCCGAGCCACCACCAGCCGCCGGCGAGACAAACGGCCGCCGCTGCGACGCCGGCCGCGAGCCCGGCGGACACGGCGGCGATGATGCCGGCCCCGGCCGTGCCCGCCGCCGCGCCGAGCAGCGCTTCCGGCGCCCCGAGCGCGACCCCGGCTTCGTGAAGGCGCCGGTCGACCGCCGCGGCCGCCCCGACGCGGGCCAGCCGGCGGTCCAACCACCGGAACGCGGAAGCGCGCCGCCGAGGCCCCACCGCGCGGCGGACCACATAGCGCTGCAGCCGGCGCGCCAGCAGATCGCGACCGGGCCGCGCGGCAAGCTCGCTTGCGATCAGGACGGCGAGCGCCGCCGCCCCGAGGCACACCATCGCGATGCCGCTCATGCGCGGCTTCCGCGGGCCCGACGCGACACGGCACCGGTCCGGATCACGGCGCGTTCGCGGGCCGCCCGGCCGGAGCGGGACCCAGTGCGGGTACGGGGATCCCCGCGCGCCGCAGGCGCTGCCAGAGGCGCGACGGGATGCCGGTCCACGCGAACGCGCCCTCCGGGCGCTCGAAGCGGAAGAGCGTTTGCGTCTGGACCGCGTCCCCGCTCATGCCCGCGACTTCCGCGATCTCGACGACCGCCCGGCGCCCGTCCGGGAGCCGCTCCAAGTGCACGACGGCCTCGATCGAAGCGGCGATCATGCGGCGCACGACGTCGCCAGGCAGGCCGGAGTTCCACCGCGCGAGGAGCTCGAGCCGGTCCAGCGCCTGCACCGGACCGCTCGCGTGCAACGTGCTCATGCTGCCGCTGTGCCCGGTGTTCATGGCCTGCAGCATGTCCAGCGCCTCGCCGCCGCGCACCTCGCCGACGATGATCCGGTCGGGATTTTGCCGCAGCGCGTTGCGCAGCAACTGCGTCTGGGTGATCTCGCCCTTGCCCTCGATGTTGGGCGGGCGGGTCTCCCACCGGATCCAGTTGACCACGGGCAGCCTGAGCTCGGCCGCCTCCTCGATCGTCAGGACGCGCTCGCCGGCCGAAATCGACGCGGCGCAGGCGTTCATCAGGCTGGTCTTCCCCGCGCCCGTCCCGCCCGTGAACAACAGGTTCGCGCGGTGCCGCACCGCGCCGGTCAGGTACGCCGCCATCGCCGCGCTCAGCGCGCCGCCCGCCACCAGGGCGTCGAGCGTGATGGGCGACGCGGGGAACAAGCGGATCGCCAGGCACGGCCCGCTGACGGCGACCGGGGGCAACGCCGCGTGCGCGCGGAACCCCTGCGGCATCCGGGCGTCCACCATCGGCGTCGCCGCGTCGATCCGGCGGCCGGCGAGATCGGCGATGCGGGCGATGATGTACCGCAGGTGGGTTTCGTTGCGGAACCGGATCGAGCTCTCGGTCTTGAGGCCGTGCCGTTGGACGTAGACGAGATCGTGGCGGTTGACCATGATGTCGGTCACGTGAGGATCCTGGAGCAGCGGCTCCAGCGGCCCGAACCCCACGATGTCGTCGCACAACTCGCGCACGATCTGCTCGGTCTCCGCCTGGCCGAGCAACGGATAATCGCGGAGGTATCCGGCGAGCGTTTCCTCCAGGTAGGCGCGGACCGTCGCACGATCCTGACCCGCGAGCGCGTGCTTCTCCACGTCCGCAAGCAGCCGTTCGTGCAGCGCGGTGCGCATCTCGTCGAGGGGCATCCCGCGGCCGCCCGGGTTAACCACCGGGCGATCCACCGTCGGCGTGACCGCCGCTCACACCGAGGACGGTCCGAAGGTGCTCGCGCCGCCGCGCCGCGATCTCGCCCGCGAGCCGCCGCACGGCCGCCGTCCAGGGATGCTGCGGCTCGACCTCGAGTACGAGCTCGCCCCGGTCGAGCCGCGCCCGCATCGTCTCCGCGTACGGCAGCACCGCCGCGATTGGACGGCCCAAGGCGCCGGCCGCCTGCTCGATTCCGTACGACGCCTCGCGCGCGGTCCGGTTGAGCACAATGGCCGGCGCGGCGTGGGCAGCGCCCTCGGCCGCGAGCGTCTCGACCAGACGCTGCAGGTTTCGGAGCGCGGCGAGCTCGAGCGTCGTCACGGCCAGGACCTGCGACGCGCGCCGGAGGAGCAGGCGCTGCACGGGCAGCACCGGCCGGCCCACGTCGACAACCACGAACGAGGACAGCGCCGTGCAGGCGTCGAGGACGGCCGGCATCGCGCTCTCCATCTCGGCGGCATCGTCGGGATCGCCCCACAGGCCCAGCAGCGAAAACCCCGCGCGATGCGCCGCGGCGGACTGCCGCAAGACGCCCGGCTCGATGGGAAGCCGCCGGCGGACGAGCCGGGCGATGGTGCCGTCCGAATCGAGATCGCCTGCCACGCCGAGCGTGCCGAACGGCGGTGCGTCGGCGTCGACGACCGTGGCGGCGCCGTGCGCGGAGAGGGCCGCCCCGAGGTTGAGCGCGAGGGTGGTGCATCCCACCCCGCCTTTTCCGGCCATCACCGCCAGCGACATCCCGCGCAGGCGGCCGGGGACCGCGGCCGCCGCCAGCGCGTCCCGCACCGCGTCGACGCACGCCGGGGCGTCGACCGGGAGCGGGAGCACGTCTCGCACGCCGGCCCGCAGCAGCTCGCGGACGGCCTCGAACGGAAGCGCGCCGGCGAAGACGAAGACTCGGGTTCGAGGGTACGCCGCGGCGATCTGGGCGAGCGCGGTGCGCTGGCGCCGCTCGTCCGGTAGATCGACGAGGAGGCACGCGGCCGCGTTGAGGGCCGTGAGCTCCAGTGCGTGGGGCAGCGATCCCGCCCGCTCCACCCGTCCCAGCGCGGACAGGCCGCGCGTCAGAGCTTCACACGCGGCCGCGTCGGCATGCTGCAGCACAATACACGGGACCGTCGTCGCGTCCACGGGTCACCACGCGCCGCCGGCGCCCGTTCCTCCACCGTCGAGGTCTTGTCCGCTGTCGGATCCCTGACCGACGTCGGACCCGCTGTCGGTCGATCCGGTGCCGCCCGTGGGGTCCGAGCCGTCGGATTGCATTGCGCCGAGCCCCAACTCCGACGTGAGATCGCCGGCGTACGGTCCCGGGTCCGCGGGTGTCACGCCCATCCGATCGAGTGCGGCCGCGGCCGTCGCGGCGTCGCCGGCCGCGATCGCGTCGCAGTTGCAGGCCGCCGGCGTGTCGGCCGTCGCGGCCTCGTCGGACGCGGGCGCCGCGGCGCCGGGAGACGATGCCGCCGGTGACGGGGTCGTGTCGCTTCCGCCGTTGTTCCCTTCTCCGGGGAATCCGGTCGGGAGAGCCCCCGGCAAGCTTGCGCCCGGCACGGACGGAGCGCTCGACACGGCGGACAGTCCCGTGACCAGCGCGCCCGGCGAGGGCGCGACCCGACCGCCCCACAGCGGCGCATCCGCCGCGGCCGCAACGGTCCACGCGTCGATCCCGAGGACCCTGAGGAAGAACGTGGGCACGCGGGATTGCGCGGTCACGGCGATCTCGGCGCCCGACAGCGTCGCCGTCACGTTCGCGGCGCCGGCCATCCCCTCGGACGCGAGTTCCTGCCGCGCGACCGCCAGGGCCTCGGCGGCCGAGGCCGCCAGCACGCCCGAGGGATCACCGGCCGTGTCCTCCGCTTGCGCGCTCCACCGTTGAGCCGACACCGCGCCATCGTCGACGGCGTGCTGGAGCATCGACCGGACGACGTACCCGTTTCGCACATCCACGGCGGCGCCGGCAAACCCAAGCAGCACCGGCAGGAGGACGGCGAGGAACGCCACGACGCCTCCCGCTTCGCCTGCCGCACAGAGTCGCCCCGGCCGCGGCCGCCGGCGCATCACCGGCGCTCGCATCACGGGAGACCGCCCTGGCGTCGCGAGGGGTGCCCGGCGACAGCAGATTCCACACGCGGCACCGTCTCCGCCGTCCGATGGTCGCCCTCGATCACGTCGACGGTCCACACCGCCGACGGGTGCGGACCCGGCATCGCACCGGGCGTGCGGCTCACGGACTCCCCCGCGCGCGGTGGCGTTGCCGGCACGCCGACCGGCATGATGGGAGACCGCGCAACGACCGGCACCGCAGGCCCCTGTTCGGGAGCGCCGAGGTACGGGAGCAGCCGGAGCACGCCGGCGGTGCCCGCGGCGTCGCGCGCGACCGGCCGCGCCGCGACGTAGATGCGGCCGAATGCCTGCGCGAGCACGAGCTCGCGCTCTTGTTCCCGGGGAATGGCGACTTCGAGCTCGACGGTCGAGCCGCTCCCCGCGCCCCCGACCGGCCCAAGCGCCGCCCGAGGCACACCGGACGGCACGGGATCCCTGGCCGCGGTGACGCGCAGCACGGTTCCGGCGGCCAGCAGCGTAACAAACCCTTGCCCGCGTTCGGGCGCAAACGCGCCCAAGAGGTCGACGCGGGTGCCGGGGGCGAGCTCGCCGCCAAAGACCGCCTGCGGCGGCAGCACGAGATCGAGCGCGCGCATGCCCGCGGGCACCCGGGCCGCGACGCCGTAGTACTGGACCGCGGGCGCCACGTTGTGCCCCGTGACCATCTCGCCGGGCGCGACCTCGCGTGTGACGACCCGGCCGGTGACGTCCTCCGGCCGGGGACCGGCTCCCGTCAGGGCCGCGCCGGGCGCATCGGGCACGAGGCGGACGTCCCCGGCGCGGAGCGCCTGGCCCCGGTGAAGCGCACGGCGGGCCACGAGCACCGGCACCGTCGCGGCCCGGCGCGTGGCGTAACGGCGAAGGTGCCCCGCGGCGGAGAGCACCGCCATCAGGAGCACGGCGGCGGCGACCCAGCGGACCCACCGGCGCCGCCGCGCCAGCATCTCGATCGCCCGCGGCCCCAGCCGGATCACGCGGCCGTCAATTCCGGTTGCCACCGTTTCCACCTCCGTTCTGTTGCGTCAACGACTGCCACAGGGAGTAGTAGTAGTTCGCGGTCTGCGACCAGTACGTGATCTCGGCGGCGGCCTGCTGATCCGCGGCGGTAAGGCTCGCAATCTCCGATTGCTGATCCTGCACGATGCCGTTCTCCGCCTGGTAGGCGGACTCGAGCGACGACACCTGGGCTTGGAGCGCGCCGATTTGGGCTTGTTGCGCCGCGACCTCATCGGCTTGGCCCCACCAGGGCGGGGGGAGTTCCTCCACGGCGTTCGCCGCCTGCGCCGTGAGCTGGCGACCGTTGAGCAAGGGAACGAACCACGGCGTGAGCGCACGAATCGGATAGGCGACCGAGACCGCGATCGTGCGCATGCGCCCGTTGCACGCCGCCTCGAGATACGTCGGGATCACCGTGAGCGCCCCGGGATCCAGGCGCGGCGCCGCG
>JAJPJL010000139.1 GCA_021324255.1 Bacillota bacterium
ATGATCTCGAGATCATTGCCCGCACGCTGTCCGACATGGCGGATACGCTCGGGGTGAACGTGGTGCTCACCACCGGCGGCAGCGGCGTCGCCCCGCGCGACGTCACGCCCGAAGCGACGCTGCGCGTGATCGAACGGCAGGTGCCGGGGATTCCGGAAGCCGCGCGGATCGCCACCGCCGCGCAGTCGCCCCTCGCCATGCTCTCGCGCGCCGTGGCCGGGATCCGCGGGCGCACGCTCATCATCAACCTGCCCGGCAGCCCGCGCGGCGTGCGGGAATGGCTGAACGTGGTCTTGCCGGTGCTGCCGCACGCGGTCGAGCTGCTGCAAGAACGTCCGCTGGAGTGGGGCCGCGAGCACAAACCGTGAAGCCCGCCGCGCGCCCGGCGTGGCGCGCCGGTGAGGCGGAGCCCATCGGATGCCACTCGTCACCGTGACCAACCTGACGAAGACGTACGCCGGGGCCCCGGTGCTGGCCGGGGTGTCGTTTGCGATCGAGCCCGGCGACAAGCTCGGCCTCGTCGGGCGCAACGGCGCGGGCAAGACCACGGTCCTGCGGCTCGTGGCCGGGCTCGATACGGCTGACGCCGGCGCGATCTCCATTCGGCCGGGCGCCGTCGTCGGGTATCTCGCCCAACTGCCCGAGCCGGCGCAGGACCGGACGCTGTGGGACGAGGCCGTTTCCGCGTTCGCGGGATTGCGCGACGTGGAGCGGCGCCTGCACGAGGCCGAGGCCCGGCTTGCCGCGCCCGCGGTGCACGGCGACGAAGGCCGGCTCGCGGAGACGTTGGAGGAATACGGCCGGCTCCGCGAGCGGTTCGAGCGGGCCGGCGGCTTTACGTACGAGGTGGAGGTGCGCCGGACCCTCTCGGGGCTCGGCTTTGGCCAGGAGCAGTTTCGCCAGCCGCTCGCGTCGATGAGCGGCGGGCAGCGCTCGCGAGCGGCGCTGGCGAAGCTGTTGCTCGCCGCCCCCGATGCCTTGCTCCTCGACGAGCCGACCAACCACCTGGATCTCGACGCGCTGGAGTGGCTCCAGGAGTTCCTCCAGCAGTACCGGGGCGCGGTGTTGCTCGTGAGCCACGACCGCTACTTGCTCGATGCCGTCACCACGCGCACGCTCGAACTGGAAGACGGCCGGATCGAGGAATACCCGGGCAACTACTCGGCGTACACCGTGGAGCGCGCCGCGCGGCACGCACGCCGGCGCGAGGCGTTCGAGCGGCAGCAAATAGAGATCGAGTCGCTCAAGGAGTACATCCGGCGAAACCGGGCGGGACAAAACGCCCGGCAGGCGAAGTCTCGGGAGAAGCGGCTGGCCAGGATCCAGCCGGTCCAGGCGCCGCGCACCGCCAGGACGCCGTCCTTCCAATTGGAATCGCCCCGCCGCGGTCCGCAGATCGTCGTGCGGGCCCGGGGCGTGACCAGGCGCTTCGGCGGCGTCGACGTGCTGCGCGACGTTTCGTTCGAAATCCGGCGCGGCGAGAAAGTCGGCCTCATCGGCCCCAACGGCGCGGGAAAGACCACCCTGCTGCGTCTTGCGGCGGGGTTGGACACGCCGACCGCCGGCGCCGTCGAGCTCGGACCCGGCGTGCGGCTCGGCTACTTCGCCCAGGACGCCGGGGAAACGCTCGACGGCGCGCACACCGTACTCGACGAGGTGCTGGGCGCCCGGCCGCTGTCGCCGGAGCAGGTGCGGACGGCGCTGGGACGCTTCCTCTTCTCGGGCGAGGCCGCGTACAAGCGCATCGGGCAGCTCAGCGGCGGGGAGCGCCGCCGGGTCGCCCTGGCCAAGTTGGTGCTCGACCGCCCCGACCTGCTGCTGCTCGACGAGCCGACGACCCACCTCGATCTGCCGTCGCTCGAGGTGCTGGAGGCCGCGCTGCGGACGTTTTCCGGGGCCATCCTGGTCGTATCGCACGACCGCTATCTGCTGGAGCACCTCACGGGCCGCCTCTTGATCCTCGCGGGCGGCGCGCTCCGCGCGCTACCCGGTCCGTACCATGCGTATCGCGAGAGCTTGGCCGCCCGCGCGGACCCGGCCGCGCCGCAAGGCGGCCGGCCCATGCCCGAGGCCGGCGAGCCGTCGCGGCCACGGGATGCCGCGGTGTCCACCGATCGGACCGGCGCCCGCGGCCCGGAGGGCTCGCGGCGCCCGCAGGCGCCGGATGTGGACGAGCTCGTGGCGCGGATCGGAGCGCTGGAGCGCGAGCAGACCGATCTCAGCCGGCTCATGGGCGATCCCGAACTCTACCGCGACGCCGAGCGGGCGCGCCACACCGTGCGGCGGTACGAGGAAGTGAGCGCCGCGCTGGAGACCCTCTACGGCGAACTCGACCTCGCAGAGGATCGAGCCCGTGCGTAGCCGTGTGGCGCACGCCCGGGGGACATCGGCTCCGGCGAGGTAGTCGAGATGGCCCGAGCCGGCGAAGACGAAGGGCGCGCGGTCGTTACGAATCGCCGCGCGCGTCACGAGTATTGGATCGAAGAGACCCACGAGGCGGGCGTCGTGTTGACGGGGACGGAGGTGAAGTCCCTGCGCGCCGGCCGGGCCAACCTGCAGGACGCGTTTGCACGCGTGGCGGGAGGCGAGGCCTGGCTGCACCACATGCACATCAGCCCGTACGCTCAGGGCAACATCCACAATCACGACCCATTGAGGACGCGGAAGTTGCTGCTGCACCGGCGGGAGGTCCTGCGGCTTGGCCAGCGCGCCCAGCAGAAGGGATACACGCTGGTCCCGCTGCGACTCTACTTTCGCAACGGGGTGGCGAAGGTGGAGTTAGCGGTCGCGCGCGGCCGGCGTCAATACGACAAGCGCGAGCGCATCGCCGAGCGGGAGGCGCAACGCCGGATCGCGCGCGCTCTTGGAGCTCGTACGCCCCGCGGGCGACGCTGATCCCCGGCGAGCAGTAGAGCTCGGTCAGGCTACCTGAGAATCAGGTGACCCGTCGCCCACAACAGCAATCCCGCGAGGATGACCAGCGGGATGAGCATGCCGCCTGCCTCCGTTCCCCCCTGGAATGTCTCGCCGCCCCAACGACGGACAATGCGTTTGCGATTTTACCCTTGTAACACCTGCTACCAAACACCAGGTCTCCGAACACCAGGTACCCGGCGGCGAATAGTCCGGGAGGCCGCTCAGCGTTCGCCAGATGCCGCGGCGGCGCCGGTGTAGCCGCCAACGCAACGCCGGCGTCATGACCCGGGCCCTGACGCCGGTCAGTCGGCCATTGGCGGACGGCGATGCGCCCACGGCTGGATGCTCTCGAACGCGGCCGAAGCACGCAAGACGAGGGCATCCGCGTGCCACCGGCCCACGATCTGGAGGCCGACAGGCAATCCCTCGGCGGTAAACCCGCAGGGCACCGACGCGGCCGGTTGGCCGGTCAAGTTGAACGGATACGTGAACGGGAGCCGGTCGAAGATGGTGGGAGTGGGACGGCCGTCGATTTCCCGAGGGCCCTGGATGGCGCCGGGCTCCGCCGACCACGCGCCGATCGGCATTTGCGGCGTGAGCAGCAGCTCGTAGTCCCCAAAGAAGCGGCGCACCGCGTTCTGGAACTCCGTACGGGCCAGCAGAGCCTTTTGATACTGGATCGCGCTCCAGCGGCCCGCGTTGAGCAGCATTTGCGCGAGACTCGGTTCGATCCAGTCCGGGCGCTCGAGCGCCCGATCGATATTGCGCGCGGCGACACCGACCTCCCAGATGACCTGGTGGAACTCACGGGGATTCGGCCAGGTGACCGCGGGGGCGTCCACATGCGCGCCGAGGTCGGCGAAGCGCCGCGCCGCGGCCTCGGCGACGCGCCGTACCTCGGGATCCACGGCGGCAAACCCGAGATCGGGGCTCCACGCGACGCGCCGCCCCGTGAGGTCCCCGTCGCACGCCGCGAGGTAGTCCTCCGGCGGCGCATCGATGGTCAGCGGATCGCGCGGATCGGGACCCGCCATCACCCCAAGCATCAGCGCGGCGTCGCGGACCGTGCGCGTCATCGGACCGTTGTGGGAACGGGCGGACCAGTAGTCGGCGTTAGGATGGTACGGAACGCGGCCGAACGACGGTTTCAGGCCGTAGATGCCGCACAGCGCCGCCGGGATGCGGATGGACCCCGCGCCGTCGGACCCGTGGGCGAGGGGGACGAGCCCCGCCGCGACCGCGGCGGCCGCCCCGCCCGAGGATCCACCGGAGGTTCGCTCGAGATTCCACGGATTCCGGCACGGCGGCCCCAAGAGGTTATCCGTCATGTCCTTGTGGCCGAAGTGGGGCGTGTTGGTCTTGCCGAGCAGGATGCCGCCGGCCCGCTTGAGCCGCTCCGCCACGATCCCGTCTTCTTCCGGCACGTGGTGCTCGAACCATTTGGAGCCGAACGTCGTCCGCACCCCGGCGGTCGGTTCGAGGTCTTTGACGGCATACGGGATGCCGTCCAGCGGGCCGCGGAGCGCGCCGGCGCGGGCCCGCGCCTCCGCGTCGCGCGCCTGCGCGCGGGCGAGGTCCGATGTCACCGTCACATAGGCGTTGAGTGTTGGATTGAGCCGCTCGATGCGGGTGAGCAGCGTCTCGACGAGGTCGACCGGAGAGATCTCCTTGTTGGCGATGAGGCGCTTGAGCTGGACGGCCGGCGTAAAGCAGAGATCTGGCCCGTTCATGCGCTCCTCCCCCACGATCCGAATGCACCGTCGCTCGTGCGCCGTGTTACTTCAGGGCCGCGGTGCTCGGCCCCTCGCTCCCGGCCGACCGGCGGGAGGCTCCAACACCGCCTGCAGGAAGCGGGGTGAGCCCGGTCGTAGGTGGCAGCGCATGCGGGCGATGATGTTCGAGCAGGTGGGTGCGCCGCTGCGGCTCGTCGACGCGCCTCGTCCCTCGCCTGCCGCCGGGGAGGTGCTGATCCGCGTCCAGGCGTGCGGGGTGTGCCGGACAGACCTGCACATCGTCGACGGCGAACTGCCGCCGCCCAAACCCTCGGTCGTTCCGGGCCATCAGATCGTGGGCGTGGTGGAGGAGCGGGGGAGCGCCGTCGCCGGCCTGGCGCCCGGCGTGCGGGTCGGCGTGCCGTGGCTCGGTTGGACGTGCGGCCGCTGCGGTTACTGCCGGTCCGGACGCGAGAACCTGTGCGACGAGGCGCGATTCACGGGATACCAGATCGACGGCGGGTACGCCGAGTATGCCACCGCTGATGCCCGCTACTGCTTCGCGATCCCCGAGGGGTATCCGGACCTTCAGGCGGCGCCGCTCCTGTGCGCGGGGTTGATCGGCTACCGGTGCCTGCGATTCGCCGGCGGCGCGGAACGGCTCGGCTTGTACGGCTTTGGCGCCGCGGCGCACATCGTCGCCCAGGTGGCCCGCCATCAAGGCCGGCGCGTGTTCGCCTTTACCCGTCCCGGTGACGGGGCCGCCCAGGAGTTCGCGCGTTCGCTGGGCGCGGTGTGGGCGGGCAGCTCCTCGGACGCTCCTCCGGAACCGCTCGATGCGGCCATCATCTTCGCCCCGGTGGGCCGCCTCGTCCCGGCGGCGCTGCGCGCCGTGGCCAAGGGCGGGGTGGTCGTCTGCGGCGGCATCCACATGTCGGAGATCCCCGCGATCCCGTACGAGGCGTTGTGGGGCGAACGCGTCGTGCGCAGTGTGGCCAACCTCACCCGGCAAGACGGCGAGGAGTTTCTGGCGCTCGCGCCGGCCATCCCCGTCCACACGCGCGTGCGGTGCTTCCCGCTCGAGGCCGCAAACGACGCGCTCTCGGCGCTGCGCACGGGGGCGCTACAAGGAGCGGCCGTGCTCCGGGTCGCCGGCGCATCCTGACCGTGCGGCCCATGGCGCGCCGCCCGTCGGTCTGCGCGTGCAATGCGGCGCCGGGCTCCGGTTCGCCGTTTTGGACTACGCGGGTCCGTCGCGCCCCCGCACGACGACGACGGGCACGGGCGCGTGCCGGGCGACGTGCTCCGCCACGCTGCCGATGAACAATTGCGACATGCCGCGCCGCCCGTGGCTGCCCACGACGATGAGGTCCGCCCCGATCTCGCGCGCCGTGGCCGGGATGACCTCGCGCGCGTGACCCGTCCGCACGATCCGCCGCGTGATCTCCGCGGCGCCGTGCCCCGTCGCCTCCAGCGTCGCGCTCGCGAGCTGCTCCACCTGCGTCACCGTCTCCGGCGGAACCGGAGCGGGAAATACCGCGGGCCCGCTCAGCGGAATCCACGTCGACGCGAGATCCACGACGTGGAGCAGCGTCACCTCGGCGCCAAAGGCTCGGGCCGCCGCCTGGGCCCATTCCAGGGCGCGGGCCGCGCTGTCCGAAAAATCCGTCGCGACGAGGATGCGGCGCACCGCGGCCGGAGTCATCGCGCCTCCTTGCACACAAGAGATCCCGCGGGTCGACGGACGCGCCGACAGGAGCCGTGCGGCCGTTCGCCCAACTTTCCGATCGGGCCGAGGGCGTCGCAGGGACGAGCCTGCGGCGCGCGCCCGGGATGCCGCATGCCGCTGGAACGTCGCACCGGGGTTTTCCGAGCATTCGCCCAGGCCCTGAACCGCTCCTTTACGCTTCGCGAGGCGCTCGACGGTCATGATGGTACGCGACGACGGCCGGGGGTTCGTCCCGGAGGAGGCGGAGCCTCGGAAGAGCCTCGGCGTCCAGGGCATGCGCGAGCGCGCCCACTTGGTCGGCGGGCACCTGCAGGTGTTGTCGGTCCCGGGCGCGGGGACGACGGTTCTCGCGAGGTTGCCCCTGCACCAGGGACCGTAGCGCGCTGTGTGCTCCGGGGGGCCGGGCGGCTATTCCTTTCGCATCGTGTAGAAATCGAATCCCACGTTCGCGATCGGTGGTAGGACGGCGTTGTAGTACCAACCCCGGACCCACGTCCGCATCACCACGAAGGCCGTGGGTTGGGCCTCGAAGATCGCGGGGGCGTCCTGGTACGCCATCCGCGTGAGCTTCCGGTACACGGCGGCGCGCCGCAGCGGGTCCGCGGTGATGCTGCCTTCCTGGACGAGTTGATCCACCTGCGGATCCCGATAGCCGTTGCGCCGCGGGTAGGCCCCGTTGCTGGCGAGAAACGGCTGCGCGAAATCGTCGGGGTCGGGGAAATCGGCCGACCACGCCGTGGCGTACATCGTGCTCTTGTGCTGCGCGGCCAATTGCAAAAACGTCGACCATTGGACGCTTCGCGTCGCCACGCGGAACTTGGGGTTCAGGGAATTGACAGAATCCTTGAGGATGTCGGCGGCGATTTGTCGCGCCGTGTTGCCCGCGTTGTACAGGAGCGTCACGGCAAAGCCCGTGTCCCAGACCTTGCCGTCCCACGCCGCCTTGAACTCCGCGACCGCTTTTGGCTTGTCGAAGGTGTACTTGGGCAGCGTCGGATCGTACCCGAGGAGACCCTGAATGATCGGGCCGTTCGGCTGCAGCGCCTTGCCCCGATACCCGTCGCGGATGAACGTGCCGTAGTCGAACGCGTAGGCGAAGCCGCGGCGGACGTGTACGTCCGAGAAGAAGTCCGGCGGGATGCCGTTGCCGTCCAGCTTGCCGCTTCCCACGTCCGGGTTGCCCGCGGCGTCGATCTTTTGGTTGAAGTGGAACGCCTGCAGCAGCAAGGTGGGGAAGCCGTCCTGCACCGTGACGCCCGCCATCCCCATGACCTTGGACTGGTCGGGCCGGTCCACCGCGATCGCATCCGCGTCGCCGCGCTGCAACTGCAGCTGGCGGGCCGGGAACTCCGTGACCGTGCGGATCACGACCCGC
>JAJPJL010000053.1 GCA_021324255.1 Bacillota bacterium
AGGAGAAACGCATGGCTCGTCGTGACCTGGACGAGCTCCACGTAGTCCTCCTCCTTCGTCTCCATCCCCATGACGCCGCGGCCGCCGCGGCTCTGGCGCCGGTACGTGTCGAGGGGCAGCCGCTTGATGTAGCCGTTGTGCGTGAGGGTAATCACGACATCGACGTCGGGGATCAGGTCCTCCTCTTCCAGCTCCGCGTCCTTCCCGGTGATACGGGTGCGCCGGGGATCGCCGAACCGCTGCTTGGCCTCCAGGAGCTCTCCCCGTACGATGGCCATCACCTTGCGCTCGTCGCCGAGGATGTCCTCGTAGTGGGCGATCGCTTTGATGACCTCCTTGTACTCCTGGTCGAGCTTTTCGCGCTCAAGCTGCGTCAGGCGCTGCAGCCGCATCTCCAAAATGGCGTCGGCCTGGATCTCGGTGAGCTTGAACTGCTTCATCAGTCCCGCGCGCGCGGCGGGCACGTCCTTGGCGCGGCGGATCAGCGCAATCACCTCGTCGAGGAACTTCACCGCGATCTTGAGCCCCTCGAGGATGTGCGCCCGAGCCCGCGCCTTGCGCAGATCGAACTCGGTCCGGCGGGTGACGACCACCCGGCGGTGCCCGAGATAGTGCTGGAGCATCTGCCGGAGCGTGAGGACGCGCGGCACCCCGTCCACGAGCGCCAGCATGATCGCGCCGAAGGTCGTCTGCAGCTGCGTGTGCTTGAACAGCTGGTTTTGGACGACCTGGGGATTCACATCACGGCGCAGCTCGATCACGATCCGCATGCCGCGGCGGTCGCTCTCGTCCCGGAGATCGCTCACGCCGACGAGCTTTTTGTTCCGCACCAGGTCCGCGATCCGCTCGATCAGCGCGGCCTTGTTCACCATGTACGGCAGCTCCGTCACGATGATCGCCACGCGACCCCCGCGGATCTCTTCGATCTCCGTCTTCGCGCGAACCGTGATGCTGCCGCGGCCCTCAGTGTAGGCGGATCGAATGCCGTCCCGGCCGAGGATGACCCCGCCGGTCGGGAAGTCCGGGCCCTTGACGATCTTGAGCAGGGCGCCGGCATCGCACTCGGGGTTGTCGATCATCGCGACCAGGGCGTCGGTCAGCTCCCCGAGGTTGTGCGGCGGGATGTTGGTCGCCATGCCGACCGCGATCCCCGACGCGCCGTTCATCAGCAGATTGGGCACCCGGCTCGGGAGCACGACCGGTTGCTGCAGCGACTGATCGAAGTTGGGCTCGAACGGCACCGTTTCCTTGTCGATGTCCGCGAGCAGCTCCAGCGCCATGCGCGACAGCCGGGCCTCGGTGTAGCGCATCGCTCCGGGCGGATCGCCGTCCACGCTGCCGAAGTTGCCCTGCCCGTCGATGAGCGGGTACCGGAAGCTGAAGTCCTGCGCCATCCGCACGAGCGCCTCGTACACGGGCGCGTCGCCGTGCGGATGGTACCGGCCCATGACGTCGCCGACGATGCGGGCGCACTTCTTGTACGGCCGGTCGGGACCGAGGCCCATCTCGGAGGCGCCGTACAGGATCCGGCGCTGGACGGGTTTCAGGCCGTCGCGGACGTCCGGCAGCGCCCGGCTGACGATGACCGACATCGCGTAGTCGAGGTACGACGTCCGCATCTCCTGTTCGATGGGCTGAACGATGATTTTCTCGTCGGCGGCCATGTGCGCTCTCCAATTCAGGCTGCGGCGGGGCGCCCCGGACGCCCGGCGACGGCGCGCGCGCCGCGGATCTTACGGCGTGTCAAATGTCGAGGTTGCGGACTTCCTTCGCGTACTTCTGAATGAACTGGCGCCGGGGTTCGACCTCGTCGCCCATGAGCGTCCGGAACAGCAGATCGACATCGCCGTGGCCGTTGGCGCCGTTCGGGTTGAGCTCGACCTGCAGCAGCGTCCGCGTCTGCGGGTTCATCGTGGTCTCCCACAGCTGTTCCGGGTTCATCTCGGCGAGGCCCTTGTACCGCTGGATCTCGAACGCGACGTTCTGCTTGCTGAGGTCGGCGGTCACCTCGTCCCGCTCGAGGTCGGTGTAGGCGTAGTGCGCCTTCTTCCCGGCTTTGACGAGGTACAGCGGCGGCTGGGCGATGAACACCTTCCCGCGCTCGATCAACACGGGCATGTAGCGATACAAAAACGTGAGGAGGAGCGTCCGGATGTGCGCGCCGTCCACGTCCGCGTCCGCCATGAGAATGACGCGATCGTACCGCCGCTTGTCGAAGTCGAAGTCCTTGTCGATGCCGGTACCGAGCGCGGTGATCAACGCGCGGATCTCCTCGTGCCCCAGCATCTTGTCCACGCGCGCCTTCTCGACGTTCAGGATCTTGCCCTGAATGGGCAGGATCGCCTGGAAGTGCCGGTCGCGGCCGGTCTTCGCGCTGCCGCCGGCCGACTCGCCCTCGACGACGAAGATCTCGCACTTCGTGGGGTCCTTTTCCGCGCAATCCGCGAGCTTGCCGGGGAGGGTGCTGACGTCGAGCGCGTTCTTGCGGCGCACGAGATCGCGCGCCTGCCGCGCCGCCTCACGCGCCCGCGCGGCCTGGGTGGCTTTGGCCACGATCTTGCGCGCGTCGCCCGGGTGCGTCTCCAGGAACTCCGCGAGCCCCTCGCCGACGACCGACTCCACCAAGCCCTTGACCTCCGGGTTGCCGAGCTTGGTCTTCGTCTGCCCCTCAAACTGGGGGTCCGGCAGCTTGAGCGAGATCACCGCGGTCAAGCCCTCGCGCACGTCCTCGCCCGCGAGCGCGATGTCCTTGAGCAGACCCTGCCGGCGCCCGTAATCGTTGATGCTGCGTGTCAGCGCGGACCGGAATCCGACCAGGTGGGTGCCGCCCTCGATGGTGTTGATCGTGTTGACGTACGTGAACACGTGCTCCAAGAACCCGGCGTTGTACTGCACGGCCGCCTCGATCTCGATCCCGTCCCGCACGCGCCGGATCGTGATCGCGTCACCGATGGGCTGCTTGTTCTTATTGTGCGTCTTGACGAGCTCCGCGATGCCGCCGCTGTGCTTGAACTCCCAGCTCTCGCCCGACCGCTCGTCCGCGAGCGTCAGCACGAGGCCGGCGTTGAGGTACGCCAGCTCGTCCAGGCGCTCCGCGAGGATCTTGGCGTCGAACACGGTCTCGACAAAAATGTCCCTGTCCGGCAGGAACCTCACCGTCGTGCCGGACCGGTCGCTCTTGCCGGCGACACGGAGGGCGCTTACGCGCTTGCCTCGTTCGAACCGCTGTTCGAAGCGCTTCCCGTCCCGCCGAACTTCGACCTCGAGCCACTCGGAGAGCGCGTTGACCACGGAGACGCCGACGCCGTGCAACCCGCCCGAGATCTTGTAGCCCCCGCCGCCGAACTTGCCGCCGGCGTGCAGCATGGTCATCACGACCTCGACGCCGGGCTTGCCCACCTTGGCGACGGTATCGACGGGAATACCGCGGCCGTCATCGCGGACCGTAACGCTGCCGTCGGTGTGCAGCATCACGTCGATCTTCTTTGCGAAGCCGGCGAGGGCTTCATCGACGCTATTGTCCACGACCTCGAAGACCAAGTGATGGAGACCCCGGCTTCCGGTGCTGCCGACGTACATCCCGGGGCGCTTGCGTACACCCTCCAGACCTTCGAGGACCTGGATCTGCTGCGCGTCGTATGTTGGTTGGTCCGTCAAGCTGCCGACCTCCGTCCCTGTGCGGCGAACCCAAAACAAGGCATGGCGGAATGCCACGCCTTGGATGGTCTCTGTCCAGTTCTATCTACTATATACGCGTGAATTATACCAAGACAAAACGGGGCCGGTCAACTATATAATAGCGCCTACACTAATGCCTGAAAGTCCCGTCTCGCAACGGTTTCAGCCATCCCCAAGACCCCACTGAACGTTCATCACCCGCCGAACCAGGGTCAGCGAGGAGATGGCCGAAGCGTAGACTCCATGGACCGTGACGACGATCGATTTTCTGTCATGAGGCTGCATCTCGACGAGCATACGCCCATTGGCTCTCGAGAACGCCAGGAATCGCTCGTTATCGTCGCTGCCTTCGAGCATCCTGGCATCGAAGATCCCCACGATGTCGTGGATGGGCACCACAACCTCGCCGCCGAGATGAACGTACATGGGCCGCCCTAGCGTCCTCGGGGACCCTGCGGGTGATCGCCCGACGGGTCGCTCCGGCCGATCGGACGCATGATGAGCTCGATCTCGCTGATCGCGTTCCCGCCGACCCGCGCATTCAGCGCCTCGACCAACGCGTGCCGGCGCAGCCCAAGCTCGTGATAGACAGCCGGCAGATCGGTCGCCACGATCAGGGCGCCGCCGCGGAGCCCGAGCGCTCTCGCATGCCGCGCCCTGGCCTCGCCGACAACTTGCTCCCAACAGTCCAGTACCGCGGCCTGCCTCGCGCGCCTCGGCCCCACAAGCGCCGTCAGGGCATCGCCAAGCAGCTCCTTAATGGCGAACATGCGGCTCCTCCGACACCGCGCCGGCCCGCACGGCGAGGTGCCGCACCGAAATCCCGGGTGCCTGCGGCAGGACGGTGTGCGTCATCAGCACCTGCGGCCCGGCTACCTCACGCAGTACCAACGCCTGCCGGGACGGATCCAGATCCGCGAGCACGTCATCCAGCAACACGACGGGCCACTCCCCGAGCTCGTCGCGAACCAGCTCGATCTCCCCGAGGCGGAGGCTGAGCGCCGCCGTATGCTGCTGGCCACGCGATCCAAACGTCCTCAAGTCGGCGCCGTTCACCGCGAACCGCAGGTCGTCCCGATGCGGGCCGACCAGGCTCACCCGACGGTGCCGCTCCTCGCGCCGATGGGATTCCAGCGCGCGCACGAGAGCACGACGATCGTCCGGAGCTGTCGGGGACGCCTCGTCTGCCACCGTGGGCACATAGACGAGATCGAGCCGCTCGTCGCCCCCTGCGATCCGCGTATGGCGAGCCCGCGCGCGCTCCGCGAGCGCAGCGACGAACTCACGGCGGCGCTCCATGATCGCCGAGCCCAACTCCACGAGCTGTTCATCCCACGGCGCCAGGACCGTCCCCGCGGCGTCCGTTTTGAGGAGACGGTTGCGCTGGCGGACAACACGCAAGTACCGCACGAGGCGGAAATAGTACGACGGACTGACCTGGCTGAGCGCCGCATCCATCAGCCGGCGGCGATGCACCGGCGCGCCCCGAATGACCTCATCGTCCATGGGACCGGCCAGCACCACGACAAGGCGTCCAAGCAGCTGCCCGCGCTGCGCCTGCACGCCGTTGACCTTGATACGCTTCTCCCCGCTCCTTCGATCGACCGCGATCTCGAGCACGCTCGGGCGCACGCCGTCCACCTCCGCCCGCACGTACGCGCGGTCCTGCCCGAACCGAATCAACTCGTCGTCGGACGCCGCCCGCGGACTCCGCCCGACCGCCACGGTGTAAATCGACTCCAGCAAATTGCTCTTGCCCTGCGCATTCGCGCCGGACAGAATCGTAATGCCGGCCCCCAGCTCGAGATCCTGCGCGGCATAGTTCCGGAAATCTCTGAGCCGCAACTCAACGAGACGCAACGCGATACCCCCGCCCAGCGATCGTCACGAGGTCTCCGGGCCGGAGTCCCCGCCCCCGCCGGCGTTCGATGTCGCCATTGACCTTGACCTTGCCCTGCTGCACCATTGCCTTCGCGGCTCCGCCGGTCGCAGCAACCCCGGCCCACTTCAGGAACTCTCCGAGCTTGATGTGCGGCGTGGTAATAGCGACAGAGATCGCCGCGGTACCCATCGATCACCCGTATACTCTCACGGGCGCCAGGACATAGACGTAATCCGTGTGATTCACCGGTCGGATCGCACCCGGGCTGAGCGGACCTGTGAGCTCCAGCATGACCTCGGCGGCATCCATGTTCCCCAGGGCGTCCAGGAGGAACTTGGCGTTGAAGGCCACGGGGATGGCGTCGCCCTCGACCTCGACGCCGATATCCTCCTGCGCCCGGCCGACGTCCGGAGTGTTGGAGCTCACGGTGAGCGTGCCCGCGGCCGCGTTCAGCCGTACGACGTTAGCCGAGTCTCGCGCCGTAATACTGGCCCGGCGCACTCCCCGCAGCAATCGTTCCGTTCCCACTTTGATTCGCTGCTTGAATTCCTTCGGAATGACTTGCTCATAGTTCGGAAACTGGCCGGCAATCAGGCGGGAAACAAACCTGAGACCCGGCAGTGAAAATACGAGCTGATTCTCCTGCGACGCAATCGTCACTTCCGCTTCAACCGACCCCAACACGCGTACCAGCTCGGACATCGTTTTGTTCGGCACGATCGCGGCGATCTTGCCGCGCGGTGTCCCCGACAACTTCGCCCGCCTGATCGCGAGACGCCCCCCATCCGTAGCGACGAGGTACCCGCTGTTGCCTTCGAACACCATATAGACTCCGGTCAAAAACGGGCGCGTTTCGTCGGATGACACGGCAAAGCTCGTCTGGCGGATCATCGTTCGCAACAGGCCGCCATCGAGTTTTACAAGAACGTTACCATCGGTGGACGGCATTAGCGGGAAATCCGCGCTTGGAAGCCCGACCAGTTCAAATTTCACCGTGTCACAGACAATCGTGGTCTTGGCGTCTCCTTCCTCGACCACGATATTCACCGGCGCATCCGGAAGGTTTGACACGATATCCGCCAGAATCCGCGCCGGGAGCGTCACAGACCCGCTCTCCTGAACGTCCGACTGAAAGTGTGCTTCGATCCCCAGTTCCAGGTCGGTCGCGGCCAGTTTGACGTCATTGTCAGATGCTTCCACGAGGATATTACCGAGAATTGGCATGCTGGCTCTTGGAGAGATCGCCCGGCCCACGGTTTGAACACTTCTTAGGAGTTGTTCGTGAGAGCACTGCAGGCGCATAACCCACTCCTAAGAGAAACTTTATATACCAATATTCGTCAACCTAGTAGTAGAACCTGTGGATATTGTGCATATCGACGCAAACGGTCGGTGCAACAAGGCTTCCACGGTGTGGATAACATCGTACCAGGCCCCCTGGAGTTACCCACAGTACTCACCTCGAGTAGGCGAACATTACCCTGATGGGTTTTGGGACCCCTACTTGTCCACTCTGGGTCCCCGTTCCACTCGAAAGCTATCCACAAGGCTCTTGACGCCGGCGGCCAGGTGGGTGTCGTGGATAAGAGCCTGCTTTACGCGGTCACACGCGTGCATCACGGTGGTATGATCCCGGCCGCCGAACTCTTCGCCGATCCGGGGGAGCGATGCGTCGGTCAGCTCGCGTGACAGGTACATCGCCACCTGACGCGGGAACGCGACGCCCTTCGTGCGGCGCTTCGCTTTCATTTCTTCGATGCGGATGCCAAAGAACTCCGCGACCGCTCGTTGGATCGCCGGGATGGTCACCGGACGGACGCGAGCCTGGGGCAGCAGTTCCTTCAGCACGTCGGCCGCGAGATCTACGGAGATCGGGATGCGCTGCATCTCGGCGTGGGCGCGCAGCCGGCTCAGCGCGCCTTCCAGTTCGCGGATGTTGGACGAAATTCGCTGCGCGATGTACTGCGCCACCTCGTCAGGCACGAGAATGCCGTCGAGCTCGGCCTTCTTTCGGAGAATCGCGATCCGCGTCTCGTAGTCCGGGGGTTGGATGTCCGCGATGAGGCCCCACTCGAACCGGGATCGGAGACGGTCCTCGAGCGTGGGAATTTCCCTCGGTTGCCGGTCGCTGCTGATGATGAGCTGGCGGCTGGATTCGTGGAGCGTATTGAAGGTGTGGAAAAACTCCTCCTGAGTGCGCTCCTTGCCGGCCAAGAACTGGATGTCGTCGATCAACAGCACGTCGACGTTGCGATACCGGTTGCGGAACTCCACCATCTTGTCGTCGCGAATGGCGTTGATCATCTCGTTCGTGAACCGCTCCGAGGATACGTACATGACCCGGCTCGTCTGCTTGTGAGTGAGTACGGAGTGACCGATGGCCTGCAGGAGATGTGTTTTGCCGAGGCCTACGCCGCCGTAGATGAACAGCGGGTTGTACGCCCGAGCGGGCGTCTCGGCGACCGCGAGGGCCGCGGCGTGAGCGAAGCGGTTGCCGCTTCCGACGACGAACGTGTCGAACGTGTATTTGCTGGTAAACGCGGGCGCCTCGACGTAGGCGGCCCTGGCCGGCGACGGCTTGGGCCGAGCGGTGGGCGGCGCCTCCTGCGCCTCGCCGGCGTCCGTGTCGGCGATGATGAACCGGACGTCGACGCCGCGAGTCAGGATCTCGCGGAGTGTCTCCGCGATGAGGCCGCGGTAGCGGCTCTCGAGCCATTCCTTGGCGAACGCGCTCGGCACGGAGAACACGAAGACATCCGGCTCCAGAGTGACCGGGCGCATCGCCTTGACAAAGCTCTCGTAGCTCGGCTTGCTCAGCTGGCTTTCGATGCGCGTCAGCACTTCTTGCCAGACCTGGCCGACGGTGATGCTCTGCGTATCCATGCAGGATCCTCCCGAGGGACGCCAGGCGGCGTCGAGGCGTCAGGGACGAAAGACGTTATCCAGGTAAGCGATCCCCTCTTCGGTAAGGGTGCGCTTCCCGGAACCGCGGGGCGCCAGCAACGTCAATCGTTGGAGCGCTGCCAGCTCGCGAAAGGCGGTACTCTGGCTGATGCTGAGCTCCTTGGCGATCGTCGACGGTCCGGCCGATCCCAGTTCCGCGATCAGGAGCAGCACTTTGCGTTGTCGATCGGTGAGCCGGACCGCCGGCTTGGCCGTGTCCGCTGGCGCCGGGGCCGGCGCGCTCGGAGGCGGCGTCGCGGCAGGGTCCGATGGACCGACGCGTAGTGTGACGACCGTCCCGCGTTCGAGGTTGTCCTCGACGGAGATGGCGCCGCCCAGAAACGCGAGCTGCTCTCTCGCGACGGGCAATCCCGAGCCGACACCTTTGATGAGCCGGCGCATCTCTCGGGTGGCGGTGGTGAATCCGGGCTGGAACACGCGCTCTTTGTCGCGGATACCGGGCCCCTGATCGGAGATGCGAATCGTGTTGCCGTCGTCCATGATGGAAATGACCGCGTTCTGGAAGTACGCGTGGATCAGGTTCTCGACGATCTCTTTGATGACCACGAACGGAATGCGGCCGCCCCGCTCGCGCGCATAGCTATGGGTCCGTGCCGCCAGTTCGCCGACCAACTCGTTGAACCCCTCCGCGGACAACGACACGACCTGAGGCGGCGCCAGCGGGGAGTCGTAGATGGCCATACGTACCTCAGGTGCAGGCGCCGATTCCTCCGGCTCGTTGCCGTGCTGGGACGTGAGCCGCAGGAAGAAGTCCTGCATCACCTTCCCTCCCCGCGCGCATCGACGCTAATTGGATGTCCTCCCATGCGGTCCTTCCGTGTTTCCTGCGCCGGCGCATGTTTCGGGATGTGCCGCTGACGTGCCGTGAACCGATCGATATTGTGGAGAGATCAGCGCGGAGTTTGCACGGTTTTCGACCGCCGCGCCGTCCCGCGAGGCGCGAGAACGCAACAGAATCGGCCCGTTTGTCGCGCGCCTGGGGTTATCCACAGATGTGGAAAAACTTGTGGATAGCACGGCGCGGTCCATGTTTCGCGACCGCTCTGCTGATAATCCTGCTGTGGATCGGGCCGGTGTCGTGGTCCGGCGCCAGATCATCCGGTGCAGAATGTGGACAAGAGCGGGTTTTATCATCATCTTATGCACAGAAAGGCGTTCCAGCCGGTCAGCGGCATTTCACCCGATGGAAATAGTGGATAACCATTTCGGTCCGGCCGGTCTCGCCGTGGCGATCCAAACGGAACTGCCTGTGACTGTGGTGGAGTGCGCTGCGAGTTTTTGGCCGGTCTATGCTCCAATCCTGCCCAGGCCGCACCGGCCCGGGCCGCCGGTGGCCGCCGGTCCCGCCGATTGAACGCTGCTGTGCCCGTGTGCTATAGTGCGGTTGAAGCATCGGTGACCGTGCGCGCACGGGACGCCGATCTGCGTCATGCGAGGGAGGCGGCTCGGTGAAGCGGACATTTCAACCGAACCGCCGGCACAGGAGCAAGACGCACGGCTTCCGCGTGCGCATGCGCACGCCGGGAGGTCGTAACGTGTTGCGCCGTCGACGGCTTCGCGGCCGGCGCCGGCTCGCGCCGGCATAACCGGAACGACAGTTGACGCGTGCCGGCTCGGCGTGCGTTTGCGGGTAGACCGCAACGCGGACGGCTCTCGCGACAGGCGGATTTCGCCGCGGTGTACCGGCAGGGGCGCCGATTTGCGGCGTCGAGCTTCGTCATGTACGTCAGGCCGGACGAAAGCCCGCTGCGTGTCGCGGTAACTGCCGGGCGCCGGATCGGGGGAGCGGTTCAGCGCAACCGCGCCAAACGGAGATTGCGGGAGGCATTCAGGCGGCTTGCAGGCCGCCTTTCTGGTCGTGGCGACGTGATCCTCACGGCGCGCCCCCGTGCGCTCGACGCCGCGTTCTCGGAGATCGTCTCGGAGATGGAAAGGCTATGCGTTGCCGGGCGGTTGATGCGTGGGCACGAGACATGACACGGTTGCTACAGCAGGGCGGGATCGGGGCGATTCGCTTGTACCAGCGCTGGATCTCGCCGTACGTGCCGCCGTCGTGTCGCTTCTATCCCTCCTGCTCCGAGTACGCCGCGGAGGCGATGTCGCGCTACGGCTTCCTGCGCGGCGGCCTGCTCGCCGTCCGGCGGCTACTGCGGTGTCATCCCCTACACCCGGGCGGCTATGATCCGGTGCCCTGATCCCGGGTCCCGCCGGGGCGAGGAGGAGCAATAGTGCAGTACCTCAACCCTATCATCGACGCGCTGCACGGCGTCCTCAATTTCTTCTACGGTTTCACCCACGACCTGACCCTGTCCATCATCTTGATGACCCTGCTCGTGAAGCTCGTGCTGCATCCCCTGACCCGCATTCAGCTGCGCTCCATGAAGGCGATGCAGGTGCTGGCGCCGCACATGGAGACGCTGCGCCGCAAGTACAAGGACGATCCCAAGGCGCTCAACCAGGAGATGATGGCGCTCTATCGGGCGCACAACGTGAACCCGATGATGGGCTGCCTGCCGATGCTGGTTCAGATGCCCGTGCTGTGGGGGCTGTTCCGCTTGCTGTACCAGAAGAATCTCTTCGGTAACGCCACGCTGGATGGGTTCTCCTGGTTGCGATTGGACGAGATCCCGAGCCACATGTACGGGCAGTTTGCGCAGCATCCGCAATTGCTCGCCGTCCTGATCATCCCGCTGCTCGTGGCCGTCACCACGTGGTTCCAGCAGCGCATGAGCGTGACGGATCCTCAGCAGGCGCGGATGTTTGTGTTCATGCCGATCATGGTCGGGTACTTTGCCATGCTCTACCCCGTCGGGCTGTCCGTCTACTGGATCGTGTCGACGACCGCATACATCGGCGAGTACTACCTCGTGGTGGGGCGCCCGCACCCCATGGTGGCGGCGCCGCCAAAATCCCAGGCCGCGCCGGCTGCGCCGGAGCCCGGGAAGCCCAAGGGGGAACGAGGCGCAAAGTCGGGAGGAGCCGGCAGGCGGGCCCCCATCGTGCCGGGCAAGAAGGGGGCGAAGCGGGCGTGAAGTCCGCAGAGGGCTCTGGCCGGACGGTGGAGGAGGCGATCCGCGACGCCCTGCGTGTCTTGGGCGTCAAGCGCGACGAGGTCGATCTCATGGTCCTCGACGAGGGAAGTCGGGGGGTGCTGGGGATCGGGGCGCGCGAGGCTCGGGTGCGGCTCACGCTCCTCTCCGAGGACGGTGAGGAGGAAGACGAGGCCGCCGGCGGCCTCGAGGCCGAGGCGGCCGGTGCCGAAGAGGACCCGGTGGCGGTGGCCCGAAGCGTGACCGCGTCGATCATCTCGGCCATGGGATTCCGTGGATCGATTCGGGCCGGGGAGCAGGACGGCGCCGTGATGATCTCCGTCACCGGTGAAAATTTGGCGCCGCTCATCGGGCGGCGGGGACAGACCCTGGAGGCGCTCGACCTCCTCGTCAACATGATCGCATCCCGCCGCCTGGGTCGCCGGGTTCCCGTGATCGTCGACGTGGAGCGATACCGCGAGCGCCGGCGGGACACCCTCGTGTCGCTGGCGCGCCGCACCGCGGACCGGGTGCGCCGGTCCGGCAAGGCGGTGGCGCTGGAGCCGATGCCGGCGGCGGAGCGCCGGCTCGTGCACACGGCGCTCGCAAACCACCCGTCGGTCACGACACACAGCGAAGGCGATGGCGCCGAGCGTCACGTCGTGGTCAGCCTGCGCGACGGTGATACGCGCGCGGAGGAGCTCGTCCCCGAGCAGACCGTCGAAGAGCGTGGGACGCCCGGTACGTCCGATCCGCCGTCCACCGATTTCGAGCGCTAGCCGGAAGCCCCCCAAGCGTCAACCCCCATCGCTCGATCCGCCCGCGCCCGCGTCCGGTGCGGGCGCGCGCGCGGTCATCGAGGCCGCGGCTGTCGCGGCCGGGTTTGGCGTCACCGCAGACCACCTCGACCGGCTGAGCCAGTACGTCGAGATGGTGGCCGCGTGGAGCGATCGGCTCCGTCTCACCGGTGCGCGATCGCGAGAGGATGTCGCGCGCGTCCTGGTGGCGCGGGGCTTCGATGTCCTTCCGCTGGTCCCCCACGCCGGGCTCCTGGCGGATCTGGGGAGCGGCGCCGGCGTTCCCGGTCTCCTGGTTGCGCTGCGTTATCCCGACACGCACGTCACGCTCGTCGAGGCGGCGCGGAGAAAAGCCGGGTTTCTCGAGGTCGCGGTGCGGGAGCTGGCCCTCGAAAACGTCGACAT
This sequence comes from Bacillota bacterium, assembly GCA_021324255.1. Taxonomy (GTDB): domain Bacteria; phylum Sysuimicrobiota; class Sysuimicrobiia; order Sysuimicrobiales; family Segetimicrobiaceae; genus JAJPIA01. The sequence goes on from JAJPJL010000053.1 coordinate 12,756, forward strand.
CGTCGCCGCCCGCGCCGAGCTGCTTGGGCGAAGCCCCGCCCATCGCGAACGCTATGACGCGGTGACCGCGAGGGCCGTTGCGGACCTCCGGGTCCTCGTGGAGTACGCGCTTCCGTTGTTGCGCGCCGGGGGCGTCGCCCTGTTCCCGAAGGGCGCCGCAGGGGCGCGTCAGCTCGAAGCGGCGCAGCCGGCGTTGTGCCGTCTCGGTGGGGTGGCCGAGCTGCGGCCGTCGAGCATCTCGCCGGGCGCCACCATTATCCTCGTGCGCAAGACCGCGCCCACCCCTCCTGATTATCCTCGGCGGCCTGGCGTCGCGGAGCGGCATCCGATTCGATAATGCATGGGTCACAGAGGATTCGCCGCTTGATGATGTGCAGCGCTGCTATACAGTTACATACATATGTCCAAATGTATTTACATACTATCGGCCGGTGCAGAGATACCCAGGTAAACGTGCATATCTGGGCATTGCTTGGCCGCCGGTTTTTCGCATGGCTGAAGGAATTTGTTGAAAGCTAGGGAACTGCTGATCGCGTCGCGATTCCAATCCCACCAACCGTCGCAGAACGGAGCATCGCAACACGGGCCACATCTTCGCGATCGTGAACCAAAAGGGCGGGGTGGGAAAATCCACCACCGCGATCAACCTCGGCGCATCCCTCGCCTTTCTTGGCCGGCAAGTCCTCCTCGTAGACATGGACCCTCAGGGAAATTCCACGAGCGGCGTCGGGATCGACAAGACACGTCTCCGGGTAACAACCTATGACGTCATTACCGGTTCCGTGCCTGCCGGTGAGGCTGTGCTGGGCACGGCCACGGACCGCCTGTGGATCATACCCTCCGACGTCAGGTTGGCCGGCGCAGAAGTTGAGCTGGTGGCCCAGATCGCGCGCGAGACAAAGCTGCGCTCCGCTATCCGTCTTTTGGAGCCAAAATATGACTTCCTGCTCATCGATTGCCCGCCGTCGCTCGGGCTCCTGACGATCAACGGCATGACCGCCGCCGAAAGCTGCATCATCCCGCTTCAGTCTGAGTTCTACGCGCTCGAAGGCCTTGCGCAGCTCATGGAGACAATCGCACTCATCAGGCGGCACATCAATCCGGCGCTCGGCGTGGCCGGGATCGTGTTGACCATGGTCGATCAGCGCACGAAACTCTCCGAGCAGGTCGCAGCAGACGTTCGCGCGCACTTTCCAAACCTCGTGCTTGAGACCGAGGTGCCTCGGAGCATACGCCTCGCCGAGGCGCCGAGTTATGGACAACCGGTGATGACCTACGCCCCGGGATCCAGAGGAGCCGAGGCATACCTCGCGCTCGCCCGAGAAATTCTGAGGCGCCTCGGGCTATGCGTCGACGGCGCCCATACTTTGAACGAGGCATCGCCCGTATCGGGGTCACCGGCTGGCCACGACCTGTCCATAGGCGCGCCCGGAGCCCATCAGGCAGGGTCACGAGCCGGCATCGAATCATCGGCCGGCATCGATTCGCAAGCAACACACACAGAACGCGGCGCACACCATTCGCGCGAGAGGGGTGATGACCCGTGATGAGACGCGGCCTCGGTAGAGGGCTCGGCTCGCTTATTCCAGGCGCACCTGGGTACGAGGAAGCGATTGGACCCGTTGGGGAAATCGACGTATCGTCGCTGGTCCCGAATCCGTTTCAGCCGCGGCGAGAGATTGGTGGGCCCGAATTCGACGAGCTCGTGGCGTCCGTCCGGCGTCATGGGGTGCTTCAGCCCATCGTCGTTCGGCGCGCGGCGACGGGCTACGAAATCGTGGCCGGCGAGCGTAGGTGGCGCGCCGCGCGTGCCGCGGGCATCACGACCATGCCGGCTGTCGTGCGCGAGCTATCCGACCAAGAAATGCTGGAGCTTGCACTGATCGAGAACCTTCGTAGAGAAGATCTAGATCCCATCGAGCGGGCGACGGCGTACCGGCGGCTCGCAAGCGACTTTGGCATGACGCAGGAACAGATCTCTGAGGCGGTTGGCAGCAGCAGGCCGGCAATCGGCAATGCCCTTCGATTGCTGGAGTTGCCGGGGGAGATACAGACCGCAATCAGCTCGGGAAGGATAACCGAGGGACACGGACGGGCGTTGCTCGCGCTCCCGGCACCCGGCATCATGCTAGAGACGTGGAAGCTCATCGAGGAAAGGAGTTTGTCGGTCCGGGAGACCGAGGAGATCGTGCGCTCCAGGCTTCGCAGTGTTTCACGTGAAACATCGCATAGGCGCGCGCGAAAACTGAATCCGGAGCTCATCGACCTCGGTGCGCAACTAGGCGCAAAATATTCGACAAGCGTGTCGATCGTGCCCATTGGGAAGAAGGGAACGATCCAGTTCTCGTACTACTCGGAGGCTGATCTCGAACGTTTGATCGAACTTCTCATGCAATGACGAGGTCTACACGGTCGTCACAAACTCGGATTCCCGGAGCCTACCGCTTCCTTGTTCCTGGATCCGCTTGATGGCCGTTGCAAGCCTTCGGACTCCCTCGGCGATCACATGTTCAGGTTTGTCGGCAAATGATAGCCGCACCCCAGCGGGAGGGGGTACGTGCGGAATAAAGAGATGCCCTGGACCGCACGCGACTCCCTCCTTCATGCCTCCTTCGAACGCCTCTGTAGGGCTGATGGATCGTGGCAGGTTCACCCAGAGATTGAATCCTGCGTCCGGACGCGTCCACGTGACCTCGGCAGGCATATGCGTCTCCAGCGCCCGCAGCATCGCGTCCCGACGCCTGCGGTACACCGACCGCGCCATCGCCAGATCGCGGTCGTACTGCCGGGATGAGAGATACCGCCACAGCGTGCGCTGGATCAGCGTCGACGCAAAGCGATCGGCGACCGACTTTGATTCCGCGAGCCTGCTCATGACGCTGCTGTGCGCAACGATGCCGCCTACCCGCAATCCCGGCACCACCGTCTTCGAGAATCCCTTGACGAAGATGACGTGACCACCGCTGTCGAACGCCTTGACCGCAGGCGGCGCGTCACCCTCATACGTGAACTCGCTGCAGCTGTCATCCTCGAGGATGAGCATGTTATGCCGCCGCGCAAGGTCCGCGAGCCTCCGGCGGCGATCCTCGACCATCGTCGAGCCGGTCGGATTCTGGGCGGTCGGAATGGTGTACAGCATCCGCGGGCGGAACCGTTCCACGAGCGTTGCGACCATGTCGATCCTGATCCCGCGCGAATCGACGGGTACGCCCACGAGCTTGGCTCCGCGCGCCCCGAAGATGTCCAATGCCGTGAGAAATGTCGGGCTCTCCACGAGCACGTAATCACCGGGGCCGACGAAGGTTCTTGCCACCAGATCGATCGCTTGTTGAACACCCGAGGTAATCAGCACATCGTCCGCGCGCGCCTGGATTCCGGAGGCGCCACACCGGCCCGCAATCCATGCGCGCAGGTTGGCGTCGCCTCGAGGACTTCCGTACTGGAGAAAGCGAGGATCCTCGACGACCATGGCGCGATGCCAGATACGCCCGATCGCGCGAACCGGAAACAGCGTCGCGTCCGGCGTACCGCTTGCCAGGTAGATCACATCGGGCCGCCGGGCGAACTTCAGGAGCGATTCCATCTCGAAGATCCTCGGAGCGGTCAGGTACACCGGCAGCGATGCTAACCACTCGTCGGCGCCGGCCTGGTCGCCGGCGTCGCCATCGGCATCATCCACCGGCGAACAGGCTGCCGGGTGACATCCCACGAATGTGCCGCGGCCGGCTGAGGCGTGAACCAGACCTTCCGCGGCGAGGGCGTCGTAGGCCTGCACCACCGTGATGAGGCTAATGCCTAATTCCCTCGACATGGCTCGGACGGACGGCAACTTCGTCCCTGGGCCCAGCTCACCGCCACGGATCGACCTCGCGAGAGAGGCGTGAAGCTGCCGGTAGAGCGGGACGTCACTAGTACGATTTAGATCGATGCGCACAGGTGGATGCCTCCGGCGTACTGGCGGGCCTTGGTTATGTTCCTAGTAACATTGACATACTCTTGGGCCGTACTGTACGAAATATAGCAGGGTCTAGGGGATTGTCAAGGATAGTACCTATATACACGTAGGGGCGCTAAGGATAAGGATGACCAGGGAAGAGGCGTGGGTTCTAGTGACCGAAGAGACCTCCTCCGGCAACCTCTTGAAGCACATGCTTGCCGTGGAGGCGGTGATGCGGGCGTACGCGCGTAAGTTCGGCGAGGATGAGGAGACATGGGGCCTCGCCGGGCTGCTGCACGACATCGATTACGAGCGACACCCGTCGCAGGAGGCCGGGCACCCGTTTGTCGGGGCGGATCTCCTCCGCAGGCACGGGGTGCCCGAGCCGATCTGCCGCGCCGTCTTGTCGCACGCGGATTACAGCGGCGTGGCGCGTGAGAGCCGGATGGAACGGGCGCTGTACGCCGCGGATGAGCTCTCGGGGTTCGTGATCGCGGTCGCGCTTGTGCGACCGTCGCGGGCGCTCGCCGACGTCGATGTCCCCGCGGTCAAGAAAAAGATGAAAGACAAGGCGTTCGCCCGGGGCGTCCGGCGCGAGGACATCATCCGGAGCGCCGAGGAGCTCGGCGTCCCGCTCGACGAGCACATCGGCTTTGTCATCGGAGCGCTGCGGGACGTAGCGAGCCAGCTTGGACTCGACGGTCAATCGGCATGAGTTCGAATCAGATCACACCAGGAGGAGAGACATGGCGGACGTTGGGACGGCGAAGCTGAAGCGCGGCTTGGCCCAGATGCTCAAGGGCGGCGTCATCATGGACGTGACCACGGCGGATCAGGCCAAGATCGCGGAAGACGCCGGCGCATGCGCTGTCATGGCGCTGGAGCGCGTGCCGGCGGACATTCGCAGAGAGGGCGGCGTGGCCCGCATGGCCGATCCGCTCAAGGTCAAGGAAATCATGGACGCCGTGACGATTCCCGTCATGGCGAAGGTGCGCATCGGGCACTTCGTCGAGGCCCAGGTGCTGGAGGCGATCGGCGCGGACTTCATCGACGAGAGCGAGGTGCTCACGCCGGCGGACGAGCGCTACCACATCAACAAGCACGTGTTCAAGGTGCCGTTCGTCTGCGGCGCCCGCGACCTGGGCGAGGCCCTGCGCCGGATCGGTGAAGGGGCCGCGATGATCCGCACCAAGGGCGAGGCCGGCACGGGCAACGTCGTCGAGGCGGTCCGCCACCTGCGGGCCGTACTCGACGGCATCCGCCAGCTCCAGGCAACGCCCGAGGAGGAGCTGATGACGGTCGCCAAGGAGCTCGGTGCGCCGTACGAGCTCGTCGTGGAGACGCGCGCGCTCGGCAAGCTGCCGGTCGTCAACTTCTCGGCGGGGGGCCTCGCGACGCCGGCGGACGCCGCGCTCATGATGCAGCTCGGCTGCGACGGTAACTTCGTCGGATCGGGCATCTTCAAGTCGGACAACCCCGCCAAACGCGCCAAGGCGATCGTCGAGGCGACGACGCACTTCAACGATCCGGACGTCATCGCGCGGGTGTCCGAGGGTATCGGAGAGCCCATGAAGGGCCTCGATATCCGATCGATGCCGGAGGCGGAGTTGTTGCAGACGCGCGGCTGGTAGACCGCCGCGGCGGAGGCAGGTGGCCATGAAGATCGGAGTGTTGGCGCTTCAGGGGGACGTACGCGAGCATCGGAAGGTCCTCCAGGACCTCGGGGTGGAAGCGCCGGAAGTGCGCACCACGGCGGACCTTGCCGGTGTGGATGCCCTCATCATCCCGGGCGGGGAATCCACGACGATGGGGAAGCTCATGGTCGAGGGCGGGCTCGACCGCGCCATCCGGGAGCGGGCGGAGCGGGGGATGCCGGTCTACGGGACGTGCGCCGGCATGATCTTGCTCGCCCGGGCGGCCGGCGGAGGGGAGCCGCCCCTGCTTCGGCTCATGGACATCGAGGTGCAGCGCAACGCCTACGGCCGTCAGGTTGACTCGTTTGAGACGGATCTCGACGTGCCGGCGCTGGGTCCGCCGGCCCTGCACGCGGTGTTCATCCGCGCCCCCGTCGTGGAGAGGGTGGGCCGCGATGTCGACGTGCTGGCGTCGCTTGAGAGCCGGCCGGTGCTCGCGCGACAGGGCGCCCTGCTCGTATCATCGTTTCACCCCGAGCTCAGCGGCGATGCCCGCGTGCACCGGTACTTTCTTGAGCTGGTGCGGCAGAGACAGGAATTCTAACCAGAGCGCACGGAGGGGACCCGGTGCCGCATCCGCTCATCCTCGCCGCGACCGGCGACGCGCTCGTGACCAAGCGCATCGGGGAGTCCCGCGACCCGGCGTTTCACTCGCTCGTGACGCTGCTCCACGCGGCCGACGTCCGGTTCACGAACTTGGAAGGGACGCTGCACGAGTATCTGGGTAGTCCGCAGGCGGCGAGCGGCGGCACCTATGTGGTGGGCAGTCCCCGGATCATCGATGATCTGAAGGCGATGGGGTTCAACCTCTTTGCCGCCGCAAACAACCATATGGCGGACTGGGGCGAGGCCGGATTGCTCGGCACCATGGCCACGCTCGACCGGGCCGACGCGGTGTATGCCGGGATCGGACGCCATCTTGCGGAAGCGCGCGCGCCCGGGTACCTCGATGTCGCGGCGGGACGCGTCGCGCTGATCGCGGTCACGAGCTCGTTCCCGTCCCACGCGCCCGCCGGGGCGCAGCGGGCGGACTGCCAGGGCCGGCCCGGCGTCAATCCGCTCCGGCACGAGACGACGATCACGGTCGACCCGGACACGCTCGCGCAGCTGGTCGCCGTGCACGACCGGCTGCGCCTCGGCGCGGTCCGCGCGCGCACGGTGCAGCTTGGGTTCCAGCGCCCGGACCCCGAGGGCACGGTGACGCTGTTCGACCGCGCGTTCTGCGCGGGCTCGCCGGAGGGGGTGCGCACGAGCCCTCACGCCGGAGACCTCGAGGGGAACCTGCAGTGGATCCGTGACGCCCGCCGCCAGGCCGATTGGGTGTTCGTCAGCGTGCACGCTCACGAGATGGCGGGGGACGACCCGGAGGAGCCCGCGGAGTTCGTCACCGCGTTTTGCCGCGCCGCTGTGGACGCAGGCGCGGACGCGGTGCTCGGCCACGGGCCGCATCTGTTGCGCGGCGTGGAAATCTACCGCGGGAAGCCGATCTTTTACAGCCTCGGCAACTTCATCTTTCAAAACGAGGTCCTCGAGCGGCAACCGGCCGACTTCTACGAGCGGCTCGGCCTGGCGCCCACGGCAACGCCCGCCGACCTGTTTGACGCGCGGGCGGCCCGCGGCGGGTTTGCAAGCGACGCCCGCTACTGGGAGTCTGTGGTGCCCGTGTGCCGGTTCGACGGGGGAACCCTGGAGGCGATCAGCCTCTACCCGGTCATCCTGGGATACGGCGCTCCGCGGCCGCGCCGGGGGACACCCACCCTCGCCAGCGGCGACGCGGGCCGCGCGATCATCGAGCGGCTCGCGCGGATGTCTCCGGAGTGTAGGATGACGTGGCAGCCGGAGGGCCTGGCCCGGGTTCAGTGGTAGGCGCCGCGACCCGAGCGCGAGCGGCGAGCGGCGCGGCCGGAACTATTCTCGCCGTCAGCGACGAGATCGACGAGCGCCTCCTCTCCGACGACCGGCCCGAGTCCACGGCCGACGTCCGGGTCATCCTGTCATGCGGCGACCTGCCGCCCGACTACCTCGAAGCGCTCGCGGACCGGTTTCGAGTGCCGCTGCTTTACGTGCGCGGCAATCACGACGGGCGCTACGGCGACCGCCGGCTGCCCGGCGAGGATGTCGACCGCCGCCTCGTTCGGGTCGCCGGGCTCCGGGTCGCCGGGCTCGAGGGGAGCATGTGGTACAACGGGGAGGGCGTGCAGCTCACGGAGCGTCAAATGTGGTGGCGCGTGCTGAGCCTCCGTCCCGCGGTCTGGCGGGCCGGCGGCGTCGACGTCGTCATGACGCACGCGGCCCCGCACGGGATCCATGACGGCCGGGACCGGGCCCACGTCGGGTTTCGCGCATTTCACAGCATCCTGCGCCGCCTGCGGCCGCGCTACTTCGTCCACGGCCACAACCATCTCTCCTACGTCTCCAAGGGGGCGCGCATTACCGTGATCGGACGCACCGAGGTCGTCAACGCCTTTCGCTCGGTCGTCCTGCCGATCGGCCGCGGCCAGCCATGAGGGGGCCGCGCCGCTTCAAGGAATTCGAGGAGGTGCAACGCGCGCTCGGCGCGCTCACGGCGCGCCCCATCGGCGTGACGCAGGTCCCGCTGGACGAGATCGTGGGGAGCGTGGGACGCGCGCGGTACTTTCCTCTGGGCCTTCGCGCCGGGCGCGGCCTGACCCCGTCGCGCGTCAAGCGGCTCGTGGCCGCGCTCAATCGCGGCGAGGTGCTGCCGCCGGTCCTGCTCTACCGGATCGGGCACGAGTACTTCGTCGCGGACGGACACCACCGGGTGGCCGCGGCCGCGCTGGTGGGAGCGCGCGATGTCGACGCCGAGGTGGTCGTGTACCTGCCGGAAGCGCGCCGGCCGGAGGACGTCGTGGCGCGGGAGCGTGTGTTGTTCGAGCAGCGCACCGGCATCACATCGATCGTGCTCCACGAGGTCGGCCAGTACCCGAAGCTGCAGCGGTGGATCGAGGACGTCGCGCGGCAGCGTGGCCGGGGGTCGCTGCGCGCCGCGGCGCGCGAATGGTACACGCGCGTGTACCTGCCCGCCGCGCAGGACGCCGTGTTCAAGCGCCTCCGGCGGTCGTTTCCCGGCCGGTCGGCCGGCGACGTGTTCGTCTACCTCGCGGACCACAAGTGGATCATGAGCAAGGCTGCGGGCCGGGACGTCGGACTACGCGCGGCGCTCGAGAGCTTCGAGCGCAGCCTGGATCACCGGCAGCCCTCGGGGTTTGCCCGCTGGCTGGAGGAACTCGTCCGCCGCGTGCGGCGCCGGTCACCGCGCACGCCGCGGCGGCGCTGACGCCGCCCCGCGGTTACGGCGCCGCGCTGAGCGCGATGATCTGCGCCGCCGCCTCGCCGTTCGCCCGTTCCAGATCCGCGGCCGTGTCGCCGCGCACGGCCACCGGGGTGCCGATGCGCACCACGATGCGCCGCGGCCGCGGCACCAGGCGGCCGAGCGGCAGCGCCTCGCGCGTGCCCAGGATGGCGGCCGGCACGAGCGGAACGCCGGCGCGGTGGGCGAGGAGCGCGGCGCCCCGTTGAAACGGCCGCAGGCGGCCGTCCGCGCTGATGCCGCCCTCCGGGAACACAATCAGCAGGCGACCTTCGCGGAGGGCGGCGAGCGACCGCCTGAGCGCCCCGGTGTCCACCGCGCCCCGGCGCACCGGGATCGCGAGCGGGCCGTACGCCCGCATCACGAGCCGGACGCCCGGCATCTGCCACAGCTCCGCCATGGAGAGCACCGCGGGTTTGCGCGGCATCACGAGGGGCAGGATGATGGGATCGAGCCAGCTGACGTGATTCGCGACCACCACCGCCGCCCCG